>NZ_JBJGYI010000056.1:0-19800 GCF_054049915.1 Geodermatophilus sp. SYSU D00766
CGCCGCGCCGCGCCCCACCGCGGCGCGGGCGGCCGTCGTGTGGGTGGGGGCGGGGGGGCACACCAGAGGGGCGGGCGGGGGCGGCCCCCGCCCCCCCCCCCCCCGCTCTACCCCCGTCCGCCCGGGGTGCACCCCACCGTCAGGACGGCACCGGTGCCACCGGCGGGGGCACCGAGGCCGCCGCCGCGCGGGCGGTCGCCGCCCGGGACGCCGCGACCCGGGTCAGGGCCTTGCGGTCGTACATCCGCAGGTCGGCCCGGTGCAGCAGGTCGGCGAAGACCACGCCGTCCTCGGGGCACACGCTCACCCCGATGCTGGCGCCGAGGGCGACCTCGGTGCCCCGCAGCGCCATCGGCCGGCGGATCGAGGCGGCCAGCTCGTCGGCGACCCGGGACGCCTCGGCCGCCGCCGTCTCCGGCCGCAGGTCCGGCAGGGCGACGAGGAACTCGTCCCCTCCGAGCCGGGCGAGCAGGTCGCGACGGCGCACGCGCTCGCGCAGCCGCCCGGCGACCACCTGCAGCAGCTCGTCGCCGGCGGCGTGGCCGAGGGCGTCGTTGACCGCCTTGAACCCGTCGAGGTCGACGAACAGCAGGCCGAGCGCGTCACCGCGGGCCCGCGCCTCCCAGATCGCGGCCTCGACCTGCTCCTCCAGGCGCCGCCGGTTGGGCAGGCCGGTCAGCGGGTCGGTGAAGGCCATCTCCTGGATGCGGGCCAGCGCGGCCTGCGTGCGGTCGCGCTCGCGGACCAGCGCCCGCTCGGCCTCCACCCGCGCGGTCACGTCGACCTGCACCCCGATGTACTGCACCACCGAGCCGTCGGAGTCGTGCACGGGCGCCAGGTGCAGCTCGTTCCACCACGGCGTGCGCTCCGGGCCGCGCAGGTTGAGCACCGTCTCCCGGCAGGGCTCGCCCGCCTCGACGGCCGCACGGATCCGCGCCACCGCGCCGGGGTCGGTGTCGGGGCTCTGCAGCAGCCGGCAGTTGCGGCCGAGGATCTCCTCCGGCGGCAGGCCGGCCAGCTCCCGGAACGCCGCGTTGGCGTAGACGATCGGCTGGTCGGGCAGCCGCATGTCGACGATGGTCACCCCGCTCGGCGTGGCCTCCAGCGCCCGGCGCAGCAGCACCTCGGCGTTCGTCGTCCCCACGGCCAGCCCGCCGGCCGGGCGGCTCACCGGGGCGGTGGGGACGGCGGCCTCCGCGGCCGGGTGCGCCGGCTCCGCGTCGGCCCGCGGCGCCACCCGCGACAGCAGCGACGACGCCGCCCGCGAGACCGTGTCCCGGTCGTAGGTGAGCGCGTACTCGAAGGTGCGCTCCGCGTCGGGGCCGTCGTCGCCGAGGTCGCGGGCGAGCAGCGCGGCGCTGAAGTGCGGCGACAGGACGGCGACGTCCCACTCGCCGCGGACCGGGTCGGCCGGGTCGAGGTGGGCGCCGCGCAGGCCGGGCAGCGGCTCGACGGGCAGGTCCTCGCCGAGGGCGCAGACGAAGCCGGTGCGGTCGACCAGGTCGCGGTAGCGCTGGGTGGTGGAGACGGTGAAGTGGCGCGCCTCCTGGAAGGTCGCGGCGACGACGCAGGTCTCGCCCAGGCGCATCGCCTCCCGCTCCAGCTGCTTGGACAGCTCGATGAGCAGCGCCTTGGGGGCGCGCCGAAGCGGCGTGCCGTCGGGCAGGCAGGCGAACGGCGACACCGCGCCGAGCGCGCCGGCGGGCAGGCCCGCGCCGGGCAGCACCAGCTCGCCGACGGTGAGGTCCGGTGCGGCGCCGGGGCCCGGGCGGCCGAACAGCCAGCCCTGCGCCAGCGTGGCGCCGAGCCCGCGGGCGGTGCGCAGGTGGCGCTCGTCCTCGATGCCCTCGGCCAGCACGACGGCGCCGCTGCGCTCGGCGTAGGCGTTGACCGCGTTCATGATCTCGGCGATCTGCGGGCCGGGACGCTCCTGCACCAGCCGCAGGTCGAGCTTGACGACGTCGGGGCGCAGCAGCGGCAGGAAGGCCAGCGACATGGACTCGGCGCCGACGTCGTCGACGGCGACCGACCAGCCCAGCTCCCGGACCCGCTCGACGGTGCGCAGCAGCTCGGCCGGCCGGGCGGCGATGGCCCGCTCGGTGATCTCCATGACGACGCGCAGCTGCCCGGGGGCGCTCTCGGCGATGGCCAGCAGGTCGGCCAGCGGCGCGGTGTCGAGGACCTCGGGCTCGACGTTGACGAACACCGTCAGCGGTGCGACCAGCCCGGCGTCGACCGCGCCGCGGAAGGCGGCGGCACGGCAGGCCTCGTCGAGCTCGGCGAGCCGGCCGGCGGCGCGGGCGGCGGCGAACAGCGCGTCGGGCCGCTGCAGCGGGCCGACCGGGCCCCGGGCCAGCGCCTCGTAGGCGACGACCCGGCCGGTGTCGATCTCGACGATGGGCTGGAAGACGCTGCGCACGCCCCGGATGGCGTCCTGGAGGACGGGGTCGTGCGCGATCGCGGGTCCGGGCGGCACCGGTGCCTCCTCGAGGTGGGTCACGGAGGAGTTCTCGGCAGCGACGGCGCCGGGCGCAGCCCAGCGGCCCGCCGGTCACCCCGAGGGGGCAGGTCAGGCCGGGAGCGCGATGAGCACGACCGCCGCGGTCGCGACCGCCAGGCCCGCCCGCTGGGCGCCGGCCAGCCGCTCCCGCAGCACCAGCTGCGCCAGCACGACCGTGCTCGCCGGGTAGAGCGAGGCGAGCACGCCGGTGATCGCCAGCTGGCCGCCGGCCTGCGTGGCGAGGAGGTACAGCGCGTTGGCAGCCATGTCACCCACGCCGGCGAGCAGCACGACCGGCAGCACGCGGCGCGGCACCCGCAGCGACCGGACCGTGCCCAGCGCCAGCGCGCCGACCAGCAGCACCGAGACCACGCGCGCCGCCGCCAGGGGAGTGAGCCCGGCGTCGTCGCCGGTGCGCTCGAGCAGCACGAAGAACAGGCCGAACCCCGCGCCGGCGGCCAGCGCCGGGCCGACGCTGCCCAGCCGGGCCGAGCGCAGCGAGGACAGCCCGCCCTCGGCCGACACCAGCACCACCGCGGCCAGGGCCAGCACGATGCCGACGGCGGCCGCGGCGCCCAGCCGCTCACCGAGCGCCAGCCCGGCGAGCACCGGGAGGGCGGCCGCCGACACCGCGGTCACCGGCGCCACGACGCTCATCACGCCGGTGGCCAGCGCCCGGTAGAACAGCAGCAGCCCGGCGCCCCCGGCGATGCCGGCCACCGCACCCCACACCAGGTCGGTGCCGGCGGGCTCCCCGCCGAGCCAGGGCAGCAGCAGCGCGACCAGGACCAGGCCGGCGGCCTGCGAGATCGCGACGACGGTGGCCGCGGCCGCCCGCCGGCTGGCGATGCCGCCGCAGAAGTCGGCCATCCCGTAGACGACGGCCGAGGCCAGCGCCAGCACCAGCGCCATCCGGTGCGCCTCCCGTGTCCGTGCTCGCTGTGTCCGTGCTCGCTGTGTCCGTGCTCGCTGTGTCCGTGCTCGCCGTGTCCGTGCTCGCCGTGCGCCGCCGATCCTGGCAGCCGCCCCGGACACCCCCTCCACCCACACCGAGATCGCCGATCTCGTGGCCGTGCGGCGCTGATGGCCACGAGACCGCCGATCTCGTCACGGGGCGGGACGGCCGGCCCGGGAACCCGGGGGCGGCCGGGCGGGGATGGCGGGCAGAATGGCCTCCCGTGTCCGGCGCCAACGACCCCTACGACCCCAAGCAGGTCGCGGCCCTCTCCGCCGAGGCCCTCGACGCCGCCGTCGCCGCGGCCCGCGAGGCCTTCGCGAAGGCCGCAGACCTCGACGCGCTGGCCGCCGTCCGCCCGGCCCACCTCGGTGACCGGGCGCCCGTGCCGCTGGCCCGCCGCGAGCTCGGTGCGCTGCCCCCGGCCGCCCGGGCCGACGCCGGCAAGCGGGTCAACGCGGCGCGGGTCGCCGTCACGGAGGCCTACGACACCCGCCGCACGGTGCTGGAGGCCGAGCGCGACGAGCGGGTGCTGGCCGAGGAGCGGGTCGACGTCACGCTGCCCTGGGACCGCACCCCGCGCGGCGCGCGGCACCCGATCACCACGCTGATGGAGCGGATCGCCGACGTGTTCGTCGGCATGGGCTACGAGGTGGCCGACGGCCCCGAGCTCGAGGCCGAGTGGCTGAACTTCGACGCGCTCAACATCCGCCCCGACCACCCGGCGCGCTCGATGATGGACACGCTGTTCGTCGCGCCCGAGGACGGCGGCCTGGTGCTGCGGACGCACACCAGCCCGGTGCAGGCGCGCACGCTGCTCTCGCGCCGGCCGCCGGTGTACGTCGTGGCGCCCGGGCGGGTCTACCGCACCGACGAGCTCGACGCGACGCACACCCCGGTGTTCCACCAGGTCGAGGGCCTGGCCGTCGACCGTGGGCTCACCATGGCGCACCTGCGCGGCACGCTCGACCACCTGGCCCGCTCGCTGTTCGGTCCGGAGGCGGTCACCCGCTGGCGGCCCTCGTACTTCCCGTTCACCGAGCCGTCGGCGGAGTTCGACGTGTGGTTCCCCGAGCACCGCGACGGCCCGCGCTGGGTCGAGTGGGGCGGCTGCGGGATGGTCAACCCACGGGTGCTCGTCGCCTGCGGCGTCGACCCGGAGGAGTTCAGCGGCTTCGCCTTCGGCGTCGGCATCGAGCGGGCGCTGCAGTTCCGTTCGGGCGTCGCGGACATGCGCGACATCGTCGAGGGCGACGTCCGGTTCACCACGGCGTTCGGAGTGGAGCAGTGAGGGTCCCCGTCGGCTGGCTGGCCGAGTACGTCGACGTCCCCGCCGGGACGACGGTCGAGGAGCTCGACGCCACCTTCGTCCGGCTGGGCCTGGAGGTCGAGGAGGTCCACCGCCCGGCCGAGGTCACCGGACCGCTGGTGGTCGGCCGGGTGCTGGAGATCGAGGAGCTCACCGGGTTCAAGAAGCCGATCCGGTACTGCCGGGTCGACGTCGGGGAGGCGGAGCCCCGGGGCGTCGTCTGCGGTGCCACGAACTTCGCCGTGGGCGACGCGGTCGTCGTCGCGCTGCCCGGCGCGGTGCTGCCCGGCGGGTTCGCGATCGCCGCGCGCACGACCTACGGCCACGTCTCCGACGGGATGATCTGCTCGGCGCGCGAGCTCGGCACCGGCGAGGACCACGCCGGGATCCTGGTGCTCGCCTCCGGCGGGGAGGGGCCCGAGCCGGGCGCCGACGCCCGCCCGGTGGTGGGCCTCGACGACGTCGTGGTCGAGCTGGCCGTCACCCCCGACCGCGGCTACTGCCTGGCCATGCGCGGCATCGCCCGCGAGGTGGGCACCGGGCTGGCCGTCGGCTGGCGCGACCCCGGCGCCGCCGCGGCCGCGGTGGAGGCGGCCGGCGAGCCGGCGTGGGAGGTCGCCGTCGCCGATGCCGACCGCTGCGACCGCTTCTCGATGCTGGCCGTGGAGGGGCTCGACCCCACCGCGCCGAGCCCGTGGTGGATGCGCCGCCGGCTGGCGCAGTCCGGCGTCCGGTCGATCTCGCTGGCCGTCGACGTCACCAACTACGTGATGCTCGAGCTCGGCCAGCCGATGCACGCCTTCGACCGCGACGCGGTCACCGGGCCGATCGTCGTCCGCCGGGCGCGGGAGGGCGAGCGGCTGACCACCCTCGACGGCGCCGACCGCGCGCTGTCGCCCGACGACCTGCTCATCACCGACGACACCGGCCCGATCGGGCTGGCCGCGGTCATGGGCGGGGCGTCCACCGAGATCGGCGACGGCACCCGCAACGTGCTGCTCGAGGCCGCCCACTGGGAGCCCACCGGCGTGGCCCGCACCGCCCGCCGGCACCGGCTGCCCAGCGAGGCCGCCAAGCGCTTCGAGCGCGGCGTCGACCCGGAGATGACCGTCGTCGCGCTGGCCCGCGCCGCGGCGCTGCTGGCCGAGTACGGCGGCGCCCGCGTCGTCGGCGGCCCGGTCGACGTCGACACCCGCGGCCCGCGCCCCGTCATCCTGCTGGACGCCGCGCAGCCCGGCCGGGTCGCCGGCGTGCCGTACACCGCGGCGGAGGTGGTCGAGCTGCTCGGCGCGGTCGGCTGCACGGTCGAGGCCGACGGCGACCGGCTCACCGTCACCCCGCCGTCGTGGCGCCCCGACCTCACCGACCCCGCCGACCTCGTCGAGGAGGTCGTCCGGCTGGCCGGCTACGACGACGTCCCCTCGGTGCTGCCCACCGCCCCGCCCGGGCGCGGGCTCACCGAGACCCAGCGCCGCCGCCGCAGCATCGGCCGGACGCTGGCCGAGGCCGGCTACGTCGAGGCGCCGGCCTACCCGTTCGTCGGGCTGGGCGTGCCCGACACCCTCGGCCTGCCCGACGACGACGAGCGCCGCCAGGTCGTGCTGGTGCGCAACCCGCTGTCGGAGGAGGAGCCGGCGCTGCGCACCACGCTGCTGCCCGGCCTGCTCGCCACGCTGGCCCGCAACCTCGCCCGCGGCCGGCGCGACGTCGCCCTGTTCGAGCACGGCGCGGTCTTCCCCGGCGGCGGCCGCACCCCGGCGCCGGTCCCCGGCGTCGACCGGCGGCCCGACGACGACACCCTCGCCGCGCTGCTGGGCGCCGTCCCCGACCAGCCCTGGCACGTGGCCGTCGCACTCACCGGCGCCCGCGAGCCCCGCGGCTGGTGGGGCCCGGGCCGCCCGGCCGGGTGGGCCGACGCGGTGCAGGCCGCCCGGCTGGTCGCCGAGGCCGCCGGCGTGCGGCTGTTCGTCCGCCCCGGCGAGCGCGCCCCCTGGCACCCCGGCCGCTGCGCCGAGCTCGTCGTCGGCGAGGGCGAGGACGCCCGCGTCGTCGGGTACGCCGGCGAGCTGCACCCGCGGGTGTGCGCGGCGCTGGACCTGCCGGCCCGCACCTGCGTCATGGAGCTCGACGTCGACGCGCTGCCCCCGGCGCCGGTGCCGGTGGGCCCGCCGATCTCGGCCTTCCCGCCGGTGTTCCTCGACCTCGCCTTCGTGGTGCCCGACGCGATCACCGCCGCGCACGTCGAGTCGCTGGTGCGCGGCGGGGCCGGCGAGCTGTTCGAGTCGGTGCGCCTGTTCGACGTCTACGCCGGCCCGCCGGTGCCGCCGGGGTCGCGCTCGCTGGCGTACTCGCTGGTGCTGCGCGCCCCCGACCGCACGCTGACCGCCGAGGACGTCGCCCGGGTGCGCGCGGGCGTCGTCGCGGTCGTGGAGCTGCAGGGGATCACCCTGCGCAGCGGTGACGCCTGACCTGAGCGGGCTCGTCGCGCTCGTCACCGGGGCGTCGGCGGGCATCGGCCGGCACCTCGCCGAGGGGTTGGCCGCCCGCGGCGCCGCCGTCGCCGGGCTGGCCCGCGGCGGCGGCCGGCTGCGGGCGGCGATGGACGACGTCGCCGCGGCCACCGGCGCGCGCACCCTCGCGCTGCCCGCCGACGTCACCGACCCCGCGGCCGTCGACGCCGCCGTCGCGCGGGTGACGGCGGAGCTCGGCCCGGTCGGGCTGCTGGTCAACAACGCCGGGCTGATCGACGCCGCCGAGGTGCCGCTCTGGCAGGCCGACCCCGACCAGTGGTGGTCGGTGGTGGAGAGCCAGGTGCGCGGTCCGTTCCTGCTCGCCCGCGCCGTGCTGCCCGGGATGCTCGCCGCCGGCGGCGGGCGGGTGATCGGGCTGTCCAGCGGGATCGCCACGCGGGCCAACCCGCTCTACAGCGCCTACTCGGCGGGCAAGACCGCGCAGGTCCGGCTCACCGAGTCCCTCGACCTGGCCGGCGCGGCGCACGGCGTGCGGGCGTTCGACGTGGCGCCCGGCGTGGTCGACACCGCGATGACCCGCGCCATGCCGATGCACGCCGGCCGCACCGAGTGGACCCGCCCGGAGGACGTCGTCGACCTCGTCGTCGCCATCGCCGCCGGCGAGCTCGACCAGTGGTCGGGGCGGTTCGTCCGTGTCGGCGTCGACTCCCTGGAGACCCTGCGCGCCACCACGCCCACCGGTGACGCGCGCCGGCTGCGGCTGGTCCCCTACGGCGAGGGCGACCCGCTCGGCTGACGCCCGCCCGGCCACCGGTCGGACTCCAGGACCGCCCGCGCGGCCGCGCGACCGATGGCGGTGCCGTCCTCGACGGAGAACCGGTAGTGGATCCCGGCCCAGATGCGCGCGTTCCCGACCTCCTCGATCAGCTGCTCGGCGGAGGTGAAGGTGGTCGGGTACTCGACGGGCGGTGTGCCCCTGACGCTGCTCACCGTCAGCGAGAACGGCGAGTCCCCCCGCAGCGCGTCGACCACCGTGGCGAGAGCGGTCGTCGCGCAGGCGTGGTTGCTCGGGTACTCGGGGAAGTTCGGTGCCGGGACGAGGGGGCTCCACGCGGGGTCGGGCACGGTGGCGGGGTTGCCGTCGGTGTCCGCCCGCCGGATGGCGCCGACCGGCCGCCAGAAGTTCCAGTGGAACTTGGCGTCGGCGCAGGCGATCAGCGCGTCGGTGCTCGCGGTGTTCACGAGGGCGAACAGCCGCGCCGTCTCCATCGCGTCCAGACGCTCCTGCACGCTGTAGCCGCGCAGGGCCCGCTGGCTCTGCACGGCCGGCTGGTCGGCCCAGAAGAGCGCCGCGGCGGTCTGTTCCGCTGTCCGCACCGTCGACGACGCCGAACCGACCGTCTTGACCTCCTCGTAGTCACGGGCCCAGCGGTCGCTGGTCAGCGCCGGAGGACCGGCCGGCCGCAGCTCCGACGGGGACCCGAGCACGAAGGGCTCCACCGTGCCGAGCCAGGAGGCCGCGGCAGCCGTCGTCGGTGGCTCTGTCGGGAGGGGCTCCCACACCCCGGGCCCGGGAGTGGGTAGGGGCAGCGCCGGCCCGTTCAGGCCGTCGTCCCGCCGGTCCTCGATCAGGGTCCGCGCGGCCTCCTCGCCGGCGGCGACACCCCGGTCCTCCGCCTTGCCGTCCCGGACGGCGGCCAGCTCGGCGGTGTACCGCTGGTCGAGCACCTCCTGCTGGCCGGGGAAGTAGGTGACCAGGACGCCATGGGCCGCCGCGGCGACCGCGGCCGGGACGGAGGCGCGGCGGGGGAGGCCCTGCACCGCGTCGTAGACGGCGCGGTGCACGTAGGCGAGGTAGAGGGGCCCGACCGGCCCAGGCGTCGGTGGTGTCGTCGACGTGATGGCGGTGACCGCGATCTCGTTCCACGTCCGGATGCTCGCGCCGTCCACCGGGGGCGAGGCTGCGGCGGGTGAGACGGACGCGAACGTGGCCGTCAGGACGGCCGCCGCGACGACGGTGGGCAGGGACCGGCGCATCGGGACTCCTCGGCCGTGGGCGGACCCGTCGAGTCCACTCGTCCGATGCCGCGCCCGTCAGTCCGGAAAACGGACTGCCGGGCACGCACCGCGCTCCCAGGTGCCCCGCAGGGCCCGCCGCGGGTGGAGGGTGTCCCGCATGGGTGGCTACGGTCAGTACTGCCCCCTGGCGCTCGGGGCCGAGGTCTTCGCCCAGCGGTGGACGCCGATCATCATCCGGAACCTGGCCCTGGGGTGCGTCCGCTTCGGCGACATCCTCGACGGTGCCCCCGGGCTCTCGCGCAGCGTCCTGGCCCAGCGGCTGCACACGCTGGAACGGGACGGCGTGGTCGAGCGGAGGCGGTCGGGACGCACCACGGAGTACACCCTGACCCGGATGGGGCGGGAGCTGGAGGACGTCTGCGCCGCACTGGGGAGGTGGGGGGCGCGGTGGCGCGAGGTGGCGCCGGGCGACCACGACCCCTACCTCGCCCTCTGGATCCTGGCCCGGCTGATCGACCCGGCCTCCCTGCCGCGGTCCCGCGTGGTCGTGCGGTTCGACGTCCGTCGGTCCCGCGCGCCGCACCACCTCTGGCTGCTGCTCGACCGGACGGGCAACGAGGTCTGCGTCGAGACGCCCGGCTTCACCGACGACGGCGTGGTCACCACCGACGCCGGCTCGCTCGTGGGCTGGTGCGCCGGCCGGCTCGGGTTCACCGCCGCCCTGGAGTCGGGCCGGATGGTGCTGGCCGGGCCGCCGTGGCTGGAGCGCGAACTGACCCGGTGGGGGAGGCTGAGTCCCTACGCCGGCGTGCGACCCGCGCAGTCCCCCCACCTCGTCTCCTGATGCGCGTCGTCCCGCGGGTGCGCGGGGTTCGACCGACGGAGCCGCCACCGCCTCCGCCCATCGGGACCCGGTGATGAAAGGTCATGCACGGGCATGTATGGTCATGCACCGTGACGAGTGTGCAGACGTGGACGGTCGGGGTCACCGGCGCCACCGGGTACGCCGGGGGAGAGGTGTGCCGGCTGCTGGCCGGGCACCCCAACCTGCGGCTGGCCGGGGTGCACGCCAACGCGAGCGCCGGCCGACGCCTGGGCGAGCTGCAGCCGCACCTGCTGCCCTTCGCCGACCTGGAGGTGCGGACCAGCGCACCCGCCGACCTCGCCGGCTACGACGTCGTCGTGCTCGCCCTGCCGCACGGGGAGTCCGCCGCCGTCGCCGCGCAGCTGCCCCCGGACACCCTGGTGATCGACTGCGGCGCCGACCACCGACTGAACGACCCCGCCGCCTGGACCCGCTGGTACGGCTCCGAGCACGCCGGCTCCTGGCCCTACGGCCTGCCCGAGCTGCCCGGCCGGCGCGCGGAGCTGGCCGGCGCGCGGCGGATCGCCGTGCCGGGCTGCTACCCGACCGCGGTCAGCCTGGCCCTCGCCCCCGCGCTGGCCGCCGGCCTGGCCGGACCCGACGTCGTCGTGGTGGCCGCGAGCGGCACGTCCGGCGCGGGCAAGGCCGCCAAGCCGCACCTGCTCGGCAGCGAGGTCATGGGCTCGGCCAGCGCCTACGGCGTCGGCGGGGTGCACCGGCACACCCCGGAGATGGTGCAGAACCTCTCCGCCGCGGCCGGCCGCGACGTCACCGTCAGCTTCACCCCGACGCTGGTGCCGATGAGCCGCGGCATCCTCGCCACCTGCACCGCGCCGCTGGCCGACGGCGCCGGCCCGGCGGTCGACACGGCCGCCGTCCGCGCCGCCTACGAGAAGGCCTACGGCGACGAGCCGTTCGTGCACCTGCTGCCCGAGGGGCAGTGGCCCACGACGGCGCAGGTGCTCGGCGCGAACACCGTCGTGCTGCAGGTCGCCGTCGACCCCGACGCGCACCGGCTGGTCGTCGTCGCCGCCGTCGACAACCTCGTCAAGGGCACCGCCGGCGCGGCCGTGCAGTGCGCCAACCTCGCCCTCGGCCTGCCCGAGACCACCGGCCTGCCGGTCGTGGGGGTGGCCCCGTGAGCGTCACCGCACCGGCCGGGTTCCGGGCGGCCGGCGTCGCCGCGGGCCTGAAGTCCAGCGGCGACCCCGACATCGCGCTGGTCGTCAACGACGGCCCGCAGGACGCCGCGGCCGCCGTCTTCACCACCAACCGCTTCCCCGCCGCGCCGGTGCTGTGGAGCCGCCAGGTGCTGCTCGACGGGCGGCTGCGGGCGGTGGTCCTCAACTCCGGGGGCGCCAACGCCTGCACCGGCACCGAGGGCTTCGGCGACACCCACGCCACCGCCGAGCACACCGCCACCGAGCTCGGCCTGGGTGCCATCGACGTCGCGGTCGCCTCGACCGGGCTCATCGGCGTCCGGCTGCCGATGGACCGGCTGCTGCCCGGCGTCACCGACGCGGCGAAGGCGCTGTCGGCCGACGGCGGGGCCGACGCCGCGCGGGCGATCATGACCACCGACAGCGTGCCCAAGACCACCGTGCAGACCCGGGACGGCTGGACCGTCGGCGGCATGGCCAAGGGCGCGGGCATGCTCGCGCCGAGCCTGGCCACGATGCTCGTCGTCCTCACCACCGACGCGGTGGTATCCGCCGACGTGCTCGGTCCGGCGCTGCGGCAGGCGACGGGCGTCAGCTTCGAGCGGGTCGACTCCGACGGCTGCCTGTCCACCAACGACACGGTGATCGTGCTGGCCAGCGGCGCCAGCGGGGTCACCCCGACCCCCGGGGAGGTGGCCGAGGCGCTCACCGCCGCCGCCACCGACCTGGCCATGCAGCTGCTCGCCGACGCCGAGGGCTCGACCAAGGACATCGCGATCACCGTGCGCAACGCCGCGAGCGTGCAGGACGCGCTCACCGCCGGCCGGGCTTGCGCGCGCAACAACCTGCTCAAGACGGCGCTGTTCGGCAACGACCCCAACTGGGGCCGGGTGCTGGCCGCGCTCGGCACCACCGACGCCGCCTTCGAGCCCGACCGGGTGGACGTCACCATCAACGGCGTCACCGTCTGCCGCGGCGGCGCCATCGGCGACCCCCGGGAGGGCGTCGACCTCACCGGCCGGGCGGTCACCGTCGACGTCGACCTGAAGGCCGGCACCGAGCAGGCCACGATCTGGACCAACGACCTGTCGATCGCCTACGTGCACGAGAACTCGGCGTACTCGACGTGAGCACCCACGAGGACCCCACCCCGCCCGACGTCCGGGTCGACGAGGCGCCCCCGCCGCCGCGGCGGCGCGTCGGCACCACCCGCCGCATGCGCCGGCACGACCCCGAGGGCGACGCCGCGAAGGTCGCCGTCCTCACCGGGGCGCTGCCGTGGCTCAAGGAGTTCCACGGCAACGTCGTGGTGATCAAGTACGGCGGGCACGCGATGGTCGACGAGGACTGCCGCCGGGCCTTCGCCGACGACATGGTCTTCCTGCGGACCTGCGGCATCCTGCCCGTCGTCGTCCACGGCGGCGGCCCGCAGATCAGCGGGATGCTCGGCCGGCTCGGCATCGACAGCGAGTTCCGCGGCGGCCTGCGGGTCACCACCGAGGAGACCGTCGACGTGGTCCGGATGGTGCTCACCGGCCAGGTCACCCCCGAGGTGGTCGGGCTGATCAACGGCCACGGCCCGCTGGCGGTCGGCCTGTCCGGGGAGGACGGCGGGCTGTTCACCGCCGAGCGCACCGTCGCCGTGGTCGACGGCGAGCCGGTCGACGTCGGCCTGGTCGGTGACGTCGTCGCCGTGGACCCGACGCCGGTCACCGCGCTGCTCGAGCGGGGCAAGATCCCGGTCGTGGCCACCGTCGCACCCGACCGCGACGGCGTGGTGCACAACGTCAACGCCGACACCGCCGCCGCCGCGCTGGCCGTGGCGCTGGGGGCGGTCAAGCTCGTCGTGCTCACCGACGTCGAGGGCCTCTACGCCGACTGGCCCGACCGCGACTCGCTGGTGCAGCAGATCGACGCCGCCGAGCTGGCCGAGATCCTCCCGACGCTGGACGCCGGGATGGTCCCGAAGATGGCCGCGTGCCTGCGGGCGGTCGAGGGCGGGGTCCGGCGGGCCACCGTCGTCGACGGGCGCACCCCGCACGCCCTGCTGCTGGAGATGTTCACCACCGAGGGCACCGGGACGATGGTCGTCCCGGCGCACACCCTCACCGGGGAGGAGCCGGCATGACCCGCACCGAGGAGCTGGCCGGCCGCTGGTCGGCGGTGATGATGGGCAACTACCGGACGCCGCCGGTCGCGCTCGCGCGCGGGCAGGGCGCCACCGTGTGGGACGTCGACGGCCGCGAGTACACCGACCTGCTCGGCGGCATCGCCACGACGATCCTCGGCCACGCCCACCCGCGCGTGGTCGAGGCGATCACGAGGCAGGCGCAGACCCTCGGGCACGTGTCCAACCTGGCGATGCACGAGCCCGGCGTCGCGCTGGCCGAGCGGCTGCTGGAGTTGGCCGGCCGGCCCGGGCGGGTGTTCTTCTGCAACTCCGGCGCCGAGGCCAACGAGGCCGCCTTCAAGATCAGCCGGCTCACCGGGCGGCCCGAGGTGGTCACCGCCGAGGGCGCCTTCCACGGCCGGACCATGGGCGCGCTGGCGCTCACCGGTCAGCCGTCCAAGGCCGCCGCCTTCGCCCCGCTGCCCGGCGGCGTCCGGTACGTCCCCTACGGCGACGCCGCCGCGCTGGCCGGCACGGTCGGCGACGCGACGGCGATGGTGCTGCTGGAGCCGGTGCTCGGCGAGGGCGGCGTGCTGCCCGCGCCCGCCGGTTACCTGGCCGCCGCCGCCGACACCGCCCGGGCCGCCGGCGCCCTGTTCGCCGTCGACGAGGTGCAGACCGGCACCGGCCGCACCGGGCACTGGTTCGCCCACCAGGCCGACGGGCTGCAGCCGGACCTCGTCACGCTGGCCAAGGCGCTCGGCGGCGGCCTGCCCCTCGGCGCCACCCTCGCCTTCGGCGACGCCGCCGACCTGATGACCGCCGGCTCGCACGGGTCCACCTTCGGCGGCAACCCGATCGCCGCCGCGGCCGCCCTCGCCGTCCTCGACACCATCCGCGACGAGGGCCTGCTCGAGCGCGCCAAGGAGCTCGAGCACCGGTTCACCGCCGGCGTCGAGGGCCTCGGGTCCGCCGCGGTGACCGGCGTCCGGGGGAGGGGTGCGCTGCTCGGCGTCGTCCTGGCCCGGGACGTCGCAGGGCCCCTGGAGGCCGCCCTGCGCGACGCCGGCTTCCTCACCAACGCCGTCGCTCCCGACGTGCTGCGGCTCGCGCCGTCCCTGGTGCTCACCGACGCCCAGGTCGACGCCTTCCTCGCCGCGCTGCCGGCCGCCCTCGACACCGCCCTGCAGGAGACCGACCAGTGACCCGGCACCTCACCCGCGACGACGACCTCACCCCCGACGAGCAGGCCGAGGTCCTCGCGCTGGCCGCCGAGCTCAAGCGGACCCGGCACACCGACGCCGCCCCCACCCCGCTGCGGGCCCCGAACGGGGTGCCGCGGGCCGTGGCGGTGGTGTTCGACAAGCCCTCGACCCGCACCCGGGTGTCGTTCTCCGTCGGCGTCGCCGAGCTCGGCGGCTACCCGCTCGTCGTCGACGCCGGCACCAGCCAGCTCGGCCGCGGCGAGCCGGTCGAGGACACCACCCGGGTGCTGGACCGCCAGGTCGCCGCCATCGTCTGGCGCACCTTCGGCCAGGACCGGCTGGAGACCATGGCCGCCACCAGCCGGGTGCCGGTGGTCAACGCGCTCACCGACGACTTCCACCCCTGCCAGGTCCTGGCCGACCTGCAGACGGTGGCCGAGGCCCACGGCACGCCCGCCGGGCGGACCCTGACCTACCTCGGGGACGGCGCCAACAACATGGCGCACTCCTACCTGCTCGGCGGCGCCACCGCCGGCATGCACGTGCGGATCGGCTCCCCGGAGGGCTACCAGCCCGCCCCCGACGTGCTCAAGCGGGCGGGGGAGATCGCCGCGGAGACCAGCGGGTCGGTGCGCTGGACCGCCGACCCGGCGGCCGCCGCCGACGGCGCCGACGTGCTGGCCACCGACACCTGGGTGTCCATGGGGCAGGAGGGCGAGCACGAGGCGCGGGTCGCGCCGTTCCTGCCCTACGCCGTCGACGAGGCGGCGCTGGCCCGCGCCGCCGCCGGCGCCGTCGTCCTGCACTGCCTGCCGGCCTACCGCGGCAAGGAGATCGCCGCCGACGTGATCGACGGGCCGCAGAGCGCCGTCTGGGACGAGGCGGAGAACCGGCTGCACGCGCAGAAGGCGCTGCTGACGTGGCTGCTGGAGCGCTCCGGGTGAGCGGTGCGCTGCCCCGGTCGGCCCGGCAGGCCCGCATCGCCGAGCTGATCGCCGCCCGCCCGGTCACCTCGCAGACCCAGCTCGCCGCGCTGCTGGCCGAGTCCGGCGTCGAGGTCACCCAGGCCACGCTCTCCCGCGACCTGGAGGAGCTCGGCGCGGTCAAGCTGCGCGGGTCCGACGGCGCCCCGGCGTCCTACGTGCTCCCGCCGGAGAACGCCCCGCTGCGCCCGGCGCAGGCCGCCCCGGCCCGGCTCACCCGGCTGCTGGCCGACCTGCTCACCGGCGCCGAGGGCAGCGCCAACCTCGCGGTGCTGCGCACCCCGCCCGGGGCCGCGCAGTTCCTCGCCTCGGCGCTGGACAAGGTGGGACTGCCCGACGTCCTGGGCACCATCGCCGGGGACGACACGCTGCTCGCCGTCTCCCGCACGCCCGACGGCGGGCCGGCGCTGGCCGAGCGGCTGCTCGCCCTGGCCGCCCGGACCCCGGCGGTCTACCCCGAGCTGCACACCGACCTCACCGACGAGGCACCGACCCCACGGACACCCGGAGGACGCACCCCGTGACCGACCCGACCGCCCCCGCCTCGCCCACCCGGCTGTGGGGCGGCCGCTTCGGCGGCGGCCCGTCGCCGGCGATGGCGGCGCTGTCGAAGTCCACCGACGTCGACTGGCGGCTGGCGCCCTACGACCTGGCCGGCTCGCGCGCCCACGCCCGGGTGCTGCACCGCGCCGGGCTGCTCGCCGACGACGAGCTCGAGCAGATGCTGCGCGCGCTCACCGAGCTCTCGGCGGAGGTGGCCGCGGGCACCTTCGCCCCGGTCGAGGCCGACGAGGACGTGCACGAGGCCCTCGAGCGCGGCCTGCTGGCCAAGCTCGGCCCGCTCGGCGGCAAGCTGCGCGCCGGCCGCTCCCGCAACGACCAGGTCGCCACCGACCTGCGGCTGTACCTGCGGCACAACGTCCGCGCGCTGGTCGGCGAGCTCTCCTCGCTGGAGTACGCGCTGCTGGGGCTCGCCGAGCGGTACCTCGACGTGCCGGCGCCCGGGATGACCCACCTGCAGCACGCCCAGCCGGTGCTCGTCGCCCACCAGCTGCTCGCCCACGCCCACGCGTTCGCCCGCGACGTCGACCGGCTGCAGGACTGGGACCGCCGCGCCGCGGTCAGCCCGCTCGGCTCCGGCGCGCTGGCCGGGTCGTCACTGCCGCTGGACCCCGACGCCGTCGCCGCCGAGCTCGGTTTCGACCGCGCCGCCGACAACTCGATCGACGCGGTCAGCGACCGCGACTTCGCCGCGGAGTTCTGCTTCGCCGCCGCGCTGATCGGCGTCCACCTGTCCCGGCTGGGGGAGGAGGTCGTGCTCTGGACGTCGACGGAGTTCGGCTGGGCGCGGCTCGACGACGCCTGGGCCACCGGGTCCTCGATCATGCCCCAGAAGAAGAACCCCGACGTCGCCGAGCTCGCGCGCGGCAAGTCCGGCCGCTTCGTCGGCAACCTCACCGGCCTGCTCACGATGCTCAAGGGCCTGCCGCTGGCCTACGACCGCGACCTGCAGGAGGACAAGGAGCCGGTCTTCGACTCCCTCGAGCAGCTGCTGCTCCTGCTGCCCGCGGTCACCGGGATGGTCGCCACGCTGACCCTGCGCCCGGAGGTGCTCGAGGCCGCCGCGCCGCAGGGGTTCGCCCTCGCCACCGACGTCGCCGAGTGGCTGGTGCGCGAGGGCGTCCCGTTCCGCTCGGCGCACGAGATCTCCGGCGCGGTGGTCTCCTTCTGCGAGGAGGCCGGCCTGGAGCTCGACCAGCTCGACGACGACCAGCTCGCCGGCATCGACGAGCGGCTCACCCCGCAGGTGCGGGCGGTGCTGTCGGTCCGCGGTGCGCTGGAGGCGCGCGACACCCGCGGGGGCACCGCCCCCCGCCAGGTCGCCGCACAGCTCGCCTCGCTCAAGGACGTCGCCGCCGCGCACGGCCGCTGGTCGGCCGGCTCGCCCGTGGCGGCCGCCCTCTGAGCGCTGCCGGCCGCCTGGTGACGGCCGACGAGCTGCTCGGGCCGGTCGACGTCGTCGCGCCGGCGCTGCTGGGCTGCCTGCTCGTCACCGACCGGCCCGAGGGCACCGTCGCGGTGCGGCTCACCGAGGTGGAGGCGTACTCGGGGGAGGGGGAGGACCCCGCCTCGCACGCCCACCGCGGGCCCACGCCGCGCGCGGCGATCATGTTCGGCCCGCCCGGCCGGCTCTACGTCTACTTCAGCTACGGCGTGCACTGGTGCGCCAACGTCGTCGTCGGGCCCGCCGGTCGCGGCTCGGCGGTGCTGCTGCGCGCCGGGGAGGTCGTGGCGGGGGAGCCGCTGGCCGCGACCCGCCGGCCCTCGGCGAAGGTGCCGCGCGACCTCGCCCGCGGCCCGGCCCGGCTGACGGCGTCCCTGGCCATCGGACCCGGCGACGGCGGCGCCGACGTCCTCGACCCGGCGTCCACCGTGCGGCTGCACGCCGGGGAACCGCCGTCCGCCGTCTCGACGGGACCGCGGGTCGGCATCAGCCGGGCGACCGAGCTGCCGTGGCGGTTCTGGGAGACCGGCGCGCCGTCGGTGAGCGTGTTCCGCCCGGGCGGGCCGCGCCGCCGTCGCGCCGCCGGGCAGGATGGGCACCCGTGACCGACGTCCTGTCCGAGCTGCACCGCCGTGGGCTGATCGCCCAGAGCACCGACGAGGAGGCGCTGCGGGCGCACCTCGTCGCGGGGCCGGTCAGCTACTACGCCGGCTTCGACCCGACCGCGCCCAGCCTGCACGTCGGCCACCTGCTGCAGTTCATGGTGCTGCGCGCGCTGCAGCGCGCCGGGCACCGACCGGTGGTGCTGGTGGGTGGGGCCACCGGCCTCATCGGGGACCCGCGGCCCTCGGCCGAGCGCCAGCTCAACGATCGGGAGACCGTCGCCGGCTGGGTGCAGCGCATCCGCGAGCAGGTCGCGCCCTTCCTCGAGGTCCCCGCCGAGACCGACGGCCTGGCCCGGCCGGTCTACGTCGACAACCTCGAGTGGACCGCGCCGGTGTCGGCCATCGACTTCCTGCGCGACCTCGGCAAGCACTTCCGGGTCAGCCAGATGCTGGCCAAGGAGGCGGTGTCCGCGCGGCTGAACTCCGAGGCCGGCATCAGCTACACCGAGTTCAGCTACCAGATCCTGCAGGCCAACGACTTCCGCGAGCTGCACCGGCGGCACGGGGTGACGCTGCAGACCGGGGGCTCGGACCAGTGGGGCAACCTCACCGCCGGGATCGACCTGGTGCGCCGCACCGAGGGCGCGCGGGTGCACGCGCTGTCGACGCCGCTGGTCACCAAGTCCGACGGCACCAAGTTCGGCAAGTCCGAGGGCGGCGCCGTCTGGCTCGACCCCTCGCTGACCTCGCCCTACACCTTCTTCCAGTTCTGGCTCAACGCCGACGACGCCGACGCCCGCGCCTGGCTGCCGCTGTACTCCGAGCGCCCGGCGGAGGAGGTCGAGGCGCTGGTGGCCGAGTCGGTGGAGCGCCCCGCCGCCCGCGCGCTGCAGCGCGCGCTGGCCGAGGAGCTGACCGCGCTGGTGCACGGGCCCGAGGAGCTGCGGCAGGCCGAGGCGGCCGGCCGCGCGCTGTTCGGCCGGGACGACCTCACGGCGCTGGGCGCCGACACGCTCGCGGCCGCCCTGCGCGAGGCCGGAAGCGTGACCGTCGACGGCGAGACCCCGACGGTCGCGCAGCTGCTGCAGCGCACCGGCCTCGTCGGGAGCCTCTCCGAGGCACGCCGCACGGTGAAGGAGGGCGGCGCCTACCTCAACAACGAGCGCGTGATCGACGCCGACGCGGTGCCGGGGGAGGAGGCCTGGCTGCCCGGCGGGTGGCTGGTCCTGCGCCGCGGGAAGCGGTCGGTCGCCGGCGTCCAGCGGGTCCCCGCGGACCGGTAGCCGGGGCGCTCGGGCGTGTGAACGCCAGGTGACACGCCGGTACCGGAACGGTGTCTGGCGTCACGGGTCACCGGTTTGACACGGTCACGACAGCCACGTAACTTTCTCTCTGCGCGCCGCACGGCCCGGGAGGGCCGGAGCGAGGGACCCGACAGGGAACACCTCCGGCGGGCGCAGGGTTGGACAACAAGCCTCCAGCAGAACCCGAGAGGGTCGAGTTGGTGTGCGTCCGCTCCTTGAGAACTCAACAGCGTGCCGAAAGTCAGTGCCAAGTAATACCCCGTTCCGGGCCTTTCGGGGTTCGGATGGGATTCCTTTGGTTGATGGATT
>NZ_JBJGYI010000057.1:0-18890 GCF_054049915.1 Geodermatophilus sp. SYSU D00766
CCTGGTCCTCATCACCTGGTACCAGGGGGCGGCCTAGGCGGCCACCGAGAACCTGGTCGTCGGCCCGACCCCCGGACCCGGGCACTGCCGGGGAAGTGCACGGACCTGACCCGGGCACTTCCGCGGAAGTGCCCAGGTCAGGTGACGCGGGAGCGCTCCTGCGGGTAGCCGCGCCAGGCGCCGTCCTCGAGCAGGGCACGGAAGCGGTCGACGGCGTCCCAGACGTCGACGAACCGCGTGTAGAGCGGCGCCGGGCCCAGCCGCACCCGGTCGGGGGTGCGGAAGTCGGGGACGACGCCGCGGTCGACCAGCGCCTGGGTCAGCTGCCACGCCGCCGGGTGCGCCAGCGTCACGTGCGAGCCGCGCCGCGCCGGGTCGCGGGGGCTGGCCAGCACCACGCCGTGCGGGGTGAGGCAGGCGTCGGCCAGCGCCACCAGCAGGTCGGTCATCGCCCGCCCCTTGGCCGCCAGCCGGTCGATCCCCGCCTCGGCCACCAGTGCGGCGCCCACCTCCACCGCCGCGGCGGCCAGCACCGGCGGCGTGCCGACGCCGAAGCGGTCGATGCCGGGTGCCGGGTCGTAGGCCGGGCCCATCGCGAACTGGTCGCGCTGGCCGAACCAGCCCCAGATCGGCTGCCGCAGCTGCTCCTGCAGCTCCCGCCGCACGTAGAGGAAGGCCGGCGCCCCGGGCCCGCCGTTGAGGTACTTGTAGGTGCAGCCGACGGCGAGGTCGACGCCGGTGGCCGCGAGGTCCAGGGTCACCGCGCCCGCCGCGTGCGAGAGGTCCCAGAGGACCAGCGCGCCGGCCTCGCGCGCGGCCGCCGTCACCGCCGCGACGTCGGCCAGCGCCCCCGAGCGGTAGGCCACCACCGACAGCACGACGACGGCGACCCGCTCGTCCAGCGCATCGGTGAGCACCGCCGGGTCGAGGCCCTCGTCGACGTCGGCCGGCACCTCCCGGACGGTCATCCCGCGCGCGGCGGCCACCCCGGCGACGACGTAGCGGTCGGTGGGGAAGTCGTCGGCGGAGCACACCAGCACGTCGCGGCCGGGGCGGGCGTCGGCGGCGGCCACGAGCAGCTTGTAGAGGTCGACCGATGTCGAGTCGGCCAGCAGCACCTCGCCGGGCCGGGCCCCCAGGACGCCGGTGCCGATGACGTCGCCGACCCGCGTGCCGACGTCGATCCACGACGCCCACGAGCCCACCAGCCCGCGGCCCCACTCCTCCTCGGCGACCCGGGCCAGCGCCGCCGGGGTGTCCCGCGGCATGCGGCCGAGCGAGTTGCCGTCGAGGTAGAGCAGCCGGTCGGGGCCGTCGTCGTCGGTGCCCGCGAAGCGGCTGCGGAACCCGGCGAGGGGGTCGGCGTCGTCGAGCGCCTCGGCGGCGGCGCGGGTGAGGTCCACGGGTCCTGTGTACCGGCCCCGGCTAGCGTCGCCCCCCGTGACGCAGCTGCACGACCTCACCGCACTGGAGCAGGCAGCCGCGGTCCGGGCGGGGGAGGTGAGCCCCACCGAGCTGGTGCGGCACGCCCTGTCCCGGATCGAGGCGCTCGACGGCGGGCTCGGCGCCTTCGTCACAGTCACGCCCGAGCGGGCGCTGGCCGCCGCCGCGAGGGCCGACCGGGTGGCCCGGCGCGGGGGTGCGCTGCCGCCGCTGCTGGGCGTCCCGACCGCGATCAAGGACCTCAACAACACCGCCGGCGTGCGCACCACGTTCGGCTCGACGGTCTTCGCCGACTTCGTCCCCACCGTCGACGACGCCGTCGTCACCAGGCTCGCCGCTGCCGGGACGATCAGTCTGGGCAAGACGAGCACGCCGGAGTTCGGGTTCCCGGCCTACACCGACAACGACCTCGTCGGTCCCGCGCGCTGCCCCTGGGACCCCACCCGCCTGGCCGGCGGCTCCAGCGGCGGGGCGGCAGTCGCCGTCGCCGCCGGGATGCTGCCCGTCGCGCAGGGCAGTGACGGCGGTGGCTCGATCCGCATCCCGGCGAGCGTCAACGGCCTGGTCGGCATCAAGCCGGCCCGCGGCCGGGTGAGCAACGCGCCGTTCGGCAGCGACGTCACGGGGCTGGGCACCAACGGCCCGATCGCCCGGACCGTGCGCGACGCCGCGGCCCTGCTCGACGCGATGGCCGGGCCGGTCACCGGCGACGCGGCCTGGGCGCCGCCGCTGCCGCCGGGGGAGACGTTCCTCGGCGCCGCCGAACGGCCGGTGGGGCGGCTGCGGATCGGCCGGGCGGTGGAGTCCCCGATGCCCGGCGCGGTGGTGCAGCCGGAGGTCGCCGCCGCGCTCGACGACGCCGCGCGGCTGCTCGAGTCGCTCGGGCACGAGGTCACCGACGTGCCGGACGGCCTGCTGACCCCCGACGTCCTGGGCGCCTTCGAGCGGGTGTGGTCGCTGTCGGGGACGCTGCTGCCGGTGCCGCCGGAGCGGGTGGGGGAGCTGCGGCCGCTCACCCGGGAGCTGCGCGCCCGCGGGCTGGCCCAGACGGCGCAGTCGGCGATGGAGGCGCTCACCGCGCTGCGGCTGTTCTCCCGCCGCTACGTCCAGGCGACCGACGCCTTCGACGTCCTGCTCGCCCCGGTGACCACCATGACGCCGCGGCCGCTGGGCTGGTTCGACGCCGACGGCGACGGCGCGGCCGACTTCGAGCGGCAGAAGAGCTACGCCGCCTTCACCGCGCTCTACAACGTCACCGGCCAGCCCGCCGTCAGCGTGCCGCTGCACTGGACCGACGACGGCCTCCCGGTGGGCACCATGCTCGTCGGGCGCCCCGCCGACGAGGTGACGCTGATCGCGCTCGCCGCCCAGCTGGAGCAGGCCCGGCCGTGGGCGCACCGGCACCCGCCGTGCTGGGACGCAGACGCATAGGTGATCACCGCGGGCGGTAGATTCCGGGTCGTGACCGTCGTCGAGACCCTGCTCGTCTTCCTCGTCGCGCCGCTGGCCGTGTACGTCCTGCTGTGGGCGCTGACCTACCTGCCCGGCGGCCGCAAGCGCCAGGGCGTCCGGTACAAGCCGGGCCAGCCGTGGGACCACGAGCCGGTCTGGTACGAGCCGCAGCCGGCGAACGCCCCCACCCACGCCGCGGGCCAGGGCGACACCCAGGCGGTCGGGTCCTCGCTCTACGGCGAGCCCGCCGCGATCGGCTCCGGTGACGGGCACGGCCCCGGCCACGGCGCGGGGGTCGCGACCTCGCACGGGGCGACGGCGGCCGGGTCGCCGGACCACGGGTCGACGATCGGTTCCCACGTCATCGCCTCGGACTCCTCGCCCGCGCCGGCCGCCGTCGGCCCGCTCGGCGGCGCGCGCGGGACCTGGTGAGCAGGACCGGTGACCCGATGAGCCGCACCCACCCCACCACCCACTCCGGAGGCCGGCGATGACCCGCGTCCTGCAGGCCGAGGCCCACGACACGGGCACCGTCGACACCGCGCCCAACCGGGCCGACGAGGGCTACGACACGATCTTCAGCTACCGGGAGCTCGCCCGGCTCGACGAGGCGCTCACGATGGCCTCGCGCGAGACGGGGCTGCGCTTCACGCTCTGGATCGGCGACCTCGGCCCGAAGACCCGCATCCGCGCGGAGGAGCTGCACGCCCGCGGCGGCGACCCGGCGAACTCGGTGCTGCTCGCCGTCTCGCCCGGTCAGCGGGTGATCGAGGTGGTCACCGGGCCGGCGTCCGCCCGCCGGCTGCCCGACCGCGCCTGTGCCCTGGCCGTGCTGTCGATGACGAACTCGTTCGCCTCCGGTGACCTCGTCGGCGGCATCGTCAACGGCCTGCGGCAGCTGTCGGACCAGGCGGGTCACCCGCGCAGCGCCCGCACCCACTGACACCCGGGACGAGCGCCCCGACCGACGCCGGGAGCCCGGCCGGACACCCGTCCGGCCGGGCTCCCGCCGTTCCGGCTCCCGGGCGGACGTGGTGCCCCGTCGCGATGACGGCACCTGCGGGGTGACACGGCCGAGGGCCCGGGAGGACGGCGTCCTCCCGGGCCCTCGGTGGCCGTGCGGGTCAGTTCGCGGCGGCGTCCCGCTGCCGGGCGCGCAACGCGCGGGCGATACCGTCACGGCCCTCGGTCACCAGCCGGCGCAGCGGCGCGGGCTGGCCGTCCTGCCCGAGCCAGGCGTCGGCGGCCTGCAGCGTGCGCTCCTCGACCACCGGCGGGAACAGGTACTGGACGGCGTTCTTCGCGATCTCACCCGGGCGGCGCTCCCACATCGGGCCGATCTCGGCGAAGTAGCGGTCGACGTACCCGGCGGTGAGCTCGCGCTGCGCGGGGTGCCAGAACCCGGCCACCAGCGCCTCGTGCACGGCGTTGGGGACGTCGGCGTCGTGGAAGGCCCGCTTCCACGCCTCCTCCTTGGCCTCCGCCGTCGGCCGCAGCGCCCGCGCGGTGGCGGCCCGCCGGGCGCCGGTGGCGGTGGCGTCCCGCTCGGCCTCGGCGTCGATCTCCGCGTCACCGGCCGCACCGATCGCGACCAGGCCGTTGAGGAAGGCCCAGCGCGCGTCGGCGTCGACGGCCAGCCCCTCGACCGTCCGCGACCCGTCGAGCAGCCCGCGCAGCACCGTGGCGTGCTCCTCGGTCCGCGCGGCGGCGGCGAGGGTGCGCGACCACTGCAGCTGCACGTCGCTGCCCGGCTCGGCCGACTCCAGCTCCTGCAGCGCCTCGTCCGCCAGCGCCGTCCAGCCGGTGGGCGCCCAGGCCGGGTCGGCGTAGGAGGTCAGCGCCGACTGCACCCGCGCGAGCAGCGACTGCACCACGCTGATCTCGGTCTCGGCGTCGATGCCGGCCAGCACCAGCTGCACCCACTCGCGGGCGGGCAGCTCGGCGTCGCGGGTCATGTCCCACGCCGCCGACCAGCACAGCGCCCGCGCCAGCGGGTCGGAGAGGGCGCCGATCGCCTCGCGCAGCGTGGCCAGCGAGCGCTCGTCGAGGCGCAGCTTGGCGTAGGTGAGGTCGTCGTCGTTGACCAGCACCAGGTCGGCGGCCGGGTGGCCGACCAGGTCGGGCACCTCGGTCCGCTCGCCGTCGACGTCGAGCTCCACCCGGGTGGTGCGGGTCAGCCCCTCGGGACCGCGGTCGTAGAGGCCGACGGCCAGCCGGTGCCGGCGCAGCACCGGGTGCTCGGGGACGGCGGTCTGCTCGATGGCGAAGGAGGTGTACCGGCCGTCGTCGCCGACCTCGGACACCGGGCGCAGCGTGTTGACCTGGCTGGTCTCCAGCCACTGCCGGGACCACTCGGTGAGGTCGCGGCCGGTGGCCTCCGACAGCGGGTCGAGCAGGTCGGCCAGCGTGGTGTTGCCGTACTCGTGGGTGCGGAAGTACTGACGGATGCCGGCGAGGAACTCCTCGCGGCCGACGTAGGCCACCAGCTGCTTGAGCACCGACGCGCCCTTGGCGTAGGTGATCCCGTCGAAGTTCACCTCGACGGCGGCGACGTCGACCATGTCGGCGGCGATCGGGTGGGTCGAGGGCAGCTGGTCCTGCGCGTAGGCCCAGGCCTTCTCGGCGTTGGCGAAGGTGGTCCACGCGGTCGTGTACTCGGTGGCCTCGGCCTGGCACAGCGTGGAGATGTAGGTGGCGAAGGACTCGTTGAGCCACAGGTCGTCCCACCAGCGCATGGTCACCAGGTCGCCGAACCACATGTGCGCGAGCTCGTGCAGCACCGTCTCGGCGCGGCGCTCGTAGGTGGCCCGCGTGGCCCGGGATCGGAAGACGTAGTCCTCCAGGATGGTCACCGCGCCGGCGTTCTCCATCGCCCCGGCGTTGAACTCCGGCACGAACAGCTGGTCGTACTTGTCGAACGGGTACGGGTAGTCGAAGACCCGCTGGAAGAACTCGAAGCCCTGCTTGGTGACCCGGAACAGCTCGTCGGGGTCGAGGTGCTCGGCCAGCGAGGCGCGGCAGTACAGCGCGAGCGGGATGTCCTCGTAGGCGTCGGTGACCCGCGCGTAGGGGCCGGCGACCAGCGCGAACAGGTAGGTCGACAGCCGCTTGGTGGCGCCGAAGTGCACCAGCTGCGAGCCGGCCGGACCGGCCTCGATCGTGCGGTCGCCGGTGTTGGACACGACCTGCCAGTCGAACGGCGCGACGACGTGGACGGTGTAGGTGCCCTTGAGGTCGGGCTGGTCGAAGCAGGCGAAGACGCGCTTGGCCTCGGCCGGCTCGAAGTGCGTGTAGAGGTAGACCTGGCCGTCCTCGGGGTCCTGGAAGCGGTGCAGGCCCTCCCCGGAGTTGGAGTACCGGCAGTCGGCGTCGACGACGAGGGTGTTGTCCGCGGCGAGGTCGGGCAGCGGCAGGCCGCCCTCCTCGGTGTAGGTGGAGACGTCGAGCTCCACCCCGTTGAGCGTGGCCGAGCGGACGGTCTCGGCGACCAGGTCGACGAACGACCCCGCCCCCGGCTCGCGGCAGGTGAAGGTCACCGTCGTCGTCGAGCGGAAGGTCCCGGCGCCCGGGCGACCCTCCCCGTCGGTCAGGTCGAACGCCAGGTCGTAGCTGTCGACGGCCAGCAGGCGGGCGCGCGCGGCGGCGTCGTCGCGGGTCAGGTTGGGTACGGCCACACGCGGCAGCTTCCCACGGCCGTCCGACACGCCCGGCGGCGACGGGGGAACAACCGCCCGGCCGGGGCACTTGCGAGCGGTGGAGGGGCCGCCGCTCGCCGGCGGCCGGACGACGACGAGAGGCGGGTCCCCGCGATGACCGAGGCAGTGCAGAGCGCCCCCACGACGGCCCGGGTGGACTTCTGGTTCGACCCGCTGTGCCCGTGGGCCTGGCTGACCAGCCGCTGGGTCCTCGAGGCGGCGAAGGTGCGCGACATCGACCTGCACTGGCACGTCATGTCGCTGTCGGTGCTCAACCGCGGGCGGGACCTGCCGGAGGAGTACCAGCAGATGATGGAGCAGGCGATCGGCCCGGTCCGGGTCGCGATCGCCGCCGCGGAGAAGCACGGCGAGGAGGTCCTCGGCGACCTCTACACCGCCATGGGCACGCTGCGGCACCACGAGGGCAAGGAGCTCGACGAGATCATCGCCCCGGCCCTGGAGCAGGTCGGCCTGCCCGCCGAGCTCGCCGACGCGGCCGGCTCCACCGAGTACGACGAGGCGCTGGAGAAGAGCCACCACGCCGGCATGGACCCGGTCGGCGACGACGTCGGCACGCCGGTCGTGCACATCGACGGCGTCGCGTTCTTCGGCCCGGTCATCAGCAGGGTGCCCACCGGTGAGGACGCCGGCCGCGCCTTCGACGGCGCCGTCCTGCTCGCCAACCTCCCCGACTTCTGGGAGCTCAAGCGCACCCGCACCTCCGGCCCGGACATGTCCTCGGTGCCGGCCGACGTGCTGCAGCTGACCCGCCGCTGACCCCCACCGTGCACTTCCGCGGACGTGCCCCGCGCACATCCGCGGAAGTGCACGCGCCTCACCGGAGCCGGGCGGCCGCCACGCGCATGGTCGCCGCGTCGTAGGGCCCCCGGTCCAGGTCGCCGGCCCGGACCGCGGCCAGCACCGCGAGCAGCTCCTCGCGCTGGGCCCCGACGAAGTCGGCGTCGACGACGGCGCCGTGCCCCGGGACGACGGCGCCCCGCGCGAGCGCGTGCAGCCGGCCCAGCGTCGCGGGCCACTCGGCGGGGAAGGCGTCCTCGAACGCCGGCGGGGCGCCCTGCTCGACCAGGTCGCCGGCGAACACGGTCCCGTCCTCCACCTCGACGACGAGGTCGTGCCCGGTGTGCCCGCGGCCGAGGAACCGCAGCACCACCTCGACCCCGCCGACGTCGAGCACCGCCACGTCGTCGACCAGCGCGTCCGGCGGGTCCAGCGGCGCCTGCCGCACCTGCTCGGCGGCCGCGTCGTCGCCGGCGGCGCGCAGCTCGGCGACCCGTGCCGCGCGCTGCGCCTCGCCGGTGGCCCGCAGGTCGGCCGCGCAGCCGCGCGTGCCCCACACCGTCGCCGGCCGGAACGCCGCGTTGCCGAAGCAGTGGTCGTAGTGGGCGTGGGTGTTCACGACCGTCCACGGGTGTGGGGTCACCTGCCGGACGGCGGCGGCGAGGTCGGCGGCCTCGGCCAGGGACGAGCGGGTGTCGACGACGAGGCAGGCGCCGTCGCCCACCACCAGGCCGCAGTTGAGGTCGAGGGACGCGTGCCGCCGGACGAACACGCCGTCGGCGACCTCGGTGACGCTCACCAGCAGATCCGCATCGGCCGGCCGCGGGCGTCGGTCGACCCGTCGCCCACGCACTCCGCGTCGCCGTCGGCCACCCGCCGCGCCGACCACGCGGCGGCGCACGCGTCGAGCGCGTCGACGGCAGGAACGCCCTCCGGTGCCCCGGACAGCGCGTCCAGGACGTCCATGACCGGCGTGAGGGCGCGCAGCCGCTGCCCCTGACCCCGCGCCGTGGACTTCGGGTCGCGCACCCGGTCGTCGAGCCGGCGGAACGCCAGCTCCGGGTGCACCTCGTGGACCCGGGGGTCGGCCGGCTGCCCGAGGGCGTCGTCGAGGTCGCGGATCGCGCGCGTCAGCTGGAAGGACTGCGCCGACACTGACCGCCCGCGGGTCGCCGCGACCGACAGCTCGCGGGCGTGGGCGTAGTCCCGGGCGGCCAGGACCGCCCTGACCGGCGCGGGGAAGACCGAGCCGGCCGCGCCTCGCCCGCGCAGGGCGTCCCGCGCGGCGACGTCACAGGCCCGCGGGCCGTCGTCGGACAGCCCGATCGGCATGTCGACGGCGACCACCGCCACGTCCGGCACGGCGAGGACGGCGGCGGCGTCGGGCAGGTCCAGCAGGCGGACCGACCGCCCCTCGAGCAGCGCCCCCACCCAGCGCCCGCGCCAGCCGTCGACCCCGAGCACCGCCACGGGCCGACCCTGACAGACTCGGCCCATGCGCGTCTTCGTCGGCACCGACCACGCCGGGCTGGAGTTCAAGGAGCACCTCAAGCAGGCGCTCACCGAGGCCGGTCACGAGCCGGTCGACTGCGGCGCCTTCGACTACGACCCGCAGGACGACTACCCGCCGTTCTGCATCGAGGTCGGTGAGCGCGTGGTGGTCGAGCCGGGCAGCCTCGGCGTGGTCATCGGCGGCTCGGGCAACGGCGAGCAGATCGCGGCCAACAAGGTGCCTGGCGTGCGCGCCGCGCTGGTGTGGAACACCGAGACCGCGCAGCTGGCCCGCCAGCACAACGACGCCAACGTCGTCTCCGTCGGCGCCCGGCAGCACTCCGTCGAGGAGGCCACCGCGCTGGTGATGGAGTTCCTCCGCACCCCGTTCAGCGGCGACGAGCGGCACGTCCGGCGGATCGGGCTGATCTCGGACTACGAGCAGAACCGCCACCGCCCCGCCGGCGGCCTGCCGACCCGCGGCGACGTCGTCTGAGGATCAGAACTCGTCCGGGCACCACGGGGTGACCGGCCAGCGGAACGCCGTGGCGGCCTGGGTCACCGCGCCCGGGCTCACCTCGGTCACCCGTCCGGCGGCCTGCATCGTCGCCAGCGACACCCCGCCCAGGTAGGCGGCGCCCAGCGCCTCGACGTCGACCACCAGGTCGGCGTCGGCCTCGGTGCGGGCGCACCACGCCCCCGCCGGGTGACCGCGCAGCCACCAGCGGCCGTCGTTCCAGGGGCAGGTGCGGTCGCGCACCTCGACGACCAGCTCGACCACGGCGGGGTAGCGGCGGGCGGCCAGGGCGCGGCCGACGTCGACCAGTCGGACCCACAGCGCGTCGAACGGCTGCGAGCGCAGCGCCCGCGGCTCGGCCAGCAGGTGCCGCAGCGGCTCGTCGGGCGAGGCGGTCGACGCGCGCACCGTGCGGACCAGGTCCAGCGACAGCACGAACCGCCACAGCGCCGCGTGCGCCGACGGGCCGGCGCCGCGCAGCTCCTCGACGTCGACGGTGCCGTCGGGCTGGCCGTCGTCGGTCCAGTGCGCCTTCACCCGGTAGGCGGCGTAGCCGGTGACCGTCCCGTCGGTCTCGGTGTGCAGCAGGTACCGGCGCTCGGTGGCGCCGCGGCGCTGGCCCGGGTCGTCCTCCAGCAGCCGGCCCCACCAGCGCTCGTCGCGGTCCAGGTTGCCCGGCACCGTGCGGCGCAGCCGGTCGTGGAGGCCGACGACGGCCGCGCGGTAGTCGTCGGCGCCGACCAGCTCCACCCGCCCGGTGCCCAGGTCGACGTCGGGCCGCAGCCGCATCCGCGCGACGTCGCCGGACAGGCCGCCGCGCACGGTGGCCGGGGCGTAGCCGAAGCGGCCGTAGATCGACGACTCCGAGGCCCACAGCGCCGCGACCGGCTCGCGTTCCTGCTCGTGCAGCTCGGTGAGCTGGCGCCGCATGATCGCCGTCAGCAGGCCGCGGCGCCGGTGCGTCGGCGCCACGGTCACCCAGGTGACCGCGGCGCACGGGACGACCCCGCCGGGCACGGTCAGCTCCCGGGTGTAGACGCCCGAGGTGGCGACCACGCGGTCGCCCTCCCACAGCCCCAGCGACCGGTCGAGCTCGGCGGTGACGGGGACGCGCTCGAGGAACGAGCCCGGCGGCTCCTCGCCGAAGGTGTCGAACAGGGCGCGGCCGAAGGCCGGCCACTCCTCGGCGGTCGCGGGGCGCAGGTCGGCGGCATCGGTCACCCCTGCTGTCTACCGGGCGGGGACGACGTCCCGCGACCGTGTTCCGCGGTGCCACGATGCCCGCGTGCAGGGACAGCGGCCGGTCGGGTGGTGGGTCAGGCGGCTCGACGAGCTGCTCGAGGAGGGTCTCGACGGCGTCGTCGTGGGGGAGGGGCTGACCCGCCGGCACTGGCAGCTGCTGCAGTCGGTGGCCGGCGCGCCGGTGCCGCGCGCGGACCTGCACGCCGCGCTGGCCGGTTTCGCCGGGCCGGAGGACCTCGGCGCCGCGCTCGCCGACCTGGCCGCCCGCGGCTGGCTGGCCGACGACGCCGGGACGCTCGCGCTCACCGCGGACGGGCGGGTCGCGCACGAGCGGCTGGCCGCCGCCGTCGGGGCCTTCCGCCGCCGCGTGGCCGACGGGCTGACCGCCGAGGAGTACGCCGCGGTCGTGGCCGGGCTGGCGCGGATGGTGGCCAACGTCGAGGCGGCGCTGGCCGATCAGCCGCGCAGGTAGGCCAGCGTCGCCATCACCCGGCTGTTGCGGTCCTCGTCGGGGGCCAGGCCGAGCTTGGCGAAGATCCGCTGCGTGTGCTTCTCCACCGCGCCGGGGGTGACCACCAGGACGCGGGCGATCGCGGTGTTGGAGTGCCCCTCGGCGATCAGCCCGAGCACCTCGCGCTCCCGCGGGGTCAGCCGGCGCACCGGGTCGTCGGCGCGGCGCCGGGCGAACAGCTGGGCCACCACCTGCGGGTCGAGCACCGTGCCGCCCGCGACGACGTCGTCGAGCGCGGCCAGCAGCTGGTCGAGGTCGGTGACCCGGTCCTTGAGCAGGTAGCCGGCGCCGCCGCGGCCGTCGGCCAGCAGCTCGTCGGCGTAGGCGACCTCGACGTACTGCGAGAGCACCAGCACCGCCGTCCCCGGCACCGCCCGGCGCACCTCGACGGCGGCGCGCAGCCCCTCGTCGGTGTGGGTGGGCGGCATCCGCACGTCGACGACGGCGACGTCGGGCCGCAGCTCGCCGACCGCGCGCACCAGCGAGGGGCCGTCGCCGACCGCGGCCACCACGGTGGTGCCCGCCTCCTCGAGCAGCCGGACCAGCCCCTCGCGGAGCAGGACCGAGTCCTCGGCGAGCACCACCCGCAGCGGCCGGCCGGGCTCGCTCACGCCCACGGCAGCTCGGCGACCGTGCGCGTGGGGCCACCGGGCGGGCTGTCGACGGTCAGCACCCCGTCCACCGCCCGCAGCCGGTCGGCCAGCCCGGCCAGGCCGTGGCCGGGCACGGTCAGCGCACCGCCGGCGCCGTCGTCCTCGACCACCACCCGCAGCAGGTCGCCGGACCGGCCCACCTCGACCCGGCACACGCGGGCCCCGCTGTGCTTGGCGACGTTGGCCAGCGCCTCGCTGACGACGAAGTAGGCGGTGTTCTCGGTGGCCGGGGCCAGGCGCTGCTCCGGCAGGTCGACGGCCAGCTCGACCGGCACCGGCGAGCGGGCGGCCAGCGCGGCCAGCGCGGCGGCCAGGCCGCGGTCGGCCAGCACCGGCGGGGCGATGCCGCGGGACAGCGCGCGCAGCTCCTCCAGCGCCTCGCGGGCGAGGACGCCGGCCTCGGTGATCGTGGTGCGGGCGGCGGCAGGGTCGCGGTCGAGCTGCCGCTGCGCCCGGGAGAGGTCCATGCCGAGGCGCACCAGGTGCTGCTGCGGGCCGTCGTGGATGTCGCGCTCCAGGCGGCGCAGCGCCACGGCCTCGGCGGCGACGGCGGCGTCGCGGCCGCGGGAGAGCCGGCCGATCTCGGCCTGGGTCGCGGCCCGCGAGGTGAGCAGCACCCGGCCGAGTCCGGCGTGCAGCAGGGCGACACCGCGCACGACGACGGGCAGCAGCACCGCGGCGACGACGCCCACGGCCACGTACAGCAGGATCCGCCGGGCGGGGGAGGACTCGAGGCCGAGGAGCTCGAGCAGGTCGGCGTTCTCGGGGTCGGCCGACGGGTCGGGCAGCGCCCAGTCCCAGGCCCAGTAGGTCAGCCCGCCCAGCGCCAGCGCCCACGTCGTCACGGTGACCGAGAAGGCGAGCACGGCCGCCGGCAGCCGCAGCACCGCGTGCAGCGCGTCGAGCCAGGACTGCGGGTCGCGCAGCGGGGTCAGCAGCCGGCGCACCCGGCCGCCGTCGGGGGTCAGGTAGGCCGGCCGGGGGACCTCGTGGCCCAGCACCGCCGGCAGCTGCGCCCGCTCGGCGGCGGCCAGACCGCGGGCGGCCAGCAGCGTCCCGGCGAGGACGGCGACCCCGACCCAGATCACCAGCGTGCCGACCCCGACCGCCACGCCCGTGACGACGAGGGTGAAGGCGAACACGCCGATCGGCAGCGACAGCAGTGCGTAGCCGGAGTCGACCAGGGCCTGGCGGGCCACGCGGGAGCGGTAGGGGGTGGTCGCGGTGGGCATCACGAGGGTCTCGCTGGTCATGACCCGAGCCTGCCGACGCGCCGCCGGCCGGCCGATCCCGTCACCCGGTCGATCCGCTGTCGGGCTGGCCCGACAGCGGCTGCCGTCTGCGTCTGCGTCTGCGTCCGTGTCGAGGTCCATGTCGAGCGCCGATCGTCCCGGCGGCGGGCGGCGGTGTCCAGGACGTCGCTACTGTCGAGGCGCCGGGCGCGCCGCCGCCGTCGCGCTCCCCGCGACCGGGTGCCCGGCGGACGGAGGTGCCGCGCGTGCGCCATCGGGCCGCCCCCCTCGCCGTGAGCGCCCTGCTGCTCGCCGCCGGCTGCACCTCCTCCGGCGGCGGTGCCGGCGGCGGGGACGCGGAGCCCGCGCGGGCCGCCACCGCCGCCCCCGGCGAGCGGCTGACCGTGGTCGCCGACGCCGAGCCCGTCGCCGCCGCGGTCAGCGCGAGCCGGGCGCTGTTCGCGGAGTCCGACGTCGCCGTGGTCGCCCCCGCGGGCGACTCCGCGGCCACGCTGCTGGCGTCGTCGGCGGCCGTCGGCCTGGGCGTCCCGCTGCTGCTCGACCCCGAGGGCGAGGGCTCCGACGACGCGGTCGCCACCGAGCTCGACCGGCTGGGCGCCGGCACCGTGCTCGCGGTGGGGGCCGACGCCGCGCCCGGGGACGTCGAGGTCGTGTCCGTCCCGGCCACCGCCGACGCCGTCGCCGCGGCCACCGGCCTCGACCTCGCCGACGCCGACCCGGTGCCCGCCGGCGGCGAGGCCGCCGCGGTTGCCGCCCTCGAGCCGGACGCGCCCGCCGCGCTGCTCCCCGAGGACGCCGGGGAGCCGGCCGACGGCGAGTCCTCCGGCGAGCTGCCCGCGGTCGAGCGCGGCGAGCCGCTGGAGACCACCGTGGTCCTCGCCGACGGCGACCCCGCCGCGCTGGCCGGCGTCGCCACCGCCCGGGCCGCCGGCGCGCGGGTGCAGGTCACCGAGGGACAGACCGACCCGCGCTCCTCCGGGGACGTCGTCGAGGCGGTGGCCGGCGCGGACACCGTCGTCGCCCTGGGGGCCGCCTTCGGCGCCGAGGAGGGGCTGGACTGGAAGCTGGCGACCGCCGCGACCGGTACGCAGCTGCCCGGCGGCGGGCAGCTGCTGTTCCCCGAGCACTTCATGGTGGCGCTCTACGGGCACCCGGGCACCGCCTCGCTCGGCGTGCTGGGGGAGCAGGACGTCCAGGCGTCGATCCAGCGGGCCCGCGACCACGCCGCGCCCTACGAGGCCCTCGTGCCCGACGCCACCGTCGTCCCGTCCTTCGAGATCATCGCCACGGTGGCCTCGGCGTTCCCGACCGACGGCAACGACTACTCCTTCGAGACGCCGGTCGACGAGCTGCGGCCGTGGGTGGAGGCCGCCGGCGCCGCGGGCCTCTACGTCGTGATCGACCTGCAGCCCGGCCGCGCCGACTTCGTCACCCAGGCCGAGCTGTACCGCCCGCTGCTGGAGCTGCCCTACGTGGGGCTGGCGCTGGACCCGGAGTGGCGGCTCGCGCCGAACGAGGTGCACCTGACCCAGATCGGCTCGGTCTCGATCGAGGAGGTCAACCGGGTGGTCACCTGGCTGGCCGACCTCACCCGCGAGAAGCAGCTGCCGCAGAAGCTGCTGGTCCTGCACCAGTTCCGGGTGGACATGATCCCCGGCCGCGAGCAGGTCGACCTGTCCCGCGACGAGCTGGCGGTCATGGTGCACGTCGACGGGCAGGGCTCGCAGCCGGCCAAGCAGGACACCTGGCGGGTGCTGCAGAGCGTGGGGCCGCCGGGGCTGAACTGGGGCTGGAAGAACTTCTACGACGAGGACGTCCCGATGCTCACCCCGGAGGAGACGATCGCCCAGGTCTCGCCGCGTCCCCAGCTGATCACCTACCAGTAACACACCGGGATCGTGGCGGAACCGTCCGTCACGGGTTACCGTCCCTCGGCGCCCGCGACCGCCGGGCGTGCGAACGCGAGGGGACGACAACCGCATGCAACGACGCAGGAACTGGGCTCTCTCGGCCGGGGTGGCCGTGCTGGCCGTGGCCGCCGGGGCGACGACGCCCGCGGCGGCAGCGCCGCCCGGCCCGTCCGACGAGCTCGACATCACCCTGCTGGCCACCACGGACCTGCACGGCCGGGTCCAGGACTGGGACTACTTCAAGAACGCGCCCTACACCGAGCGCTCCGGGGACACGACCGGCCTGGCCCGGGTCGGCTCGGTCGTCGACCAGGTGCGCGCCGAGGAGGGGGACGAGCGCGTCCTCGTCGTCGACAACGGCGACTTCCTGCAGGGCACGCCGCTGAGCTACTACTACGCGCGCCAGGAGCCGGTCACCGAGACCGGCGCCGAGCACCCGATGGCCGCCGCCTACGACGCGATCGGCTACGACGCCCAGGTCGTGGGCAACCACGAGTTCAACTACGGGCTGGACCTGCTGCAGGCCTACACCGACGACGTCGACCACCCGGTGCTCGGCGCGAACGTCCTCGACGCCGCCACCGGGGAGCCCTACCTGCCGCCCTACACCCTGCAGAAGGTGCAGGTGCCCGGCCACAAGCCGGTGACCGTCGGCATCCTGGGGCTGACCACGCCCGGCTCGGCCATCTGGGACCGCGCCAACGTGGAGGGCCGGGTCGAGTTCCAGGACATGGTGGCCGCGGCGGAGCACTGGGTGCCGATCGTCGACCGGCAGGCCGACGTCGTCGTGGTGCTGTCGCACGCGGGCGTGGGCGGCACGTCGTCCTACGGGCCCGACGCCGCCCCGACCGAGAACCCGACCGACGTCATCGCCCGCACCGTGCCCGGCATCGACGCGATGGTGGTCGGCCACACCCACCTCGACAAGCCGTCGCAGGTCGTGCGCAACGAGGTGACCGGCGAGGACGTCGTGCTCACCCAGCCCTACCGCTGGGGCGCCACCGTCAGCCGGGTCGACGTCGCGCTGGCCAAGACCCGCGGCCAGTGGGACGTCACCGGCGTCACGGCCGAGGCGCTGCGGACCAAGGACCACCCCGAGGACCCCGAGGTGCTCGCCGCGACCGCCGCGGCGCACGAGACCACGGTCGGCTACGTCAACCAGGTCGTCGCCACCTCGGCGCAGGCCCTGTCGGCGGCCACCAGCCCCTGGGAGGACACCTCGATCCTCGACTTCGTCCAGGACGTCCAGACCGACACCGTCGACGCCGCGCTCGAGGGGACGGAGTACGCCGACCTGCCGGTGCTGTCGATCGCCGCGCCGTTCAGCCGGACGGCGACCTTCCCGGCCGGTGACGTCACGGTCCGGGACATCGCCGGGCTCTACGTCTTCGACAACACCCTCGAGGCGGTGACGCTGACCGGCGCCCAGCTGCGGGAGTACCTCGAGTACTCGGCCCGGTACTACGAGCCCGCGCCGGCCACCGGCGCGGTCGACCCGGCGACGCTCACCAACGCCTTGGTCGCCGAGGCGCCGAACGGGATCCCCGACTACAACTACGACCAGCTGTCCGGCGTCACCTACGACGTCGACCTCGCGCAGCCGGTCGGGTCGCGGATCGTGGACCTGTCCTACGACGGGCAGCCGGTGGATGACGACGCCCGGTTCGTCGTCGCGGTGAACAACTACCGGCGCTCGGGCGGGGGCGGCTTCCCGGCCATCTCGACCGCGCCGGTGATCTACAACGAGCAGCAGGAGATCCGCCAGCTGCTCATCGAGCGCGCGCAGTCGACCGGCGTCATCGACCCGGTGGACTTCGCCGCCGAGAACTGGCGCCTCGTGCGCGACGGTCAGCCACTGGTGCCGTGAGGAAGGACCCCCCTGCCCCCGCCACTCGCACGCTCGTGGCGGGACCCTGCAGGGGGGCCGGCTCCCCGCCCGCCCGTCCGGGCGGGGAGCGCACTCCGGGGCTCCCGTTCGGTCGGTGCCCCGTGGTGGACTGCACGCCTCGCCGACGGAGGACGTCGACAGGGGTGCCGACCAGGGAGGGAGCCCGGAGTGACCAGCGTGCTGAGCGGGGTGTCCGGTGAGATCGACCCACGGTTGCTGGAGCACCGGCGCGAGCTGACCGGGTACTGCTACCGGATGCTCGGGTCGAGCTTCGACGCCGACGACGCGGTGCAGGAGACGCTGGTCCGGGCGTGGAAGAGCCTGGCCGACTTCGAGGGGCGCTCCTCGCTGCGGTCCTGGCTCTACCGCATCGCCACCAACGTCTGCCTCGACCAGCTCTCCGGCCGGCAGCGCCGGGCGCTGCCGATGGACCTCTCGGGCCAGTCCTGGTCGCCGGTGGAGGCCTCGCTGGCCGCCAAGCGGCCGGCCGAGGCCTGGGTCGAGCCGGTCCTCGACCGGCAGGTCCTCCCCGAGGACGGCGACCCCGCCGAGCGGGCGGTGGCCCGGGAGTCGGTGCGGCTGGCCTTCGTCGCGGCGCTGCAGCACCTGCCGCCGCGGCAGCGCGTCGTGCTGCTGCTGCGCGACGTGCTGCGCTGGCACGCCGACGAGGTGGCCGAGCTGCTCGACAGCACGGTCGCCTCGGTCAACAGCGCACTGCAGCGGGCCCGCGCCACCCTGGCCGCGATGGGCGGCGCCCCCGAGGAGCGGCCCCTCGACGCCGACCACCGCGAGCTGCTCGCCCGCTACCTCGACGCGTTCGAGCGGTACGACATCGACGCCTTCGTGAAGCTGCTGCACGAGGACGCCACCCAGCACATGCCGCCGTTCGAGATGTGGCTGGGCAGCGCGGCCGACATCGGCACGTGGATGCTCGGCCCCGGCAGCGGCTGCCGGAACTCCCGGCTGCTGCAGACCGAGGCAAACGGCAGCCCCGCGGTGGCCCAGTACCGGCCCACCGCCGACGGCGGCCACGCGCCCTGGGCGCTGCACGTGCTGGAGATCGAGGACGGCCGGATCCGGCACATCACCAGCTTCCTCGACCTCGACAACGACCTCTTCCGCCGGCTCGGACTGCCCTCCGCCGAGGAGCTGGACCAGGAGGAGCTGGGCGCCGAGGAGCTGGACGAGGCCCGTCCCTGACGCCGGCGGTCAGGGACGTCCCCGGCCGGCCGGCAGCCGGACGTCGAACTCCGCCCCGCCGGCCGGCAGTCCCCGGGCGGTAACCCGGCCACCGTGGGCCTCGACGAGGGCGCGGACGACGGCGAGGCCCTGGCCGGTGCCGCCGGTCTCCCGTGACCGCGGCGGGTCGGCGCGCCAGAAGCGGTCGAAGACGCGGTCGGCGTCCTCCGCTGCCAGGCCGGTGCCGGTGTCCCGGACGGTCAGGCGGGCGTCGCCGTCGCGCCGGCCGAGCGCGACGGCGACCCGGCCGCCGGCGGGGGTGTGCCGCAGCGCGTTGTCGAGGAGGTTGCCGAGCACCTGGGTGAGCCGTTCGGGGTCGGCGGTGACCTCGAGCGTGCCCGGCGGCGGGTCCAGGAGCAGCCGGACGCCGGCCTCGGCAGCCCGGGCGCGGAAGCCGTCGAGCACGCCGGCGGCCAAGGCGGCGAGGTCGACCGGGCGCCGCTGCAGCGACAGCCGGCCCGCGTCGGCCAGGCTGAGGGTCCGCAGGTCCTCCACCAGCCGGGCGAGGGTGCGCGTCTGCTGCACCAGGCCGGCGACGCCGTCGGCATCGAGGGGCAGCACACCGTCGCGCACCGCCTCCAGCCGCCCCTGCAGGACGGTCAGCGGGGTCCGCAGCTCGTGGGCGACCGCGGCCGCGGTCGCCCGCCGCTCGGTGTCCAGCCGCTGCAGCGCGGCGGCCATGCCGTCGAAGTCGCCGACCAGCCGGACGGCCTCGGGGGGGGGGGGGGGGGGGGGGGGGGGGGGGGGGGGGGGGGGGGGGGGGGGGGGGGGGGGGGGGGGGGGGGGGGGGGGGGGGGG
>NZ_JBJGYI010000058.1:0-16785 GCF_054049915.1 Geodermatophilus sp. SYSU D00766
GGGGGCCCGGGGGGCCCCCCCCCCCCCCCCCCCCTCCTGCGGATCGACGCAGGCATCGACACCGCACCGACGGAAGGCCCGAACGCCCAGTGGCTCAGTACATCTACTCCATGGTCCGTGCCCGCAAGGCGCACGGCGACAAGGTGATCCTGGACGACGTCACCCTGTCCTTCCTGCCCGGCGCCAAGATCGGCGTGGTCGGGCCCAACGGCGCCGGCAAGTCGACCGTCCTGAGGATCATGGCCGGCCTCGAGACGGCGTCGAACGGCGACACCGTCCTCGCCCCGGACGCCACGGTCGGCATGCTCCAGCAGGAGCCGCCGCTCAACGAGGAGCTCGACGTGCGCGGCAACGTCGAGGAGGCGGTCAAGCCGCTGCGCGACGCTCTGACCCGCTTCGAGGAGGTCAGCGCGGCGATGGGCGAGCCCGACGCCGACTTCGACGCGCTGCTGGCCGAGCAGGGCGAGCTCATGGAGGTCATCGAGCAGCACGACGGCTGGGAGCTCGACGCCCGCATCGAGCAGGCGATGGACGCCCTGCGCTGCCCGCCGGGCGACGCGGACGTCACCGTCCTCTCCGGCGGTGAGCGCCGCCGCGTGGCGCTGTGCAAGCTGCTGCTCGAGGCGCCGGACCTGCTGCTGCTCGACGAGCCCACCAACCACCTCGACGCCGAGAGCGTGGCCTGGCTCGAGCAGCACCTGGAGAAGTACGCCGGCACCGTCGTCGCCGTCACCCACGACCGGTACTTCCTCGACAACGTCGCCCAGTGGATCCTCGAGCTCGACCGCGGCCGGGCCTACCCCTACGAGGGCAACTACTCCACCTACCTGGAGACCAAGGCCACCCGCCTCAAGGTCGAGGGCGCCAAGGACGCCAAGCGGCAGAAGCGGCTGGCCGAGGAACTGGAGTGGGTGCGCTCCGGCGCGAAGGCGCGGCAGGCGAAGAGCAAGGCCCGCCTCGCCCGCTACGAGGAGATGGCCGCGGAGGCCGACAAGTACCGCAAGCTGGACTTCGAGGAGATCCAGATCCCGCCGGGCCCGCGGCTGGGCAACGTCGTCGTCGAGAGCCAGGACCTCACCAAGGGCTTCGGCGACCGGATCCTCATCGACGACCTGTCCTTCACGCTGCCGCGCAACGGCATCGTCGGCGTCGTCGGCCCCAACGGCGCGGGCAAGACCACGCTGTTCAAGATGCTCGTCGGCGAGGAGAAGCCCGACGACGGCGAGATCAAGGTCGGCGAGACGGTCAAGATCTCCTACGTCGAGCAGACCCGCAGCGGCATCGACCCCAAGAAGACGCTGTGGGAGGTCGTCTCCGACGGCCTGGACCACATCAAGGTCGGCAACGTCGAGATGCCCTCGCGGGCCTACGTCGCGGCGTTCGGGTTCAAGGGCCCCGACCAGCAGAAGCCGGCCGGCGTGCTGTCCGGCGGTGAGCGCAACCGGCTGAACCTGGCGCTCACCCTCAAGCAGGGCGGCAACCTGCTGCTGCTCGACGAGCCCACCAACGACCTCGACGTCGAGACGCTCACCAGCCTCGAGTCGGCGCTGCTGGAGTTCCCCGGCTGCGCCGTGGTCGTCAGCCACGACCGGTGGTTCCTCGACCGCGTGGCCACCCACATCCTCGCCTACGAGGGCGACTCGAAGTGGTTCTGGTTCGAGGGCAACTTCGCCGACTACGAGAAGAACAAGGTGCAGCGGCTCGGCCCCGAGGCGGCGCGTCCGCACCGGGCCACCTACCGCAAGCTCACCCGCGACTAGAAGGACCCCGCTGCCCCCCACGCCTCGCTGACGCTCGGCGCGGGCCCCTGCAGCGGGGCCGTTCCAGTACGTCGCCTGGCCGGCCGGAGCACCCGCTCCGGCCGGCCGGTGGCGTCTCAGCCGCCGAAGGCGACGACGAAGCGGGCCTGGCGGCGCGTCTCGACCGCGCGCGGCCGGTACACGCGGCGGACGAACGCCACGGCCTCGCCCGCCGGCACGCCGTCGAGGACGGCCAGGCACGCCAGCGCCGTCCCGGTCCGCCCCGTCCCGCCGCCGCAGGCGACCTCCACCCGCTCACCCGCCGACCGCTCCCACGCCTCGACCAGCGCCGCGCGCAACGCGTCGGGGTCGGCGGGCAGCCGGAAGTCCGGCCAGCGCACCCAGCGGACCTCCCAGCCGGGGTCCGCCGGGGGCCGCCCCAGCAGGTGGACGCCGAAGGACGGCAGCGGCCCGGCGGGGAGTGGTGCGCGCAGGCCGCGACCGCGCACCCGGCGACCCGAGGGCAGCACGACGACGCCCGCAGCACCGTCGTCCCACCCGTCCACGCCCAGGACGGTAGGGCGGTGCGCGCTCCCCCGGCGCCCCGAGCACCGGATGTGCACGCACCGCGGCGGGAAGGTGCTCTGCGGCGCGGTGTGTGCACACAGCGCGGGCGAACCAGGCGCGGTCGACGTCGTCAGCGGCGGTGCGGCAGGGTGTCGCACCGTGCGGTACACGGTGCAGGTCCCGATGCGCTGGTCGGACATGGACGCCTACGGCCACGTGAACAACGTCGTCCACCTGCAGTACTTCGAGATGGCCCGCGTGGCGCTGTTCTTCGAGCGCGCCTCCCTGGAGGAGCGCACCGGGCTGCGCCGCGGCACCGTCGTCGCCGCGCACGAGATCCGCTACAAGCTCCCGGTCGTCTACTCGGCCCGCCCGCTCGACGTCCAGCTGTGGGTGTCGGACGTGCGGGCGGCCTCGTTCACGTGCCACTACGAGGTCTTCGACCACGAGCGGCTCGCCGTCACCGGCAGCACGCTGCTGGTGCCCTTCGACTTCACCATCAACCGCCCGCGCCGGCTCAGCGCGGACGAGAAGGAGTTCCTCGAGCGCTGGGCCGACGAGCCGGGGGAGTGACGCCCGGGGTCAGCGGACCGGGGCGGCGTAGGCGACGGAGCTGCCCGCGTGCATCCAGTCGCGCGGCGGCGCGGTCTCGACCACCCGCTTGCCCAGCGGGAACAGCCCGACGGCGGCGAGCTTGAAGGACGCGACGCCGAAGGGGATGCCGATGACCGTCAGGCAGAACGCGATCCCGGCGACGACGTGCAGCAGCGCCAGCCACCACCCGGCGACGAGGAACCACAGCAGGTTGCCCACCGCCGAGGCCACCCCGGCGCCCGGCGCCCGCACCGTCGTCCGCCCGAAGGGCCACACCACGAACCCGGCGAGCCGGAACGCGGCGATGCCGAAGGGGATGGTGACGACCAGCAGGCAGGCGATGGCGCCGGCGAGGGCGTAGGCCAGCGCCAGCACCCAGCCGTGCAGGACGAGCCAGACCAGGTTCAGCAGTGTCCGGAGGGTGTCCACACCGGTACCACGGGCCGCGCGGCGCGGAGGTTCCGCGGAGGCTGCCGGCCCGTCACACGACCCGCGGCACCGGCCGCTCGGCGCCGGTGGGCATCCCGCGCTCGGCCGCCTCCTCCTCCGGCACCAGCCGGACGACGGCGCCCTCGGCGACCTCCGCGCCGGTGAACACCCCCGCGTTGACCCCGCCGCGGTGCACCATCGCCTTGACCAGCCGCACGCCGGTCAGCCGCTCGAGGTGGGTGCACGGCGGGCAGCGCTTGGCGCCGAAGAGCAGCGCGTCCCCCACGGCGAACCAGCGGCCGACCAGCGACGGGAGCTCGATGCCGGTGGTGACCAGGTTGCGGCGGGTGTCCCCAGGCGTCAGGGGGGCGCCCACCTCGGCGGCGACCGCGGCGACGTCGGCGGCGTCGATGAGCGTCAGCTGCTTCTCCAGGTCCGGGTCCTGCGCGCACGTGCCGCCGCCGAGGGCGTAGCGGTCGCCCTCGAGCCCCCGGCCGGCCACCAGCCGCGCGGAGGTCACCCGCCGCATCGGCGCGGCCGCCGTCGGCGTCAGCCAGATCTCGGTCAGCGTGCCGGTCACGGGACCTCCGGGGAGCGGCGGCGAGGGGACGGGTCGTCGTCGGCACCGCGGGCGTCGAGCGCCTCGCTGACGTCGTGGGCCATCTGCAGCACCTGCACCAGCAGCGGTGCCACCGTCGTCCGCAGGGCGCGGACCCCGCGCGCCGTGCCGCCGCGCGCGGCCTGGGCGGCCCGGATCCGGTCGGCGCGCTCGACGAGCACGGGGATGAACCGCAGCGCCATGGCGATGGCCAGCCCGACCCGCGCCGGCCGGACGCCGACCAGCCGCAGCGGGGCGCACAGCCGCTCGACCACCCGGACCATCTCGCTCACCCGCGTCGTCGCGGTCACCACGGCCGCGGCGAGCACCAGCGTGAGCAGGCGCAGCGCGACGTGGGTGCCGGTGCGCAGGTCCGTGGTCACCGCGTGGACCACCAGCAGCGCCAGGAGCCACCACACGACCGCACGCGCCTGCCGGGCCAGCACGGCCGCCGGCAGCCGGGCCACCAGCAGCCCGACGGCGACCACGCCCGCCAGCGCGGCGGCGGCCGCCGTCACCGAGGGCAGGGCGAACAGCGCCACGGCGAGCACGACCAGGGCCAGCAGCTTGGCCCCGGCCGGGAGCCGGTGCACCAGACCGGCTCCGGGGACGTAGAGGGTGAGGGTCACCGGACCGCCATCAGCGCGCGGTAGGCGGCCACGGCCGGGCCCGGGGCGGCGTCCTCGACGACCCGGCCGCCGTCGACGACCAGCACGCGGTCGAAGTCGTCGAGCAGGTCCAGCTGGTGGGTGACCACGACCACCTGCTGCTCGAGCCCGGCGATCAGCTCGGCCACGCGGCGGGCGTTGACCAGGTCCAGCAGGGTGGTCGGCTCGTCGAACACGATGCGGGCCGGGCGCATGACCAGCACGCCGGCGATGGCCAGCAGCTGCTTCTGCCCGCCGGAGAGCAGGTGGGCCGGGTGGTCGGCGTGCCCGGCCAGGCCGTGGCGCTGCAGCGCCTCGGCGGTGCGGGCGGCGCGCTCGTCGGGCGGGACGCCCTGGTTCTCCAGCCCGTAGGCGACGTCCTCGGCCACCGTCGGGTGCACGATCTGCGCGTCGGGGTCCTGGAACACGAACCCGACCCGGCGGCGCACGGCGCGCACCTGGGTGCGGGTGTCCAGTCCGTCGACGAGCACCCGGCCCTCGCTCGGCACGACCAGGCCGTTGAGCAGCCGGGCGAACGTGCTCTTGCCCGAGCCGTTGGCGCCGATCACGCCGACGCGCCGCTCGGTGAGCGTCAGGTCGAGGCCGTCGAGCACCACCCGGTCCCCGTACCGGTGCCCCACGCCGCGCAGCTCGATGCCGCGCGCGGGGTCGGCGACGTCGTCGCCCGGCGGCGCCGCCCCGGGACGGCGGAATCTCACCGGGCGCCGGCGGCCCGCCGGGGACGCTCGATGACCGGGTAGCTGCGCCGGACGACGTCGGCGACGGCCGCGGCGACGAAGGCCTTGAACAGGTCGCCCGGGATGAAGACCGCGGCGCCGGACCAGAACGCCTCGGCCCACGGCAGCCCGACGACGGCCTTGAGCACGGGGACCCCGATCGCGTAGACCACCACGATGCCGCCGACGACGTTGACCACCGTGCCGACCAGGACGTTGTACCGGTCCCAGGTGCGCTCGGTCAGCCAGCCGATCACGAACGCGGCCACCGGCCAGCTGAACAGGTAGCCCGCCGTCGGGCCGGCGAAGGGGGCGAGGCCGCCCGCGCCGCTGGACAGCAGCGGCAGCCCGACGGCCACCAGGACCAGGAACAGCAGGACGGCGAGGGAGCCGCGGCGGGCGCCCAGGACGGCGCCGGCGAGCATCACGCCGAGCGTCTGCGCGGTGATCGGCACCGGGCCGACGGGGATGGCCGGCAGTGTGCCCAGCACCGCGATGATCGCGGCGAAGAGGGCGACGTAGGCGAGGTCCCGGGTCTTCACGGTGTCTCCTCCGAGAGGCAGCGGGCGGCGGCCCGCGCGGTCTCGGCGGAAGGTACCGGAGGACGGCGCCGGAGCGGCGGGCCGGGCAGGTCGTCGACCGGACGGGGGACCCCGGAGACGGTCGCCGACAGTGTCGGCGCGCTCACCTGCAGGAACGCCGGCCGGTTTGCCGGGCTCCGGGGACCCGTGTTGTCTGGGGTCCTGAGCCCCTCGGCGAAGGCGGAACGACAGGCATGGCAACCGGGTGGTGGGCGTCGCTGTGGACGTGGGGACGCACCACACCACGTGAACGGCCCACGGAGCCCCGCGCCCGGGCCCCGGACGACGGGTCCCGGCCGGCGGCGCCCGGTCCGCGCCCCGTGCACACACAGACGTCCGGTCCCTCCGGCCGACCCGGGTCACCCCCCGACCCGGCGCGCAGCAGCCCGCTGCTGCGTCCTCCCATCGAGACGACAGGAGCCCTCCCCGTGGCACAGCTGGACAACATCATCGCCGACCTGCTCGCGATCGAGGGCGCCAGCGGCGCCGCGATCGTGGACATCGACAGCGGCATGGCCCTCGCGAGCGGCGGCACGCCCGGGTTCGACCTGAACGTCGCGGCTGCCGGGAACTCGAACGTGGTGCGCGCCAAGCTGCGCACCATCCAGGACCTCGAGCTCAAGGACGAGATCGAGGACATCCTGATCACGCTGCAGAACCAGTACCACCTGATCAACGTGCTCAAGGGCCAGAACAACTCGGGCCTGTTCATCTACCTGGCGCTCAACCGCGTGACGGCGAACCTCGCCCTCGCCCGGCACAAGCTGCGCGCGGTCGCGAGCACCGTCGCCGTCTGACGAGGGACCGGCACCCCACCGAGCGCAGGACCGCTCGGTGGGGTGCTCGGTCACGCGGCCGTGGCGGCCTCGACGATGCGGTCGCGGACGGCGTCGACGGCGAGCTCGCGGGTGTCGATCCAGCGCGCGACCCGGCCGCCGGAGACGATGCCGACGCGGTCGCAGCACTCGGCCAGCTCGTCGGGGTCGACGGAGACGACGACGACCGACGTCCCGTGCGCGGTGGCCTCGTCGAGCAGCCGGCGCACCTGGGCGCGGGCCCGGACGTCGAGGCCGCGGGTGGGCTCGTGCAGCACGACGACGTCGCGGGCCGAGGCCATCCACCGGGCCAGCGCCAGCTTGTGCTGGTCGCCGCCGGACAGCGCGCCGAAGACGGTGCGGATGCTCAGCGTCTTCACGTCGAACTGGTGCACCGTGCGGATGACCCCGCGCAGCGTCGCGATCTCCTCGCGGATGTCGGTGAGCGCGCCCCAGGCCTGCCGGGTGAGGGTGCGGGCGATCGTCTCCCCGGGGTCGACGCCGTAGGCGTCCTGGTCGGGGTGGTAGGCCGGCAGCCGCAGCGGGCACTCGTCGGCCGCGCCCAGCGACCGGGGCTCGCCGTGCAGCAGCAGCTCGTCGGTGACGGCGGGCAGCTCCCCGGACAGCGCGTCGGCGATCTCGGTGACGCCGGAGGCGCGGTGCCCGGTCAGCCCGACCACCTCGCCGCGGCGCAGCACCAGGTCGACGCCCTCGACCCGGCCGGGCACCCGCAGGTTGCGCACCTGCAGGGCGACCTCCTCGCCGTCGACGGGCGCGGGGGCGTCGTCCTGCGGCACCGGCGGGACCACCGACGCGACCCGCGGCGCCGGCGGGGACACCGGCGCGCCGACCGTCTCGGCGGCCAGCCGCTCGGGGTCGAGGTCGGCGCTCGGGCTGTCGAGGGCGATCCGGCCCTCGCGCAGGACCAGCACCCGGTCGACCACCTCGAGCATCTCGGGCAGCCGGTGGCTGATGTAGAGCACGCCGCGGCCCTGCCGGCTCAGCCGGCCGGTGACGGCGTGCAGCCGCGAGACCTCCAGGGGCAGCAGCGCGGCCGACACCTCGTCGAGCACGACCAGCCGGGTGTCCTCGGCGAGCACGCGGGCGGTCTCCACCAGCCCGTGCACGAAGTGCGGCAGGTCGCCGACGAGGGTGTCGGGGTCGACGTCGAGGGCGACCTCGGCGAGCAGCACCTGGGCCTGCCGGCGCAGCTCCGCCTGCGGGCGGGCCGCCTGGGGCGTGCCGCGGAACACCGCCTGGGCGACGGTGAGGACGGGGTCGATCCGGACGAGCTGCTCGACGACGCCGACGCCGAGGTGGCGGGCGTCGTCGGCGGACAGCGGCGCGAACGGGGAGCCCTGCAGCGTCATCGACCCGCCGTCGGCCGGGGTGAGGCCGGCGACGATGTCGCCGAGGGTGGACTTGCCCGCCCCGTTGGTGCCGACGAGCCCGACGACCTCGCCCTCGTCGACGGCGAAGGAGACCTCGCGCAGGACCCGCCTGGCCCCGTAGGACTTGGTCAGTCCCTGGACCTGCAGCAACGTCATGAGCGGGCGGGCCTCCCCCGGACCGGGTCCCGCGACCAGGGCCGAGGGACCGTGCTGGCAGCGTCCCCGCGACGCTGGGTACCGGGACCGATCCTACCCGTGGCCGACCTCACCGACCCCCCGAGCGGAGGGCCGGTGAGGTGCAGGGAGGTCCTTCCCCTAGGCGTGCAGCCAGACCGCCGTGTCGGCCGGCACGACGCCCCCGGAGACGTCCTCGCTGGCCAGCAGGACCGCGCCCTCGGGCAGCGGCACGGCGCGCGCGGAGGCGTTGACCAGGCACACCAGCCCGCCCGGGCGGCGGAACGCCAGGCAGCCCTCCGGCGCCGGCAGCCACTCGAGGGACTCCCCGGCGAACAGCGGCGAGGACCGGCGCAGGCGCAGCGCCGCCCGGTACAGCGAGAGCACCGACGCCGGGTCGGCGGCCTGCGCCTCGGCGGTCAGCGGACCCCAGCCCGCGGGCATCGGCAGCCAGGTGTCGGGCCGGGCGGAGAAGCCGTAGGACGGCTCGGTGCCCGACCACGGCACCGGGATCCGGCAGGCGTCGCGGCCGCGCTCGGTGTGGCCCGAGCGCTCCCAGATCGGGTCCTGCAGCGCCTCGTCGGGCAGGTCGACGTCGGGCATGCCGAGCTCGTCGCCGTTGTAGACGTAGGCCGCGCCGGGCAGCGCCAGCTGCAGCAGCGCCGCCGCCCGCGCCCGCCGGGTGCCGGCCTCGCCGCCGCCGTAGCGGGTCACGTGCCGCGGGCGGTCGTGGTTGGACAGCACCCAGCAGGCCGGCGCCGGCGTCGCCGCCACGGTGGCCAGGGAGTGGACGACGGCGTCGCGCAGGTCCTCGACGTCCCAGTCGGCGGTCAGCAGCTTGAAGTTGAACGCCAGGTGCAGCTCGTCGGCCCGCAGGTAGCGCGCGAGCCGGTCGTCGTCCTTCAGCCACACCTCGCCGACGGCCATGGTGCCGGGGTACTCGTCGAGCACGGCCCGCACCCGGCGGTGCACGTCGTGCACGCCCTCCTGGTCGAACCGGAGGTCACCGGGCCCGTGGTCGTCGAGCAGGCCGGTGTCCTCCATCGGGACCATGTCGGGCAGCCCCTCGGGCTTGGCCATGCCGTGCCCGACGTCGATGCGGAACCCGTCGACGCCGCGGTCGAGCCAGAACCGCATCGTCGTCTCGAGGTCCGCGACGACCTCCGGACGGGTGAAGTCCAGGTCGGGCTGCTCGGGCGCGAAGAGGTGCAGGTACCACTGGCCGTCGGGTACCCGCGTCCACGCCGGCCCGCCGAAGACCGAGGGCCAGTTGTTCGGCGGCTCGGAGCCGTCGGGCCCGCGGCCGTCGCGGAACAGGTAGCGCGCCCGCTCGGGCGAGCCGGGGCCGGCGGCCAGCGCCGCCTGGAACCAGGCGTGCCGGTCGGAGGTGTGGTTGGGCACCAGGTCGACGGTCACCCGGATGCCGAGGGCGTGCGCGTCGGCCAGCAGGGCGTCGAACCCGGGGAGGTCGCCGAAGACCGGCTCGACGTCGCGGGGGTCGGCGACGTCGTAGCCGTGGTCGGCCATCGGCGAGGGGTAGAACGGCGTGATCCACAGCGCGTCGACGCCGAGCTCGGCGAGGTACGGCAGGCGCGAGCGGATGCCGGCCAGGTCACCGACGCCGTCGCCGCTGCCGTCGGCGAAGCTGCGGACGTAGACCTGGTAGAAGACGGCGTCGCGCCACCAGTCGGGATCGGTGCGTCGGAACGGGTGCAGGGCAGGGTCCACCGGGGTCACCGGGCTCCTCTAGGGGGTGTTTGTCGGCCCCCTCGCAGGGGCCCGCCACGAGCGTGCGAGTGGCGGGGGGCGAGGGGGTCCTTCGTTTACGGGCGCAGCAGGCCGGGCGCGTCGTCGGGCCAGCGGTTCTGCATGCTGCGGGCGGCCATCGTCAGGTAGCCCCAGAGCGTGGCGTCCTGCTCGGCGGTCAGCTCGAGGGAGTCGACGGCGTCGCGCATGTGCCGCAGCCACGCGTCGCGCTCGGCCGGGCCGATGGCGAAGGGGGCGTGGCGCATGCGCAGCCGCGGGTGGCCGCGCTGCTGGGAGTACGTCGTCGGACCGCCCCAGTACTGCTCGAGGAAGCCGCGCAGCCGGGTCTCGGCGCCGTCCCAGTCGTCCTGGGGGTACAGCGGCGCGAGCACCGGGTCGGCGCGGACGCCCTCGTAGAAGCGGGCGACCAGCCGCCGGAAGACCGGCTCGCCGCCGACCTCCTCGTAGAAGGTCCGCGCCGAGGGCAGGGACCGGCTCGCCTCGCTCATGACACCGATGGTCCCGCAGTCCGGTGCCGGCCCGCCACGGCGGGTCGGGTGCGGGCCAGCGCGAGCAGCGGCGGGACGACGGCGACCAGGCCCAGACCGCCGGCGATCGCGACGACGGCGGCGGCCGGCACCCGCTCGGCGGCGAGCCCCGCGCCGAGCGCGCCCAGCCCCTGCACGCCGTAGAGGCCGCTGACCGCGACGCCGAACGCCCGCCCGCGCACCGCCGGCGGCACCGCCTGCACGAAGGCGACGTTGAGCGGGATCGTCCAGGAGGCGCCGAGGCCGGCGACGAACAGCAGGGCGACGACGAGCACGTACGCCGCCCGGCCGGGCCCGGCCGCCAGCGCCACCAGCCCGGCGAGCAGCACCGGCGCGAGGGACAGCACGACGAGCACGGGCATGAGCCGCTCGCTGCGGGCGGTCCCGAGCAGCCGGGCGACGACGAGGCCGCCGACGGTCACGCCCAGCGGGTTGGCCGCCAGCAGCACGCCGAGCGCGACGGCGCCCTCGCCGAGGTCGTCGGTGAGCGGCGCGGCGATGCCCTCGGCGGCGTTGGCGAACAGCGTGCCGGTCCACAGCAGGGCGATGATCGCGACCAGCCGGGGGCTGCGCCCGATCAGCCGCAGCCCCTCGCCGGTCTCCCGCCACACCGACGACGGCTCGTCGCTGGGCTCGATCGGCGCCGGTCGGCGCTGCAGCCCGACCGACAGCCACAGCGCCGACACGGCGAAGGTCGCCGCGTCGAGCAGCAGCACCACCGACGGGTCGAACGCGGTGACCAGCGCGCCGGCGGCGAGGAACCCGACCACCTGCGCCACCTGCAGGCTGACGTTGGTCAGCGAGGTCGCGACCGCGTACCGCTCGCCCTCCAGCACGTCGGCCGTGAGCGCCGAGCGGGCCGACTCGAACGGCGGCGCGCACAGCGACACGGCGAACAGCAGGAGGAGCAGCACCGGCAGCGGGGTGCCGGGGACCGCCATGAGCCCGACCAGCCCGGCCCGCAGGACGTCGCTGACGACCAGCACCCGCTGCCGCGGGAACCGGTCGGCGATGGTGGCCAGCACCGGCCCGCCCAGCGCCCACGGCAGGAAGCTCAGCGCGAAGGTGAACGCCGACAGCAGCGGCGAGTCGGTGCGCTGGTAGACGAGGACGGTCAGCGCCACGCGGGCGAGCTCGTCGCCGATCGTCGACAGCGTGTAGGTGCCGAACAGCGGCCGGAACTCCCGCACGGCGAAGACCGCCCGGAACGAGGGCCGGCCCTCCGCCGTGCCGGGGGCCCCGTCCCCGCTCATCGGACGCCGGCCGTGCCCGCCGCGGCGGCCGAGGCGGCGCCGAGCAGCGGCGGGGGCGTCCGGATGCCCTCGGCCACGAACCGCTCCTTGAGCCGCATCCGCAGCTCCCGGCCGACCCGCCACTGGTCGGCGTTGGTCGAGCGCACCTGCACGCGCATGAAGACCCCCTCCGACAGGATCTGCTCCACGCCGAGGGACTCGGGCTCGGCCAGCAGCACCGCGGCCCACTCCTCCTCGGCGTACATCTCGTCGGCGACCTCCTGCATCACCGTGCGGCAGCGCTCCAGGTCGGTGTCGTGCGCGACCGGCATGTCGATGACCACCTGCGCGTAGCCCTGGCTCTTGTTGCCGACCCGCAGGATCTCGCCGTTGCGGGCGTACCAGACGACGCCGTTGACGTCGCGCAGCCGGGTGATCCGCAGGCCCACCGCCTCCACGGTCCCGCTGGCCTCGCCGAGGTCGACGACGTCGCCGACGCCGTACTGGTCCTCGAGGATGATCCCGATCCCGGCGATGAAGTCCTTGATCAGGTTCTGCGCGCCGAAGCCGAGCGCGACGCCGACGACCCCCGCGCTGGCCACGATCGGCGCCAGGTTGATCCCCAGCTCGCCGAGCACCAGCACGACGGCGATGCCCATGATCACGAAGGAGGCGAAGCTGCGCAGCACCGAGCCGATGGCCTCGGCCCGCTGGGTGCGGCGGGCCGCGACCGGCTCGAGGGCGTCGCCGGCGCCGCCGCGGTTGCGCAGCGGCCGCAGGATCGTCGGCATCGACCCGGTCGCGGTGCGCTCGGTCAGCCGGCGGATCGCCCGGTGCACGAGGAGGCGCACGACCGCGGCGAGCACCAGGACCAGCAGGATCCGGGCCGGCCGGGCGATCAGCGCGTCGGCGTTGCCGGCCAGCCAGTCGATGCCGGAGAGCTCGTACACCCGCGCGCAGAGGGTGGTCGGGTCCGAGACGCAGTCGGGGACGGCCTCGGCGAGGAAGCCGTCAGCGGCGACTACGGAGGGTGGAGCAGTCATCACCCTCCATGGTGTCAGGTCGGTATCGGTTCTCCGAGACCCGGCGCGCCTGTTCCGTCACTCCGATGCGGTCACTCCGCTGCCGTGAGCCCGGTGGCCGCGGCGAGGAAGGCGAGCTGGTCGGCGGCCAGGCCCACCGTGCGGCTGACCGCCCGGGCCCCGTGCCCCACCGACGTCTCGCGGCGCAGCACCACCGGCGCCCCGGCGCTCGTGGCCGCCTGCAGCGCGGCGGCGAGCTTGCGGGCGTGCAGCGGGTCGACGCGGGTGTCGGACTCGAAGGTCGTGAACAGCACGGCCGGGTAGGCGGTGCCCTCGCGGACCGCGTGGTAGGGCGAGTAGCCCAGCAGCCAGCCGAGCTCCACCGGGTCGTCGGCGGTGCCGTACTCGTCGTTCCAGGTCCGGCCCAGGCCGAAGCGCTCGTAGCGGACCATGTCCAGCAGCGGCGCGCTGCAGACGACGCCCGCGGCGAGGTCGGGCCGCTGGGTGAGCGTGGCGCCCACGAGCAGGCCGCCGTTGGAGCCGCCCATCACCGCGAGCTGCCGGTGCGTCGTCCAGCCCTGCGCGACGAGGTGCTCGCCGGCGGCGGCGAAGTCGTCGAAGACGTTCTGCTTGCGCTCGCGCATCCCGGCGCGGTGCCACTGCTCGCCGTGTTCGGAGCCGCCGCGCAGGTTCGCCACCGCCCACACACCGCCGGCGGCGACCCAGGCCAGCGCCTGCGCCGAGTAGGCCGGGGTGAGCGAGACGTTGAACCCGCCGTAGCCGTAGAGCACGGTCGGGCGCGGGGCGTCGGGGCTGCCCGTCCGGGAGACGACGAACAGGTGCACCGGCGTCCCGTCGCGGGAGGTCGCGTGCGTCTCGACCACGGTCACGTCCGGCACCGCGCCGGCCACCGGCGCGCGCTCGTCCGGGGTGAGGGTGTCCGGGGCGGTGGCCTCCCAGCGCAGCACCGAGGGCGGAGTGGCGAAGTCGGTGTAGCCGACCCACGCCGTCGTCCCGCCCTCCGGCGGCGCGCTCACGCCCGAGACGCTGCCCGGCGGGAGTCCGGTCACCTCGCCGAGGCGGCCCGAGCCGTCGCCGGCCCAGACCGAGAGCCGGTCGGTGGCGTCGACGGAGTGGACGGCGAGCACCTGCAGCGACCCGTCGGCGCCGTCGACGAGGGCGACGTCGGAGAGCACGCCGTCGTCGGACTCGGGGACGACGTCGCGCCACGCCTCCGGCGCCCACGTCGCCGGGTCGGCGGGGTCGGCGACCGCCAGCCGCCACCGCGGGGTGCCGCGGTCGCTCATCAGCCACAGCCGCCCGTCGCGGGCCACCCAGGCGGCGGTCTGCGCGTCGACGCCGGCCTGCAGCTCCCGCAGCGCCGGCGTCTCGCCGTCCGGAGTCGTCGCCAGGTCGGCCAGCCAGACGTCGTCGCGCGGGGCGGTGCCGGCCGACGCGGAGACGACCAGCCAGCGGCCGTCGGCGCTGGTGCGCACGCCGTAGTAGTTGGTGGGGTCCAGCCCCTCCCCGTGCACGAGGGCGTCGCCGTCGGGGTCGGCGCCGACCCGGTGGCGCCACACCCGGCGGTGGAACTGCTCCTCGCCGGCGGGCACCCGGTCGGGTGCGAGGCGGCGGACGTAGAACAGCTCCTCCCCGCCGGGCAGCCAGGCGACGGGGGAGTAGCGGCAGCGGTCGACCGGGCCGTCGAGCCGCTCGCCGGTGGCGACGTCGAGGACGTACAGCCGCGACTCCTCGTCGCCGCCGGTGGACAGCTGGTAGGCCAGCCGGTCGCCCTCCCACGACGGCGACCAGGCGTCGAGCGTGGTGGTGCCCGACGGGTCGAGCGCCACCGGGTCGACCAGCACGCGCACGGTGCCGTCGGGCTCGCGGACCCGCAGGACGGCGTGCTCCTGGCCGGGGTCGCGCCGGGTGGAGAACGCGCGGCCGCCGCGGTGCACCGGGACGCCGACGGCGCCGGCGTGCACGAGCTGCTCGAGGCGGGCGGTGAAGGCCGGGCGCAGCGGCAGGGCGCCGAGGACGTCGGCCGCGAGCGCGTCCTGGGCCGCCGTCCAGGCCGTCGTCCGCGGGTCGTCGGGGTCCTCCAGCCAGCGGTAGGGGTCGGCCACGCGGTGGCCGTTCAGGTCCTCGACCAGGTCGAGCCGTTCGGCGTCGGGGTAGCGCACCCGCACGACCGTAACGGCCGGTGTCCGGGGGAGCGCGGGTTCCCGCGCGCGCAGGGTGCCCTGGTCAGGGCAGGATGGTGCTGCCCTGCGGGCCGCCCTGGTATGGCGGTCCGGGGCGTCGGAGGTGCTCCGTGTCGCGTTCCGCGTCCGGGTCGTCGCCGGTGGGCCACCCAGGTCCGCGACGCGACCCCGTCCCCGTCCCCCGGCTGCCCGTGCCCTCGTCCGGCACGACGTCGGCCACGCTGCTGCTCAACGCCACCTACGAACCGCTGTGCGTGGTCTCCAGCCGCCGCGCGATCGTGCTGGTCCTGGCCGACAAGGCGGTGCCGGTCGACGCCGCCGCCGAGGTCGTCCACGCCGAGCGGGTGAGCCTGCCGGTGCCCGTCGTCGTCCGGCTGACCCGGTACGTGCGGGTGCCCTACCCGGCCCAGGTGCCGCTGTCGCGCCGGGCGGTGTTCACCCGCGACGGGCAGACCTGCGTCTACTGCGGCAGCTCGGCGACCAGCATCGACCACGTGGTGCCCCGCAGCCGAGGTGGCACGCACACCTGGGACAACGTCGTCGCCGCCTGCCGCCGGTGCAACCACACCAAGGCCGACCGCTCCCTGGCCGAGCTCGGCTGGAAGCTGCCGAACCCGCCCCGCACGCCCAGCGGCGCGGCGTGGCGGCTGCTCGGCGCGCGGACGGTGGACCCCCGCTGGCGGGAGTGGCTCGGCGTCCCCGAGAGCGTCTCGGCATGAGGGACCCCGCTGCTCCCCACCGCTCGCGAGCTCGCGGCGGGCCCCTGCAGCGGGGCCGTGCTGAGCGGAACGGACGATGACCTCGGCCGGGACCGCACGGCGGCTGTGGGCGCTGGCCGAGCCGCTGCACGCGGTCACCTACTTCGCCGACGAGACGCGCTCGGCGGCCGAGGAGGCCGGCCTGACCGGCTTCTGGGCGACGTACTTCGCGCTGCGCGCGGCGCCGCTGGGGCCGGTCGGACCCGAGGTCGTGACGGCGACCTTCTACAACTTCGCCCCGGCCTTCGTCGCCCGCCGGGTGCCGGACGTGTGGTCGGCGGTGACCCCGGCGGCGGCCCTCGAGGCGCGGCTGGCCGCGGTCGACGCCGTCGTGCGCCGGGTGCTGGGGGAGTGGGCGGACTCGGCCGAGGCGGCGGAGGCCGCGGCGCTGGCCCGGGACGCCGCCGAGGCGGTCGACCTGCCCGGGCGCCCGCTCGCCGCGGCCAACGCCGGCCTGCCCTGGCCCGACCGGCCGCACCTGGCGCTGTGGCAGGCGGTGACGACGCTGCGCGAGCACCGCGGCGACGGGCACAACGCCGCGCTGCTGCAGCGCGAGGTCTCGGGCGTGGCCGCGCACGTGCTCGTGGCCGCGGCCGGCCGGGTCGACCGCGAGTGGTTGCAGCGCGCCCGCGGGTGGGGCGACGACGCGTGGGACGCCGCCGCGCGCGGGCTCACCGACCGCGGCTGGCTCGACGGCGCGGAGCTGAGCGCCGAGGGCCTGGCGATGACCACCGCGATCGAGGCCGACACCGACCGCCTGGCCGTCGGACCCTGGCGCGCGCTCGGCGACACCGGCTGCGACCGGCTCGCCGAGCTGCTCGTCCCGGTGCGCCGCGCCGTCGTCGCCGCGGGGCTGTTCCCGGACCGCAACCCGATCGGCGTCGCCCCCGACGCCGTCTGACCCGGGGGGGGGGGGGGGGGGGGGGGGGGGGGGGGGGGGGGGGGGGGGGGGGGGGGGGGGGGGGGGGGGGGGGGGGGGGGGGGGGGGGGGGGGGGGGGGGGG
>NZ_JBJGYI010000059.1:0-15592 GCF_054049915.1 Geodermatophilus sp. SYSU D00766
GGGGGAACTCCCTACTCGGGCTGGTCGCACGCACGCTGTGGACCGAGCCCGCCTGTCCACAACGTCGGGTACACGCCCGGCCAGCTCGGAGTAGGGCGACCCCGCAGGTCGCGCGCGATCGGACGGCGCGGCCGGAGACCCGGTCCATCGGCAGGCGTAGCTCGTTCTGCCCGATGCGACGAGCGACCGTCTCGAGCAGGTCGATGGCCAGCACGTCGCAGACCGCAGCAGGTAGAACGCGACGTCGGCCACCTCGTCCATCACACGATCGCGTCGGTCGCCCTCATCGATCAACGCCGACGACTTCTCCTCGGTGAGCCATTGCAGTTCGGTGATCACCTCACCCACCTCCCCGGCCAGGGCCATGGCCAGGTTCTTCAGTGTGTGGAACCGCCCCCACTGCCTCACCTCAGCGAACTCCCGGAGCCGGTCCTGCAGAGCGATCACGCTTCTTGTCCGCGGTCACCAGGCGTGCTTCCTACAGATGGAAGCACGAGCGGAGCAAGGAGGCGCACGGCCGCCGTTGCAGCACATCGAGGGGAGCCGGGTCGTATGCACGCGGACGTCCTTCCGTGGTCGACGGAGCGGCGATTCAGCACGGATGCGTACTCGCCGAGGGGGACGTGGACGTGCGACGTCGACTGCGTGGCTCTGCGTCGTCGGTGTACTTCGAGCACCACGAGCTACGCGGTCGACGACGCCACCCGCGCCGAGCTCGCCGAACTGGTGAACCGCTGAGCCGCTCGCCCGGGCTCATCGCCTGCGCCGCCCCGCTGCCGAGCGGGGTGGCGCAGGGACGTCACGCGCGGAGGACGGCAGACCTGCGGAAAATGTTTGTCCGGTGCCAGTCGAAGTAGTCGGCCGAGTGCCTCGTGTGAGCCGAGCACTGGTTGCCGCGCAGCGCCTCGAGCCGGTGCGCCATGGCGTCCGGAAGCCCGGCGAAGCTAGCCGCGACGACGGTTCCCGCTTCATCCACGCTCAGGTAGCCAGCCTCGTAGAGCGCATCGCAGCCGAACAGACAGGCCAGCATGGCGACGTTGGGGAGGTCCGCCTTCTCGGTGTCGCTGCAGAGGGAGCGGCGCTTGATGTGCGCGGCCACCAGGAACTCCACCCGGAACGTGCCGCCGCAAAGCGCACATTCGGCTGTCTCTCGGTCGCCGACGAGCACTCGCCTGAGGGCAGTCTGCTCCTTTCGGAACTTAACGGTCGTCGAGCCGTCAAGCGTGGCGAAGAACGGGTCTTGGCTCATCGGCTCGCCGTCGGATTCCAGGATCACCCGGGCCGGCGTTCGCGAGACCGACGTGTCCGGCAGGGTGGCCAGTACCGCCCCGACAAAGCCGCTGTGCAAACCGAGGTCGTTGACGTGGATGCGCACCCGGCCGCGCTGGAACAGTAAATCGAGTCCGGCCTGGACCTGCCGGATCGGGATGTGCCGGCCCTTCGGTGCTCCCGTTCCGGTCACCACAGGCCCGTCCGCGTTTAGGCCGACGATCTTGTCGGTGCCACCAGTGGTCGTGGGCAACGGAAGTCCCACTAGCGGTCGCAGCACATCGAGTGCATTGGGCGCCGGCGCATATCCGTCGACCGGGTCGACTGCTGTGGCTTGCAGCTGTGGCGGCGTGGTGGCAGCACCGGACCAGCGACCGAGCACGGCAGCACTGTCGGACGCTGAGAGGAGCGCGAGCCCGCGGACGACGGGATTGCGCCCGATGGGCTCGAGCAGCGCGTCGCTGGGGATATGGGCGTACTCAACGTCACGGAGCACCATGACGTGCTCCCAGGTCGCGGCGTCCTCGTCCTGCCCCCAGACCGCCTCCGCCAGTCGGCGATTGCGGAGCAGGTGCGCGATGCGGGCCCGGGCGATGAACGCCTTCTCCGCGTAGAAGAAGACCCAGTCACCGACTCTTCGCTCCTCGAGAGCGACGGCCTTCTCGTTTCTTGCCTGAGCCGTGGGGGTGGACCCCCACAGGCGGACGCGTCCGTCGGCTACCGCGGCGGCTTGCACCGCGTCCAGGTCGGGTCGGTCCAGATACGGAGCGCACTCAGCGGTAGTCAGGCCGCGACGAACGGAGTGCTCGAAATTCTCGGGTCCTTTAACCCCCACCGTTCCGCGTGGTTGGAGAAGAACTCGGTGCATGGGTCGTTGTTCCCCCGTACTCAAAGGAGCGATCCCGCCACCTTGCGCGGTTGGACCGCATGAACCGTATGCGCCGTTGTCAGGGAAGCCCAGCCAGCGGAGCCGTGAATGGAAGGCCATGCCCGTTCTTGATTTTCGTCCGCCCACATCTTCAGTCAGCACCTGGTAGCAGCGCGCTTCTCTAACGGCCTCCTCGCGCGTGGCTTACTAACGCGTGGAAGGACGGGTCCGGCGCCTACTCGAACGACACCTCGTAGGTGGCGTGGTGCTTCAGCGCGTGCGTGGTGTGCTTCAGGGAACTCGCGTCAACGGACAGGAAACCCGGCACCTTGAGTTGCGCCGCAGCCTTCACGTGTCGAGAGGACTCGCGGGACAGGTCGACCGTGTACTTGCGGGACCGGAGCTTGTTGCCAGTTGACCGCGCGCGTACAAGTTGCCCCATGAGGGGATCCGAGGTGAGTCGGGTCGCCTCGAGGAGCGCTCTGGCCTTCTCAATGTCTGCCGGGCCACCGACGTACCGGTCGTCCAAGGTCATCGTCGCGGCCAGTGCTTCCACAGTCCTCCTCTCGACGTGGCCCTTGCCTGTCACCGCAGGACGGCTTCCGGTGAGATCGACACGGGCCTCGCCCTTATCGCTCTGCGTCTCGAGGACTTTCAGGTGGACGCGTGTCGCGCCCAGCAGCTGGCAGAGTTCCGTGAAGATCAGGTGTTTCCGCTCCGCCGCGCGTTGGTGGGCCTCGTCGGCGGTCTCGTAGTCGTCCGGGTCGTAGGGCATCTGGACCAAAATGTTGCCGGGAAGCATTAGGCCCGCCCTGTCCAGCTTTGCGATCAGCGGGTCGTCCGGCTGTTCCTGCGCGGCCGCGTCCGGTACCAGCCACACGCCGGGGGTGCGCAGGAGGTCGGCGCCGTCGTCGTCATAGCTGCAGCGGTCCAGCCCCGCCTGGGTCAGGACGACGACCAGCCGTCGCGCGCTATCTCGTGGCGTGAGCATCTCTAGATCCTTCTACTGAGGCGCCGAGATTCGTGAAGCGAAAAGGCATCCTCGCCGTCCTGCGGCGACAAGACCTTGCAGGCGCATGCCGATGTCCGGGGGTGGTGCGATGAGCGCGACGCCGTGCTCGGCGACTCTCTGGCGGAGGACTGTGAGCCGGTCTTCGGCCTCCGCAGCCGATACCGAGCCGAGCAGCAATGTGGCCAGTACTCGCCGGCCGCTCGAGTCCTCGTAATCCGCTCGGGGTGCTTCCAGGACGACGTCGTAGGTGCCGTCGGGTCCAACGAGCACGCACACGGACGTGCCGTCGGACCAGGTGACTCGGCGCCCGTCCGCCGTGACGGATGACACCCTCCGGACCAGTTCTTGGCGCTCGGCATCCTCGTCGACGGCGAGGGTGCTGCCGTTGAGAAGGAAGAGAGCGGCGCCTTCGTCGGACGCCTGGACCCAGGCTCCCTCGAGGCTTGTCATGAGGGCCCAGCTTCCAGGGCAGTTAGGAGGCGAGAGGCGATGTCCGCACATCCGAGCTCGTCGGCCAGGGAGCCGGCAGTCAGTGTGCAGGTAGGGCCCATCTCCTCGACCGCGGCCCGAACTGCCGGAGCCGTGCGCGCGGCGTCTTCTCCGTCGCCCGCTCGCGTTGGTCCCTCCTGTGCACGGAACAGCTCGTGCTGGTCCATGTGAGTCACCACGAGAACGGTGCGGCACCCTTCCTTCAGCTCGTCTTGGCGCCGCCAATCGCGCAGCTGCCGGGTGTCTCGACGGACCCGAGTTACGTATGCCTCATCCGCCGCTTCTGCGTAATTGATCAGGTAAACGAGGACATCGGCGACCTTGGCCTTGTCGTGCCACGCGCGGATGGCGTCAGCCTCACCGCCCGGATCCCAGAGCTTGTCGATTGCGATCTTGAGCTTCAGATCACCGAAGTGGACCCTCGTGGTCGGCTCGACCCTCCGGGTCCCGCCCGTGGCTACGTACTCCTTCGGCACCACTCCGTGAGCCAGAAACTCCGAGAGTGTGGTCTTGCCGCTGAGGCGTGGCCCCATGATCAGGAACGACTTCTTGCTGGCTCCAGGCCACAGGGCGACGGCTGCTGCGGTGGCGCCGAGGACGCCGAAGGCGACGAGCGCAGCGACCGCGAGGAGGGGAACAGGCACCGTCGGAGGTTAAGGTCGCAAGCGGTGCTCATTTTGGACGTGCCGCAACTTCGTGCGACACGAGAGCATCCTGGTAGTTCTGAGGCGCCGGGTGCGTCAAGCGACCCCCGTGGAGCTCCTCCGAGTGATCAGCCCGCGAGGGACGAGGACGCGCCGAATCTCCTCAACCTACGATTCAAGTCCGGCCAGCGTTTGGATTTCTCGTCGGCCGCATTTCTCATCGGCCGGCGTTCAGTAGCTCGTCTACCGCCCGCTTGAGCGCTGCGGTCATGGTATGCCTGGGTAGCCGCGCGGCGACCGCTCGCTCGACGCTCGTGTAGTACCAGAGCAGCTCGTCGCGCGAGGCGTTGAACGTCTTCCAGAAGCCCGGCCCGTACCGGCGGACGTCGGCGGCGATGCAGAGCCCGTTGTGCGTCTTGTCGGCCGCGGTGACCACGAGCGCCTCGGCCGGCTTGCCGGGTAGGGCCTCGATGTAGGCGAGCTTGCGCTCGGCCCACGTCCCGCTGCGGTTGCCGTCGGCGTCCAGCCCGTCCGAGCACGCCCGCACGATGTCCGCGACGTCGTCGCCGAACCGCTCTCGGATGTCGGCGAGGACGGCGCCGCCGGTGCCCTTCGGCGCGTCCTCGACGGCGTCGTGCAGCAGCCCGGCGATCGCCTGGTCCTCGCTGCCGCCGTGCTCGAGCACGAGCGCGCTGACGCTCATCAGGTGCGTCAGGTAGGGCACCTGCGAGCCCTTGCGCAGCTGCGTGCGGTGGTGCTCCGACGCGTACGCCAGCGCCTCGTCGTAGCGGGTCGACAGCGGGCCGCTGCCCATCGTCTTGCGGTCCTCGAGCGTCGTCATCCGTCCCGTCCTCTCATCTCTGCAACCACCACCACGTACAACCGTCAGTGACCGCTTTGTCCTCCCTGGGTCACCCGGTCGTGTGGCGGCTCGGCCGGCAGGAATCGTCGCCCTCGGTCTCACACGTGGGGGATCGGCGGCCATCACCACACGAACCTCATCTCGGCCGCATCCGTCGCATGTGAGGGCGGTCGCGGTTCTCTCGTCGCAGCGGCGCCATTCCCGATGTCTCCCGGTCGGCGACCGGGTCGGTGAACTTCCGACAGCACCCGGGAGGCCGTGATCCGCCGGGGCGCCACACACATCCGAGTCAACAGTCACTCGATGAGGGCGGCCGTGGGCCGGCGCGGTCCGCTCAAAGTCGGTTGCTCCCTAGGCTGTCGCGGCTCTCGATCACTTCCCGGAGGACCTGTGCCGACGCTCCTGCACGCCCTGGCGACGCCCAAGGTCATCGTCCCGGTGGTGGTGGGGGCGGTAGCGGTGGGCACCGTCGCCGCGGTGGTCGCATCGAACGACTCCGTCCAGGCGACGGTCGTCGACGTCGTGGACGGAGACACCATCGACGTCCTCCACGACGGAGCCCAGCACCGAGTGCGATTGCTCAACATCGACACACCTGAGTCGGTCGACCCCGACCAGCCGGTCCAGTGTCTGGGGCCGGAGGCCGCCGAGTACCTCGAGGGGTGGCTCCCGCCGGGGACGTCCGTGCGGCTCGAGTACGACGTCGAGCGACTGGATGGATACGGCCGCGAGTTGGCCGGCGTCTTCCTCGGCGAGAGGCTCATCAACGCCGACATCGCGCGAGAGGGATTGGCGGTTCCCATCGCGGTCGGGGAGAACGTCCGCTTTCTCGACACGGTCCGCGCCGCTCATGCGGAGGCCCAGCAGGACGGGCGGGGGCTCTACGCCGAGGACATCGAGTGCACGCTGCCGGCTCAGGTGGCAGCTCTCGAGCAGGCGGTAGCGCCGGCGCCCATGTCGTCGACTGCCTCACCTGCCGACATCGCTGCGGCGGGGGAGGTCATCGAGGAGTCCCTGCTCGCCGCCGCCGCCCTCATCGATGTCCTCGACGCCGACCCCGCGGCCTTTCCTCTGCTGCCGTTCGATGCCGATGGGCTGGCCGGGCTGCGGGCGAGGACTGTGACCGCCCAGGCGAAGCTCACGTCCGCACGGGCCGCCAACGACGCAACCCTCGCGGAGGCAGAGGCACGGGTGGAAGCCGAGGCGCGTGCTGCGGAAGAGGCCCGCCGTGCTGCCGAGGAGGCGGCTCGGGTGGCGGCCGAGGAGGCAGCTCGACGGGCAGCTGAGGAGGCAGCCGCCCAGCAGGGGTCGACCTCGTCCTCCCGTCCCCCGTCGTCGGGTAGTAGCTCAGGGGGCTCGAGGTCGACCACGCCGCCGTCCGGCTCGGGGTCAGGCGGCGGTACTCCGGCGCCCGCACCGGATCCTGCGCCCGCACCTGCTCCTGCGCCCGCTCCTGAACCGGCACCCGCGCCCGCTCCGGCTCCGACAGGTGGGTCGGACGGCTACACCGGATGCCGGGCCTACGGGCCGAACGGGACGTCGATCGACGACCAGGGCCGGCGTTACACCAAGATCGACTGCGTGACCCGTCTACCCATCGGCTGACATCCGCGGGGTGCCATCACATGGCCAGCGGCAGCCCATGGAACACCTGCCCGCGGTGCCAGGTGACGTGGCGGCCAGCGGGGGTTGGCGTCCCCGGACGAGGTCGGAGCCGACGGCCGTGGAGGTCGTAGACGGCTCGGCCGTGCGGAGTGCGGGCCGAGAACCGCTGGGACACCACGAGCGTCAGGTCGTCGTCGAGACCGAGGACCCCGCGGTCGAACAGCTTGTGGTGCAGCGAGCAGAGCGCCAGGCCGTTGTCCAGCTCGTCCGGCCCGTCGACGGTGAACCACCGGATGTGCGCCGCCTCCAGGCCGACCGGCACGCCACCGACCTGACCGTCGAAGCCGCAGAAGGCGCACTGCCGGTCCCACGCCTCCAGCACCTGCGCCGGCCAGGAACCGCTCCGGCGCCGGCCGGTCGCGGGCGCGATCGTGCCGCTGCGCAGCAACTCCGGGTCCAGCCCGACGGCGACCAGCACGTCGGGGGCGACGGTGGCCGGGAAGTGAGCCTCGACCACACCGCGGGCGGCCTCATCGACCAGTCCCGGACGCAACCGCAGCGCTGCTTCCAGCGACGACTCGAGCCGCCCGGTCACCCCTGCGCGCAGGGGGCTCACGTTGTCCATGGGGACGTCGCGGTCGAGGGTCCAGACACCGTCGGACCGCAGGCGGGTGAAGGGGTAGGCAGCACTCTGCGCCTTCCCGGTCCTCGACGGCGGGCCGAACTCCTCGATGAGGTCCGCGAGCTCCCGCTCGGCGACGTCCCACGGCAGCTCGCTCGACCCGGTTGTCACGAGCCGGCTCAGCGCCAGGAGGACCAGCAGTGGCTTGTGCGGGGAGCGGCGGCCGTCCTGCTGGTGCTGGCGCAGCGTGGCCAGCCGGTCGAGGGTCTCCCGGTCGTGGACGTCGAGAGCTGCCATGGCTGCTGACTATCGCCGACCGGCGTCCACACACCCGGGTGAACTGCTGGCGAGTCGCTCAAGGCTGCTCGGCGGATCCCCGACGTCGAGGGGATGACCGCGCTCCTCGCTCAGACGTCCATGCCGGTCGGATCGACTGAGGTGGTCGGCGGCCTGCTAAGCCACCTCGCGGCGGAGCCGTGGCTCGGTGCGCTGGTGGGCCTGCTGCTCGTGCACGCCGTCGTTCGGAGGCTCCCCGGCCTCCTCCACGGGCGGAGCCGCCGCGACCCGCAGCGGTGCTTCCTGCGCGCCGACAAGCGACTGATCCTCCGGCGTGCGGGTCACCGCTGCGAGCACCACTCCTGGCTCGGCGGTCGGTGCCGGGCAACGGAGGACCTGCAGGCCGATCACGTGCACCCGCACAGCCGGGGCGGGTCGACCAGCGTCGCCAACGGGCAGGCCCTCTGTCCGCGGCACAACACGCGCAAGGCGGCGCGCGTGCCGTGGGACTGGGAGCTCGAGCGGCTCGCCCGGCGCCGGGAGGCCTACTTCCCGGCCGGCGTGTCGACCGCCGTCCTCCGTCACTGGCCTCCGGCTGTGGGTCCGCACACACTGCAGTGAGCGCCGGCCGCCTGCTCTGACCCGAACGAGCGACACGGGACTGCCTTTCGTCGGCCCTGCCCGGTACCAACACCGAGGACTTCGAGCTGATCGAGTTCCGTTTGGTGTCGGTACCGAGTGCGGCGCGTCCGTGGCAGGGGAGAGATGTTCCGGGAACCGCTGCGCCGCGATCCGCTCGTCGTCGGCTGGGCCGTCGTCATGCTGCTGGCCGCGTTCGTCGCCCTCACCAACAACAGCGAGTGGGGCGGCCACTTGGAAGCCGAGCGTGTCGCCGGCTTCCTCAAGGACCTCGCCGAGGCGTTCCTCTGGTCCTTCTTCCTCCTGCTGCTCCTCGCCTGGCTGCGCGCCAAGGGCTGGCGCTGGCTCGGCGACCCCGGCGGCCCCGTGCGCAAGCACGCCGGACCCGAGCGGCCGGCGTCCTCCCTGCCGTGGACCGACCGCTGGATCCGCGACTGGCGCGAGGAGGCCGCCCAGGGCCGCCAGGCCGACGGCGGCGAACCGCAGGTCGTGGCCTGTCGGCACGGCGTCCCCGCCGGTGCGGAGCCGGAGGGCCAGGTACCCGTGCTGCGGGCTCTCTCGGTCAGCCACACGATCGTCCGGCCGGGCTCGAGCGTCCTCGTCAGCTGGTGCTTCGAGCACGCGCGCGACGTCCTCGTCGACGGCCACGGCGGCCATCCGCCGTGCGGAGAGGCGCTGGTCCGCATCGACGCCAGCCGGCGCGTCGAGGTCACCGGCCGCAACCGCTGGACGACGACCCCCGCGGCCACCCCCGTCGTCGCGGCGGTGGAGGCCCCTCAGCTGGACCTGCCGACCGTCACCGCACCGCCCCCGGTGTCACTGCACGCCGACGTCGCCGCCACCGTCGGCACGCCCTCGCCCCTCACCCAGCGGCTCGACGCCTTCTGGGCCACCCAGGACGCCCTCCGCCCGCAGGTCGAGGTGACGCCGCGCTTCGTCGGCGTGCCCGGATCGCTCGTCGACAGCCTGCGCCGCGCGGGGAGGAAGGACGCACAGTGAGCACCGGGACGACCGGCCGGTTCAGTCGAGCTGCCATCGCCGAGCACCTGCTGACGGTCGCCGGCGCCAACCGCGACGTGCTGCGCGAGGCACCGAAGGAGCGCGGCAAGCAGATCGCGATGGGCGCCGTGCTGCTCTCCACCGCCGGCCTCGCCGCCGTGTCGGCCAGCTACGCCCTCCACCTGGCCCTGCACCTGTGGCTCCCCGTGGCCGTAGTCGGCGGCGCGGTGTGGGGCCTGGTCATCCTCAACCTCGACCGCTGGCTCGTGGTCTCCACGCCGCGGCTGACGAGCAAGGCCGGCACCCTCGCCATGGCTCTGCCGCGCGTGCTGCTCGCCGTCCTCATCGGCGCGGTCGTCTCGACGCCGCTCACGCTCGCCGTGTTCAGTGCCGAGATCGGGACCGAGGTGAAGGTGATGGCCGCCGAGGAGGAGGACGCCTTCACGCGGCAGCTGGCCGAGGACAGCCGCTACGCCGAACTGCCGGAGCTACGGCAACAGATCGCCGCGCTGAAGGCGGACCTGTCGGACGGCGTCACGCAGGCCGATGTCGACGAGGACCCTGCAGTCATGGACCTCCAGGCTCGCCTCGACGACGTCGATGCGCGGTACAACGCCGCGGAGCAGGCCTTCAACCAGGAGATCGACGGCACTGGTGGCACCGGTCAGCGCGGCTTCGGCCCGGCCACCGACGCCCGGCGCGCCGACCGAGACCGGCTCCGTGCCGAGCGGGACCAGCTCGCCCAGGAGCTCGAGGTCCTCAAGGCGGAGACGTACGGACAACTCCTTGCCGAGGAGGCGCAGAACTCCGTCGACCAGGAGACCGAGCTCGCCCGGCTGGAGGCTCTCGTCGCGGGCACCGAGGAGCGTCGTACCGCCGAGATCACCGCGCACGACGAAGCGATCGGCAACAGCGACGGCATCCTCGCCCGACTGACGGCACTCGGACGCCTCGGTGAGAAGGACCCGACGCTGGCCACGGCGCACTGGCTGCTGTTCGCCTTCCTGACGGCACTCGAGTGCATGCCGATCCTGTTCAAGACGATGCTCGCCCTCGCCCCGCCGTCCCTGTACGAGCGGCTCCTGGCGCTCGGCGACGAGAAGGTCGAGGAGCGGGTCCGGCTGCGGATGCAGACCGAGTACGAGGAGGCCGAGGTGCTGGCCAGGTCAGCGCTGGCGGCCGCCGAGGCGAGAGCGGCGCGCACGCTGGAGGCCGAGTCGAGGGCCACCGGCATGGTGCTGGAGGCGCAGCTCGACGTGACCCGCGAGGGCGTCGAGCGCTGGCGGGACGAGCAGCTGATGCAGGCCGTCCCGCACCCACGGCCGCGCCTCGAGAAGCAGCCCCTGTAGGCGGTCACAGCCACGCCTCGATCTCGTCCAGCTGCTCGTGGGTGAGGCCGACGTAGAGGTCCGGGGCGACCACCAGAACGTGCGGGTTCGCGGCCAGCCAGTCGCCGGTGTCGTCGGCCTGCGCGGCGAGGTCGTCGTCGATCCACACGATCCGCCGATCGGGCTCCGACAGGGCCACCTCGCGGGCGACGGCCAGCTTCCACCAGCCCGACGTCCCGCCGAACACCCCGAGGAACCCGGTCGGCGCGGCGTCGGCGCGGGCGTGGGTGCGCAACCCCCGCGGCAGGCCCATCGGCTCGGCCAGCAGCCGGTCGGCGTCGGTGGTCCAGGTGGTCAGCCACTGGATCTCCACCCGGCCCGACTCGTGCAGCTCCCGCAGCCGCGCCGTCACCGTCGGGTCCCACGACAGCACGAACCCGTTGAACGTGCCCCGCCGCCAGCCCTCGGGCAGCTCCCGGCGGGGCGTGTTGAGCACGCCGTCGACGTCCAGCAGCAGGATCGGACGGTCGCCGGTCGGGCCCATGCCCGATCCTGCATCCGCGGTGGCGTGCGGTCGAGCGGTGACGTCTGCGGCGCGACCAGGGACCTTCGCGCCTGGTGACGTCCGGCAGCCCCTCCTACGTTCCGGCGCATGTGTGGGAGCACCACGTGAGCGCCCCGCTGATCGTCGCGGTCGACGACGACCGCGCCCTGCTGCGCGACGTCGAGCGGGAGCTGCGCAACCGGTACCAGAGCGACTACCGCGTCTGCTGCCTGGACTCGCCGCGCGAGGCGCTCGGCACGCTGGAGGAGCTCGCGGCCGCCGGGGAGCAGGTCGCCCTGGTCCTCGCCGGCGAGCAGCTGGCGGGCGCACCCGGGACCGACCTGCTGGCGCAGGTGCGCAACGTCTTCCCGCACGCCCAGCGCGTCCTGCTCATCGGGTGGGGCCGGCTCGGGGACGCGCGCACCGGCGACGCCATCTTCGAGGCGATCTCCGCGGGCCGCATGGACCACTACGCCCTCCGGCCCGCGCTGCCACCGGACGAGCAGTTCCACCAGGCGATCTCGACCTTCCTGCTGCGGTGGGCCGACACGCAGCGCCGGACCCCGTACACGATCGACGTCATCGGGGAGACCTGGTCGGGCCGGGCGTACGAGATGCGCGCGGTCCTCGAGCGCTGCGCCATCCCCCACCGGTTCCTGCTGGCCGGCTCCGACGAGGGGCGGGCCGTGCTCGCGGGGGCGGGTGCGCGGCGGTTCCCGCTCATGGTCATGCCCAACGGGAGGATCCTCGAGGACCCGAGCGACGTGGACATCGCGCGGGAGTCGGGCACCGCGGTCACCCCCGACCGCACGCGGTACGACCTCGTGATCGTCGGCGGCGGGCCCGCCGGCCTGTCCGCGGCCACCTACGGCGCCTCCGAGGGGCTGCGCACGCTGCTCGTCGACTCCGGCGGCCTCGGCGGGCAGGCCACCTCGAGCTCGGCGATCCGCAACTACCTCGGCTTCCCGCGCGGCATCAGCGGCGCCGACCTCGCCCGCCGGGCCTACCAGCAGGCGTGGGTCTTCGGTGCCCGCTTCGCGTTCATGCAGCGCGCCACCCACCTGGAGGCGGAGCACGACGGCGTCGTCGTCAGGCTGAACACCGGCGGGGTCGTGGTCGCCCGCGCGGTGGTCCTCTCGACAGGTGCGGCCTATCGCCGGCTCGGCGTCGAGCCCCTCGAGGCGCTGCGCGGGGCCGGGGTCTACTACGGCGCCGCCGCTTCGGAGGCGCCGCGCGTCGCGGGCAAGGACGTCTACATCGTCGGTGGCGCGAACTCCGCGGGACAGGCCGCCGTCCACCTGGCCCGCTACGCCCGGTGCGTGACGCTCGTGGTGCGTGCGGCCTCGCTCGCCGCCGGGATGTCGCACTACCTGGTCCGCCAGGTCGAGGAGACCCCGAACATCGACGTCCGGACCAGCACCGAGGTCGTCGACGGCGGGGGAGACGGAGCGCTGGAGCGCCTGGTGCTGCGCGACCGGAGGGACGGTGCGGAGCGCACGGTCGGCGCCGCCGCCCTCTTCCTGATGATCGGTGCCCATCCGCACACGGGGTGGCTGCCGCCGACGGTCGAGCAGGACGACGACGGCTTCGTCCTGACCGGCAGGGACCTCAGCGACGACGCGGTCCGGGCCTTCGGGCGCCGTCCGCTCGCTCTGGAGACCAGCATGCCGGGCGTCCTCGCCGCCGGGGACGTGCGGCACGGGTCGGTGAAGCGCGTGGCCTCCGCCGTCGGCGAGGGCTCGATCGCCATCCAGCAGGTCCACCAGCTGCTCGCGCGGGACCGGCCGTCTCCGGCGGTGGCGGCGCCTCTCAGCTGATCAGGACGGCCAGGTCCTGGTACTCCCGCCCGTCCAGGCACGCGACGCCGGCTGCCAGCGCGCTGCCGTCGGCGGCCAGCGCGACCGGCGCGGGGATCCCGTCGTCGCACAGCGGCACCTCTGCCACCGTCTGCCCGGTGGCGAGGTCCACGGTCGACAGGGTCACCCCGTCCTCAGGCGAGCCGTGCTGCAGGTACGCGTGCTCCTCGCCGGGCCCGACCACCAGGTCGATCCCCGGGCCGGGCAGCGGGGTCGAGTCCGCGACAGCGCCGTCCCGCACGGTCACCAGCTGCGCCGTCCCGGTCTCCCGGTCGCCGGCGAGCACCGAGACGAGCACGGCCCCGTCGGACAGCACCTGCAGCGCGTAGCCGGTGCTGTCCTGCTGCTCGACCAGCTCCACCGGCGCGCCGACCGGCCGCAGGTCCGCGTCGTACGAGGCCAGCACGACGCCGTCCACGGTGCCCTCGGTGTCGCGGTCGACGCTCACCAGCGCCGTCAGCCCGCCGTCCGGGCGCAGCGCGACGTCCCGCACCACCGCCTGCCCCGGCGTCTCCACTGGCAGCTCCCCGGACGAGCGGACCTCCCCGGTGGCGACGTCGACCGTCGCCAGCCGGTTGACCGTGTCCCCGTGGACGTACCACTGCAGGCTCGCGTGCAGCGTCGCGCCGTCGGGGGAGAGGACGCCGCTGCCGGAGTCGGGTGTGCCCAGGGCGGCGTCGGCCGCGACGCGCACCACCTCCGGCCGGTCGGCGCCTGGCGCGAGCACCGCCAGGGCGAGGTCCTGCTCCCGGCCACCGTCACCGCTGCCGGCGTCGCCGCGCTCGGGCAGCACGGGGGCCAGCGCCACCACCGTGCCGTCGGGCGCCACGTGCACCTCGCCGAGGTCGGCGAACGGAGCGCCCTGGACGGTGCGGCCCACGGTCAGGCCGTCGTCCCCGGGGACCAGCTCGACGAGCACGCTGCGGGGTGGGGCGCCCACGTCACCGGTCAGCAGGGCGACGAAGCCGCCGTCGGGCGTCGCGGCGATGTCGGTGAGTCGCACGTCGCGCTCCACCTGGGCGTCGACCTGCACCCGCCCCACCTCGTCGGTGAGCGGTCCGGCGTCGGGCGGCGCGGCCGGACCGGCGACGGCGGACGAGCAGCCGGCCAGGAGGACGGCGGAACCGAGCAGGGCGGCGCGGAGCCGGGACGGGTGCATGGGGCGGAGCTCCTGAAGTGCGGGGATCGACGGGTGCACCGTGCGCGGCCGCGCTTGCGAGGCCCTTGTGGATCACCTCGCGGCTCCGGTCCGTGCGCAGCAGACCCAGCCGCCCCGCCGCTCCCGCTCCCGCGCCGCAGACGGTGGTGAGCGCCGACCCGGTGCGGCACCATGCCCGCCGGTTCCGGACCGGCCGACCCCGGTCCTCCCGCTCCCAGAGAGGTCCCCGTGATCCGCTACTTCGGCTTCTCCGTCTTCCTGACGGCGGCCGCCCTCGTCACCGCCGTGCTCTTCGGCGGGCCGGCCGCACTCCTCGCCGTCGCCGTCCTCGGCGTCCTCGAGGTGTGCCTGTCCTTTGACAACGCCGTGGTCAACGCCAAGGTGCTGCGGAACATGAGCCCGCTGTGGCGCAAGCTGTTCCTCTACGTCGGCATCTTCATCGCCGTGTTCGGCATGCGGCTGCTGCTGCCGATCGTGCTGGTCGCGGTGACCGCGCAGCTGTCCATCCCCGAGGTGTGGGACCTGGCGCTCACCGACCAGGAGGCCTACGCGCGCAACGTCGAGGCCTCCGCCGAGGCGATCTACACCTTCGGCGGGATCTTCCTGCTGATGATCTTCCTGAACTTCGCGTTCGACGAGGAGCGGGAGATCCACTGGCTGGCCTGGCTGGAGCGGCCGCTCGCGAAGGCCGGCAAGCTGCCCTACCTCGCCATCGTCATCGCGCTCGCCGTGATCTACACCGGCTCGCAGATCGCCGACGACGACAAGTACTCCACCGTCCTGCTCTCCGGGCTGGCCGGGCTGTTCACCTACCTGCTCATCGGCGGGCTCAACGAGCTCATGGAGTCCGACGACGAGGACGGCGAGGCGACGCCGTCGGCCACCGGCACCGCCACGAAGGCCGTCGCCGGCGCGGGTGCCGCGGCATTCCTCTACCTGGAGGTGCTCGACGCGTCGTTCAGCTTCGACGGCGTGATCGGCGCGTTCGCCATCAGCAGCGACATCCTGATCATCGCCCTCGGGCTCGGGATCGGTGCCTTCTGGGTGCGGTCGCTGACCATCTACATGGTCGACAAGGGCACGCTGGAGCAGTACCGCTTCCTCGAGCACGGCGCGATGTGGGCGATCGGCGTGCTGGCCGCGATCATGATCCTCGAGCTGCGCTGGCACATCAGCGAGTACGTCACCGGGCTGACCGGCCTGCTGTTCATCGTCGCGGCGGTCGTCGCCAGCGTCGTCGCCCAGCGGCGCGAGGACGCCGGGCTCCCCGCGGCACCCGACGAGGACCCGCAGCCCGAGCGGGAGACCGTCTCGGTCTGACGCCCTGCCCGGGGGGGGGGGGGGGGGGGGGGGGGGGGGGGGGGGGGGGGGGGGGGGGGGGGGGGGGGGGGGGGGGGGGGGGGGGGGGGGGGGGGGGGGG
>NZ_JBJGYI010000060.1:0-14863 GCF_054049915.1 Geodermatophilus sp. SYSU D00766
CCCGCGCCCCCCCCCCCCCCCCCCCCCCCCCCCCCCCCCCCCCCCCCCCCCCCCCCCCCCCCCCCCCCCCCCCACCCCCCCCCCCCCCCCCCCGGGTTCGGTTCACGTCAGAGAGCGGTGACCTCGTAGGTGTGCCCGGCCGCGCGCAGCCGCTCGACCAGCACGCCGCCGAGCGCGGTCGCGGGAGTGAGCGACCCGGCCCGGTCGGGCAGCCGGTCGCCGTCGAGGGCCAGGCCGAGCGCGACCTGCCCGAGCATGACCGACGTCGCCGCGTAGCCCGGGTCGCCCTTCCCCGACACGGTGGCGCGGTAGTGCCGGCCGCCCTCGGTGTCGGCGTCGACGACCATGCGGAACCAGCCCTTCTCCCGCACCGACTCCGACGGGCCGGTGCCCGGGGCGGGCAGCAGCCGGTCGACCAGCAGGCGCGTGGGCGGGAAGGCCAGCGCGCCCACGGCGGCGGCCAGGCCGGTGGTGATCCCCGCGGCGGTGACCGCCCCGGTGAGGCCGCGGCCGGCGCTCATCGACTCCCCGTAGCGCAGACCACGGCCGTAGGCCCACTCCTGCAGCGCGTTGCTGCGCCGCACGATCCGGGTGTTGAACGACGCCATGACGAACGGCGCGGTCCAGCGGCCGTCGGCGGCGAGCGCGGGCGGGGCCGCGTCCGGGGGCTGGCGGGTGGCGGGCTCGGCGGCGCGGTCGGGGGACAGCGAGTAGGGGTCGGCGAGCAGCCGGCGCACCGCCTTGTCGCGGGCGGCGTCCTCGATCATCCCGCGCACCGAGTCGACGGTGCCGCCGCTGAACCCGCCGCGCAGGCTGGCCACGAGACGGACGTCGGTGAGCCCGCCGGCGCCGTCCTCGCGGGCCCGCTCGGCCAGGAGGAACACCGCCAGGTCGGAGGGGATGGAGTCGTAGCCGGCCGCGTGCACCAGGCGGGCGCCGGTCTCCCGGGCGACGGCGTCGCAGCGGTCGATCGCGCGGCGGACGAACGCCACCTCGCCGGTGAGGTCGGCGTAGTGCGTGCCGGCCCGGGCGCAGGCCTCGACCACCGGCAGCCCGTGGCGCTGGTAGGGGCCGACCGTGGTGACCAGCACCCGGGTGCTCTCGGCCAGCCGGGTCATCGAGGCGGGGTCGGCGCTGTCGGCCTCCAGCAGCGGCCAGTCGCGGCCGGCGGCGGGCAGTTCGGCGGCGACCGCGGCCAGCCGCTCGCGGGACCGGCCGGCCAGCGCCACCCGCAGGTCGGGCGGCGCGGTCTCGGCCAAGTAGCCGGCGACCAGCCGGCCGACGTACCCGGTGGCACCGAAGAGGACGACGTCGTGCTCGCGCGAGGGTCCGGTCACCGCCCGATCCTGCCCCGGGAGGGGGCGACCCCGCCCGTCAGCCCCGTCCGCGCCGGTGGCGGGTGCGGCCGCTGCGGGCGAGCCGGGTGCGGGCGCGGCCGGGCAGGTCGACGGCGACCGGCGCCTCCCACCCGCGCCACACCGACAGCACCCGCAGCCCGGAGACCAGGGCGATGACCACCAGCGCGACGGGGATCGGGTCCAGCCCGAGCGGGCCGGCGAGCACGGTCAGCGCCGCGGCGCCGAGGAGCGCGGCGACGGCGTTGTAGGGGCCGGGCTGCACGATGTCGGCGCGCTGGGCGAGCAGCACGTCGCGGATCACCGCCCCGCCGACGGCGGTCAGCGTCCCGATGAAGACCACCGAGGCGCTGGGCAGCCCGGCGAGCTGGGCCTTCTGGGCGCCGATCACGGTGAACAGGCCGAGGGTGAGCGCGTCGAGCACCACCAGCAGCGCGGTGAGCCGGGACAGCCAGCCGGAGAAGTAGAAGGTGACCATCGCGGTGATCGCCACGGCGGGCAGGTAACTGCGGTTCGTCAGCGCCACCGGCGGGCCCTGGGCGAGCAGCACGTCGCGGATGAGGCCGCCGCCCAGGCCGCCGCTCACGGCCAGCAGCAGCACGCCGGAGACGGCGAACCCCTCGCGCGCGGCGAGCAGCCCGCCGGTCAGCGCGCCGACCACGATCGCCGCGAGGTCGACGGCGGCCGGCACGTGCAGGGTCTCGGTGGCCGCGGCGAGGGTGCTCACGACCGACCATCCTCCCGCCCGGGCGAGGCCCGGTCCGGACGCTCCCCACCCCGACGGGTGAGCGGGGGTGGACCCGCGGCGGGTTCCGGCCGATCAGGTCTCCGTGATCCGGTCCCGAGTCGCCCAGGCGGTCGGCACCCGGCTGTTCGCCGCCTACGCCGCGGCCAGCCTGGTGCCCGTCGTCCTGCTGGGTGCCGGGCTCGCGGCGGGCATCCGGCAGGACGCCGTCGACCGCGCGCTCGAGTACGGCCACGCCCAGGCCGCCGTCGTCGAGGAGATGGCCATCGCCCCGGCCCTGCGCGGGCGGGACCTCGCCGCCGGCGTGAGCGGCGCGGAGCTGCTGCGGCTGCAGACGGCCACCGACCTGGCCGTCTTCCGCGGCTCGATCCTGCGGCTGCGGCTGCGCGACTTCTCCGGCGCGGTGGTCTTCGCCGACGACGGCGCCACGGGCCCGGAGACCGCGCTGCCCGACTACCCCGCCGGCGAGGGCGTCGTCCCGGCCGGCAGCACCGCCTTCGCCACGGCCGCGACCGGCGGCACCGACGTCGCCCTGCTCGACGGCGAGGGCATGGCCGTCGGGCGGATGATCCGCGTGCTGCAGCCGATCGTGGCCGACTCCTCCGGCCGCTCGGTCGGCGTCCTGGAGCTGCTGCTGCCCTACGACACCGTCGCCGCGCAGGTCGAGGCGGCCACCACCCGCACCTACTGGCGCCTGGGCGCCGGCCTCGCCGCGCTCTACGTCGTGCTCGCCGGGATCTCCTGGTCGACCACGCGCCGGCTGCGCCGCCAGGCCGCGCAGGCCGAGCACGACGCCCTGCACGACCCACTGACCGGGCTGGCCAACCGCGAGCTGTTCGCCCGCCGGGTCGCCGCCGAGATCGGCCGCGGCACGCCCGGCGCCGTCGTCCTCGTCGACCTCGACCGGTTCAAGGAGGTCAACGACACCCTCGGCCACCACGCCGGGGACCAGCTGCTGGTCGAGGTCGGCCGCCGGCTGACCGCCACCGTGCGCTCGGGGGACACCGTGGCCCGCCTCGGCGGCGACGAGTTCGGCCTGTTGCTGCCCGGCATGGACTGCGCCGCCGACGCCCGCGAGCTGGTGCAGCGGGTGAGCGACGCGCTGTCGGTCGAGACCGTCGTCGAGGACGTGCCGCTCACCGTCGAGGCCAGCTGCGGCATCGCCATGCACCCGGCCGACGCCACCGACGTCGAGACGCTGCTGACCTGCGCCGACGCCGCCATGTACCAGGGCAAGCGCGGCGCGACCGGGGTCGTCGTCTTCGACCCCCGCGCCACCGCCCCCTCGCCGCACTCGCCGGCCCTGCAGCACGACGTCCGCCGCGCCCTGGCCGACGGCGACCTGCGGCTGCACTACCAGCCGCAGGTGGACCTGGCCTCCGGGCGCACCGTCGGCGTCGAGGCGCTGCTGCGCTGGCAGCACCCGGTCCGCGGGCTGCTCGGTCCCGGTGACTTCCTGCCGGCCCTGGAGCAGTCCGGCGTCATGGGCGCGCTCACCGAGTGGGTGCTGCGGCAGGCGCTGGCCGACTGCGCCGCCTGGAGCGCCGTGGGCGAGGAGTGGACGGTGTCGGTCAACGTCTCGGTGCGCAACCTCGAGACGCCCGGGTTCGCCGCCACCGTCGCCCGGCTCGCCGCCGAGGCCGGGGTGCCGCCGGCGCGGCTGCACCTCGAGGTGACCGAGACCGCGCTGCCGGCCGACCTCGCCACCGCCTCGGCGTGCCTGGCCGAGCTGGCCGCGCACGGCTTCGGCGCCGCGCTCGACGACTTCGGCGTCGGCTTCGCCAGCCTGTCGCACCTGCGCTCGCTGGCGCTGACCGAGGTGAAGGTCGACCGCGCCTTCGTCACCGGCGTGGACGTCTCGGCCGAGGACGCCGCCGTCGTGCGGTCCCTCGTCGAGCTCGCGCACGGCCTGGGGCTGTCGGTCTGCGCGGAGGGCGTGGAGACGCCCGCCGTCGCGGCCTGGCTGCGGGCGGTCGGCTGCGACCGCGCCCAGGGCTGGTTGTTCTCCCGGCCGCGTCCGTGGCCGGAGCTCTCCCGCGCGGCCGCAGCGGTGTCCGCGCCCTCCGTGGAGGTCCTCGCGTGACCCGCACCCACCGTGCCCTCACCGGCACCGCCGTCCTCGCCGCCGTCCTGCTCGCCGCCGGCTGCGGCGCCGCGGCGGACCCGGCCGCACCCGACCCCGACGCCGCACCGGCGGTGAGCGTGGACCAGCGGCTGCACGCCGCGCTGCCCGAGGAGGTCCGCGACAGCGGCGTCCTCACCGTGGCCAACGACCCGTCCTACCCGCCGGCGTCGTCGTTCGGCCCCGACGGGCGCACGATCGTCGGCTTCGAGCCCGACCTCGGCGCCGCGCTCGGCGACCTGCTCGGCGTGGAGGTGCGGTTCGAGGCCTCCTCGTTCGACACCCTGCTCGACGACCTCGCCGAGGACCGTTTCGACCTGGTCATGAGCGCGGTCACCGACACCGCCGAGCGCGAGCAGCAGGCCGACTTCGTCAACTACTTCCGCGCCGGGTCCTCGATCGTCGTCACGCGGGGCAACCCGCACGGCATCCACGACCTGGCCGGGCTGTGCGGGCGCAGCGTCGCCGTCGAGGCCGGGACGGTGCAGGTCGGGCTGCTCGAGCGCGCGCAGTCCTCGTGCGCCGGGCGCATCGACGTCCACGAGCTGCCCACCAACGACGACGCCCTGCTCGAGCTGCGCACCGGCCGCGCCGACGCCGTCGTCGCCGACTACCCGCCGGCGGTGTTCGTGACCACCGACCCGCGGACGCAGAGCAGCTTCCAGCTGGTCTCCGACACGCAGTACGAGCCGGGGCTCTACGGCATCGCCGTCGCCACCGACCGGCCCGAGCTGCGCGACACGCTGACCCGGGCGCTGCAGCGGCTCGTCGACGACGGCGTCTACCAGCAGCTGCTCGACCGCTGGGAGGTCGGGCACGGCGCCGTCGACGCGGTGACGGTCAACGGCGGCCTGCCCCCGGCCGAGTGAGCCCGCCGGTCCCGCTCAGCGGAGCCGCTAGCCGGACGCCCAGACGGCGGTGACGGACCGGTCCGGTCCCAGCGCGACGACGTCGGCCGCGCACCCGGGGGCCAGCCGGCCGAGCCGGGGACCCAGGCCCAGCACACGGGCGGGCGTCGCGGTGAGCGCGGTGACGGCGGTGACCGGGTCGACGCCGGCGGCGAGGGCGGCGCGCAGTGCGGCGTCCTGGGTGAGCGTGGACCCGGCGAGCGTGCCGGTCCCGGTGAGCACCGCCCGGCCGGCGCGCACGGTGACCGCCCGTCCGCCGAGGCGGTACCCGCCGTCGGCACCCCCGGCGGCGGCCGTCGCGTCGGTGACCAGCGCGACCCGCCCCGGCGCGCCGGCCACGAGCAGCCGCGCGACGACGGGGTGCACGTGCACCCCGTCGAGCACCAGCTCGAGGGTGACCCGGGGGTCGGCCAGCGCCGCGCCGACCGGGCCGGGCTCGCGGTGGTGCAGGCCGGGCATGGCGTTGAGCGCGTGGGTGAGCAGCCGGGCGCCGGCGTCGAACGCGGCCGCCGTCAGCGCGGCGTCGGCCTCGGTGTGCCCCACGGCGACGACGACGCCCGCGGCCGTGAACGCGCGCACCGCCTCCAGCGCCCCGGGCAGCTCCGGCGCGATGGTGACCTGCCGCAGCGTGCCCCGGGCGGCGGCCAGCAGCCGGGCGACGTCGCCGGCGGTGGGGACCCGCAGGTGGCGGGGTCGTGGGCGCCGCAGCGGGCCGGTGCCAGGAAGGGCCCCTCCAGGTGGGCGCCGAGGACGGTCGGGTCCTCCTCGGCGAGGTCGGCGATGCCGGCCAGCGACGCCGCCAGCTCCTCGACCGGCGCGGCGACGAGGCTGACCACCGACCGGGTGGTGCCCGCGGCCCGGTGCGCGGCCAGGCCCCGCCGGATCGCGTCGGGGCCGTCGTCGAAGGAGGACCCGCCGCCCCCGTGCGCGTGCAGGTCGACGAACCCCGGGGTCAGCTCCGCGCCGGGCAGGTCGACGGTCTGCTCGGCCGGCGGGGGCGGCCCCGTGCCGGTGGCCGTGATCGTGTCGCCGTCGAGCAGCACCCACCCGTCCTCGGTGGCCCCGCCGGCGTCGAGCAGCCGGCCTCCGGCGAGCAGCGTGCGCACGGCACGGGGACTCCCCGCCCGGGAGGTCGACGGAACGTAACGATCGGGTTCTCGTTTGGCACGGCCGGAGCGACAGGGCCAGGGTCGGAGGCGGACGACACCGCCCCGACCCCCGGAGGTCCGCGTGCGTACGAACCGGTTCCTGCCCCTCGCCGCGGCCGCGGCCCTGGTCCTCTCCGCCTGCGGGGGAGGGGAGAGCGTCGACACCGGCGGGGGCGGCGGCGGGGAGAACGTGCTGGTCGCCGCGGTCAGCGCCCAGCCCGACCAGTTCGACCCGCACGCCACCAACGCCTACGCGAGCTTCCAGGTGCTGGAGAACGTCTACGACACCCTCGTCGTGCCGGACGCCGAGGACCTCACCATGCAGCCGAGCCTGGCCGAGTCGTGGACCACCAGCCCCGACGGGCTCAGCTGGACGTTCACCCTCCGCGACGGCGTCACGTTCCACGACGGCAGCGAGTTCGACTCCGCCGACGTCGTCTACAGCTACCGGCGGATCATCGACGAGGAGCTGGCCAACGCCTACCGCTTCGCCACCGTCGCCGACGTCACCGCCCCCGACCCGCGGACCGTCGTCCTCACGCTGACCCGGCCCACGCCCAACCTGCTCGAGCTCATCGGCTCGTTCAAGGGCATGGCGATCCTCCCGGAGAACGCCGCCGAGGACCTCGACCTGCAGACCGAGGCCAACGGCACCGGCCCCTTCGAGCTCGAGAGCTCCGACGCCAACGCCACCGTGCTCACCGCCTTCGCCGACCACTGGGGCGGCGCGCCCACCGTCGACGGCGTCGAGTTCCGCTACATCACCGAGCCCAGCGCGGCGCTCACCGCGCTCAGCAACGGCGAGGTGCAGTGGACCGACAACGTCCCGCCGCAGAACATCGAGTCCCTGCAGGACGACGACGCCGTCGAGATCGGCTCGGTGACCAGCGTCGAGTACTACTACCTGTCGATGAACTACCGGGTCCCGCCGTTCGACAACCGGGACGTGCGCCGGGCGATCGCCACCGCCGTCGACCGCGAGGAGGTCACCCAGGCCGCCCGCTTCGGCGCCGCGCAGCCCAACGAGACCGCCATCCCCCAGGGCAGCCCCTGGTACCTGGACTACGCGCCGTTCACCCCGGACCAGGAGGCCGCCCGGCAGCTGCTCGCGCAGGCCGGCGTGCAGACGCCGCTGACGATGGGCCTGATGGTCACCGACGAGATCCCCGAGACGGTGGCCGCCGCGCAGGTGATCGCCAGCCAGCTGCAGCCCATCGGCGTCGAGGTGGAGATCCAGGAGGAGGACCTGGCCACCTGGCTCGACCGCCAGTCGCAGGGGGACTTCGACGCCTTCCTGCTCAGCTGGATCGGCAACATCGACCCGGCGGACTTCTACGAGAACCAGCACCTGTCCACCGGCGGCAGCAACTACCAGGGCTACAACAACCCGCAGGTCGACACCCTGCTGACCCAGGCGGCCACCGAGCCCGACCAGGCCATCCGCAAGGACCTCTACGACCAGGCCGCGCGGATCATCGTCGACGACGTCAGCTACCTGTACCTCTACAACCCCGACGAGGTGCAGGCCTGGGCGGCCGGGCTGACCGGCTACCAGGTGCGGGCCGACGCGGCGATCAACTTCGAGACGGTGGAGCTGCCCTGACCGGGTACCTGCTCCGGCGCGCCGGCCAGGCCCTGGTGGTCCTGGCCGGCGTCAGCGTCCTGGTCTTCTCCCTCATCCACATGGTGCGCGGCGACCCCATCCGGCTGGCGCTGGGCACCCGGTACTCCCAGGAGACCTACGACGCCCTGCGGGAGCGCAGCGGCCTGGACCTCCCCCTGGTCGAGCAGTACCTCACCTGGGCCGGCCGGGCGGTGACCGGCGACCTGGGGGTGAGCTTCCGCAGCGGGGAGACGGTGACGGCGCTGATCGCCGAGCGGCTGCCCGCGACGCTGACGCTGGCCTTCGCCGCGCTGCTGGTGGCGCTGGTCATCGCGCTGCCGCTGGGGATGCTGTCGGCGCTGCACCCGCGCTCGCTCGTCGACCGGCTGGCCACCGTCGTCAGCCAGATCGGCATCTCGGTGCCGGACTTCTGGCTGTCGATCGTGCTCATCCTGGTCTTCGCCGGGACGCTGGGCTGGCTGCCCTCGGGCGGCTACGTCCCGCTCACCGAGGACCCGCTGGGCTGGCTGCAGCGCCTGGTCCTCCCCGCGATCGCCACCGGGGTGGTCTCCGGCTCGGTGCTCACCCGGTTCGTCCGGTCGAGCACGCTCGAGGCGCTGGGCGCCGACCACGTCCGCACCGCCCAGGCCAAGGGCGTGCCCACCCGCCAGGTGCTCACCTGGCACGTGCTGCGCAACGCGCTGCTGCCGCTGGTCACCGTCACCGGCGTGCAGCTGGCCTACCTGCTGTCCGGCGTCGTCGTGGTGGAGATCGTCTTCTCCTGGCCGGGGCTCGGGCAGCTGGCCTACCAGGCCGTGCGCGACCGCGACTTCCCGGTCCTGCAGGGCGCGGTGCTGCTGTTCGCCCTGGTGTTCCTGGTGATCAACCTGCTGGTGGACCTGCTCTACGGCCGGATCGACCCGAGGATCTCCCGCTCATGACCCAGCTCCCCACGCCGGGCGCCACCCCCGCCCAGCCCCCGCCGTCCGAGCCGATCCCCGCGGCGGCCCCGCCGCGGCCGCGCTGGCGGGAGACCCTCGGCCTGCTCGCGCGCAACCCGACCGCCGCCGTCTCCGCCGTCGTGCTGCTGCTGATCGTGCTGGTCGCGGTCTTCGACGAGACGCTGGCGCCCGACGGGCCCAACGACCAGGACCCGAGCCGGCAGCTGCAGCCGCCGAGCTGGGCGCACCCGTTCGGCACCGACGAGTTCGGCCGCGACGTGTTCAGCCGGGTGATCCTGGGCGCGGCGACGTCGCTGCGGGTGGGCTTCCTCTCCGTCGCCTTCGCCCTCGTCGTGGGCACCCTCATCGGCCTGCTGGCCGGCTTCTACGGCCGGTGGGTCGACGACACGCTCATGCGGCTGATGGACGTGCTGTTCGCCTTCCCCGCGGTGCTGCTGGCCATCGCCATCGTGGCCATCCGCGGTGCCGGGCCGGCCAACGCGATCCTGGCCATCGGCATCGTCTACGTGCCGATCTTCGCCCGCGTCACCCGCGCCAGCGTGCTCGGCGTGCGCGAGGAGGTCTACGTGCGGGCCTCGCGGTCGGTGGGTGCCTCGGACTGGCGGCTGGTCACCCGGCACGTGCTGCCCAACGCCGCCCCGCCGATCATCGTGCAGACCTCGATCAGCCTGGCCTTCGCCGTGCTGGCCGAGGCGGCGCTGTCCTTCCTCGGCCTGGGCCCGCGCCGGCCCGAGCCGTCGTGGGGGCTGATGCTCGCCGACGGCCGCGGCTTCATCGAGCAGGCCTGGTGGTACACCGTCTTCCCCGGCCTGGCGATCGTGGTCACGGTGCTGTGCTTCAACCTGCTCGGCGACGGCCTGCGCGACGTCCTCGACCCCCGCCAGCGCACGCTGATGGCCGGGGGCGGCCGGTGAGCGCCCTGCCCGAACCCACCGTCGACCCGGTCCTGGAGGTCGAGGACCTGCGGGTGCGGCTGCGCACCCCGCGGGGGACGGCGCACGTGGTCAACGGGCTGGGGTACTCGGTCGGCCCCGGCGAGACCGTCGCCGTCGTGGGGGAGTCCGGCAGCGGCAAGAGCGTCTCGGTGCTGGCGCTGCTGGGCCTGCTGCCCCCGCGGACGGCGACGGTGAGCGGTCGCGCGCTGCTGCACGGCGAGGACCTGCTGACCATGTCCCCCGAGCGGCTGCGGCAGGTCCGCGGCCCCGGCGTCGGCATGGTCTTCCAGGACCCGATGACCTCGCTCAACCCGGTGCTGACCGTGGGCCGCCAGCTCGGCGAGGGGCTGCGGGCGCACGGCCGGGTGTCCCGGGCCGCGGCGCGGGCGCGGGCGGTGGAGCTGCTCGGCGAGGTGGGCCTGCCCGACCCCGGCCGGGCGGTGGACCGGTTCCCCCACGAGCTCTCCGGCGGCATGCGGCAGCGGGTGGTCATCGCGATCGCGCTGGCCAACTCCCCGTCGCTGCTCATCGCAGACGAGGCCACCACCGCCCTCGACGTCACCGTGCAGGCGCAGATCCTCGACCTGGTCGAGCGGCTGCAGACCGAGCACGGCACCGGCGTCGTCTGGATCACCCACGACCTCGGCGTCGTCGCCGGCACCGCCGACCGGGTGCTGGTCATGTACGGCGGGCGCTGCGTCGAGGACGGCACGGTCGACGACGTCCTCGAGCGGCCGGCGCACCCCTACACCCGCGGCCTGCTCGGCGCGCTGCCCGACCTCGCCGCCGACGACGGCGGCGACCTGGCCACGATCGCCGGCACCCCGCCGCCGCCCACGGACCTGCCGGCCGGGTGCGTGTTCTGGCCGCGGTGCCCGGTGCGGGGCGACGCCCGCTGCGAGACCGAGCAGCCGCCGCTGGCCCTCGTCGGTCCCGGCGGCCGCGGGCTGCCGCACCGGGCGGCCACCTGGTGCGCGGAGGGGAGCGCGTCGTGACGTCGGCCGAGCGGCAGGTGCTGGTCTCCGCGCGCGGGCTGGAGGTGCACTTCCCGATCCGCTCCGGAGGGCTGCTGCGCCGCAGCACCGGCCTGCTGCGCGCCGTCGACGGCGTCGACCTCGACGTGTACCGCGGCGAGACGCTGGGGCTGGTGGGGGAGTCCGGCTGCGGCAAGTCCACGCTCGGCAACGCGTTGCTGCGGCTGGTCCGGCCCACCGGCGGCACGGTCACCTTCGACGGCGCCGAGGTCACCGCGATGTCGCGGGCGCAGCTGCGCGACCTGCGCCGCCGCGCCGGCATGGTGTTCCAGGACCCCTTCGCCTCCCTCGACCCGCGGCGCACCGTGGCGCAGACGGTGGGCGAGCCGCTGGAGGTCCACGGCCTGCACCCCGGGCGGCAGGCGCGCGCCGCGCGGGTGCGCGAGCTGCTGGAGCTCGTCGGCCTCGACCCGGGCGTCGCCGCCCGGTACCCGCACGAGTTCTCCGGCGGTCAGCGGCAGCGGGTCGGCATCGCCCGGGCGCTCGCGGGGGAACCGGACTTCCTGGTGTGCGACGAGGCGATCGCGTCCCTCGACGTCAGCGTGCAGGCCCAGGTGCTCAACCTGCTGCGCCGGCTGCAGCGGCAGCTGGGGCTCACGCTGCTGTTCATCTCCCACGACCTGTCGGCGGTGCGACACGTGTCCGACCGGATCGCGGTCATGTACCTGGGCCGGGTGGTCGAGGTCGGGCCCGCGGCCGCCGTCGCCGCCGAACCGCAGATGCCCTACACCCGGGCGCTCCTGTCGGCAGTGCCGCTGCCGCACCCGCAGCTCGAGCGCTCGCGGCGGCGGATCGTGCTGCGCGGCGACGTCCCCTCGCCGTCGCGGGTGCCCAGCGGCTGCCGCTTCCGCACCCGCTGCCCCGACGTCTTCGAGCCCTGCCCCGACATCGACCCCGCGCTGCAGCCGGTCGGGTCCGCGCCCGGGCACGCGGCCGCCTGCCACCTGCACGGCGTCGTCGGGACGCCGGTGCAGCGGGAGCGGCCCGGCGAGCCGGTCGACGCCGGTGACCCCGCGCGCTGACCTGCGAGACGCGGTCGTCCGTTTGCCCGCGTGATCGTCCGGCTACCGCGCGCCGGGAGGCGGCGCAGGGCGTGCCGCGGGGGACGGGGATCGCGCGATGGCATCGAGCAGGACCGACCGAGGTGCCGTGGCCACCGGTCTCTACGGCAGCAGGATCGGGCCGAGGGTGGGGCGCACGGCTCTCACCGAGTTCGTCGGGACGGCGATCCTGGTGTTCGTCGGCACCAGCGTGGTGGTGGCCGGGCCCGCCACCGGCAGCAGCCTCTACGAGCTGCTGGGCGTGGTGCTCGCCTTCGGCCTGACCCTCACCGCGCTCGCCGCGGCCCTCGGGCACGTCTCGGGGTGCCACCTCAACCCCGCCGTGACCCTCGGCCTGGCGGTGACGGGACGCTTCCCGTGGCGGGCGGCCGGCGCCTACGTCGCCGCGCAGCTCGCCGGTGGCCTCGCCGGTGCGGCGGCCACGTGGGCGGTCTACGGCGCAGCCGCCCGCAGCGAGGCGGTGCTCGGCGCCACGACGCCACAGGAGGGGGTCTCGTCGGGGCAGGCGTTCCTGGCCGAGGCGCTGGTGACCTTCGTGCTGGTGCTGGTCGTCGTCTCGGTCGCCACCGACGACCGCGCCGAGTCCTCGATCGCGCCGGTGGCCGTGGGCTTCGCGCTGGCCGCCGCGGTCTTCGCCGCCGGGCCGCTCACCGGCGGGGCGGTGAACCCCGCGCGCGCCTTCGGGCCGAACGTGCTGGCCGGGCAGCTGTCGTCGCTGTGGATCTACCTGCTGGCGCCCGTCGTCGGCGGCGTCCTCGCGGCCCTGGTCTACGACCGCCTGCTGTCCCCGGGCGAACCCCCGGAGGCCTGAGCGCGCCGGGCGCGCTCAGGCCTCGGGAGGGGGACCGGGTCAGCCCCGGCCGCTGCGGGTGGGACGGCGGCCCTGCCGGGAGCCCGGGCGAGGGCCTCGCCGTCCGTCGTGCCGGGTGTCCCGGCCGCCGGCGCGGGGGTGGCCGTCGCGGGCCCGTCCGCGGGGTGCGCTGCACGGCCTACAGGTGGAGAACCACGGCGCGATGGCGGTGCCGCACTCGACGCAGGCGCTGGACCGGCTGACCGCGATGGCGTCGGGCAGCAGCTCGCTGATCGCCTCGGCGCACTCCTCCTCGACCCACGCGGCGTCGTCGCTGTCCAGGCCGGCCACGCCGGGGAACTGCCGCAGCAGCGTCTGGGCGTCCCGGGCGGCCGCGGCGGCCTGCTCGAAGTCCTCGACCCCGCCGTCGACCGGGACGTCGGGCAGCACCAGCTCGGGGCGGACCGGCAGGCCGACCGCGTGCCGCAGCGCGGCGCGGGCCAGCACCAGCCAGCGGGTGCGCCGCGGCGGGCTGTAGTCGATGGGCAGGTTCACCAGCCGCCAGACGGTGTGCAGGTCACCGGCGGCGCCGAGCGGGCCGCGCAGCAGCGGCAGCAGCGCCTGCACCCGCAGGACGAGCGGGCCGACGTCGTCGGGGGTCATGGCCTGGTCGCGGGTGGCGGCGCGGGCCCAGGCCTGCCAGCGCACCAGCGCCTCGGGCAGGTCGACGGCCTCGATCGCACCGAGGTCCTCGAGCTCGGGGCGCAGCCGCGGCCGGCGCTCGGGCAGGTCGCTGGCCCGGTCGCCGCGGGCGACCTCCGCGCCGACGACCACCAGCGCCGCCGAGGGTCGCAGCTTCGGCACGCCGGTCAGGACGCCGACGGTGCCGTGCCCGGTCAGGCCGTAGCGGCCGGCCCGCCCGGCGATCTGCGCGGTCTCCCAGGTGCGCAGCGGCCGAAGTTCGACGCCGTCGAACTTCGTCGTCTCGGCGAACAGCACGGTGGTGGCCGGGACGTTGATGCCGTGCCCGATGACGTCGGTGGTGACCAGGACGTCGAGCTCGCCGGTGACGAACCGGTCGATGACCTCCCGCCGGGTGGCCGGGGGCAGCGCGCCGTAGAGGACGCCGACCCGCCCCGGCCGGTGCCGGTCGAGCTCGGCGGCGACGGCGTAGACGGTCTTGCGGGAGAACGCCACGACGAGGGTCTGCGGGCGGACGCCGGTGGTGCGGATCGGCGCCCGCAGCACGTCGAGCCGGGACAGTCGCTGGTGGTGGACGACCTCGACGTCGCCGGCGTCGTCGACCAGCGGTGCCAGCAGCGGGTGGGCCTCGGCCGCCGCGATCAGGTGCATCTCGCGGTACTCGCCGGTCAGCAGCAGCCGCGCCCAGTGGTGCCCGCGGTCGGGGTCGGCGACCCAGTGCGACTCGTCGAGGACGAGCAGCTCGCCGCCCATGGGCGCCTTCTCCACCGTGCAGCAGACGATCGGCGCGGCGGGGTCGATCTCCTCCTCGCCGGTGGACAGGCCGACGGTGCCCTCGGGCAGCACCGCGGCGAGCTTGGCGTAGGCCTCGTGGGCGAGCTGGCGCAGCGGCGCGGCGTAGACGCCCGAGCCGGTGGCGGCCAGCGCCTGCAGCGACTCGTACGTCTTCCCGGAGTTGGTGGGGCCGAGGTGGAACACGACCCGCTGCGGCGGGGTGGTGCGGACGGGCAGTTCCGGCGCGGCGCCCTCCACCCACAGCTGCTGGGCGCGCCGCTCGGCGCGGGCGGCCTCGCGGTCGGCGTCCCGGGCGGCGGCGCGGTCGGCGCGGTCGACGGCCTGGTCCGCGGCGGGACGCTCGGCGACGGGGCGACGCGCGCGGCGGCGGACGGTGGACGGCGGGGGAGCGGTCTCGGGCAGGAGGGGTCCTCGGGTCGGTCGTGCGGAGGTCGGCGGCCGCCGCGGTCGGCCGCGGGGCAACTCCGGGTCAACACCGGGTGAGCCCGATCCATGCCCGGGCTTTCCCCGGCCCTCAGTCCTTGTCCTTGTCCTTGCCGTTCCCGTGGCCCCGGCCGTTGCCGTTCCCGTCGCCGGGGTCCTCGTCGCCGTCGTCCCCGGTCTCCTGCGGGGGCGGCGCCGGCGGCCGGCGGTGCGCGGGGCGGGGGGCGGGGGCCGGGGGCGGGGGGTGAGCCTGGGTCTCGCTCACCCAATGCCCGCGACC
>NZ_JBJGYI010000061.1:0-14518 GCF_054049915.1 Geodermatophilus sp. SYSU D00766
CCCCCCCCCCCCCCCCCCCCCCCCCCCCCCCCCCCCCCCCCCCCCCCCCCCCCCCCCCCCCCCCCCCCCCCCCCCCCCCCCCCCCCCCCCCCCCCCCCGTCCGCGGCGGCCCTCCTGCAGGGGCCCGCCGCCAGCGTGCGAGTGGCGGGGGGCAGGAGGGTCCTTCCTCAGGAGGTGACCCGGCCGTCGTCGTGCACGGTGAGCCGGGTGGCGGCGGCCGCGCGGTCGAGCGCCGCGGTGAGCAGCGGGGCCAGCGACGGCGTCCGACGGCGGTAGCCGAACACCTCGGCGGTGCGCAGGAACAGCTCGTCGCGGCCGAGGCCACCCGAGTCGCGGACCAGCGCGACCATCGCGTTGCCGACCTCCTGCGCCGGCACCTGCTCCAGCGGCCGGACGCTGCTGGCGCTCTGGCGGCGGTAGACGGTCCAGGTCGCCGGGTCCAGCGCCGCCGGCCAGACGACGTCGCCGTCGAGGGTGTGCGCGGGCAGCAGCGCCAGCAGCGCGTCGCGCCGGGCCTCGCCGACCCGGGTCAGGCCGAACGCGCCGGCGGCCAGCCGGACCAGCCGGTCGCGGTGCACCGGTCCCTCGGCGCGCAGCCCCGCGCCGAGCACCCGGGTGACCAGCCGGGCGTTGCGCGGGTCGGCGAGGCCGTCGAGGACCTTGCGGTCACCGGCCGGCTTGGGCGCCCAGGCGCGGAAGCGCTGCTCGACCGGCGCGGGGACCACCTCGTCGGCCGGCGGCTCCTCCGGCTCCTCCGGCACCGGCGGGACCACGCTCAGCGTCACCGGCGGGGTCACCGGGGCGGGCTCGTCGGTCGCCGGGTCGGGCAGCGGGCGCGGCGCCGGCAGCGCGGCCACGGCGGCCGACGCCACCGACCGCAGCACCGGCCCACGCGGCGCCGGGTCCGGGGCGGGCGTGGGCTCGGGCTCGGCGTCGACCACGTCGTCCACCACGGACAGCGCCGGGGGAGCGGCGGCGGGCGCGGGCACGGCGGCGACCGCGGCGGCCAGCCGGTCGAGCACGGCCTCGCGGTCGCGCAGCCACGCGGGCAGCCACACCCGCTCGACGGCGGGCCAGCCGAGCACGCCGGTGAGGACCTCGGCGGGCAGGCCGTCGCGGTCCCCGACGGTGGGCCGACGGGCCCAGCCCGGACCGTCGAGCAGCACGGCCACGACCGGGGTCTCCGGGGCGTCGGCGCGCGCCAGCGCCAGGTCGACGCGGCAGTCCGACAGGCCGACGTCGGTGCGCACGCCCAGCCCGCGCTCCCGCAGCGCGGCGGCGATCTCCTCGCGGTGCCGGTCGGGGACCCGCGGCGCCCGGGCTTCCCGCGGCAGCGCGTCGGTGCCCAGCGCGGCCAGGTCGAGGTAGGCGCGCAGGTGCTTGACGCCCAGTGACGAGGTCTGCTCGGCGCGCAGCGCGGCGGGGTCGAAGGAGGTGAAGACGACGACCTGCCGGCGGGCGCGGGTGATCGCCACGTTGAGCCGCCGCTCGCCGCCGGCCCGGTTGAGCGGGCCGAAGTTCAGCGGCAGCACGCCGCGGTCGTCGGCGCTGTAGGCGGTCGACAGCAGCACGACGTCGCGCTCGTCGCCCTGGACGTCCTCGATGTCCTTGACGAAGACGCCCTCGCCGTCGGTGCGCTCCAGCGCCGCGGTCAGCCGCTCGTCGCCGGCGTCGCGCAGCAGCGACTCGACGTAGGCCCGCTGCTGGGTGGTGAAGGTGACCACGCCGATCGAGGGCACCGCGTCCGGCTCGGCGTCGAGGCGGCGGCGGATCTCCGCGACGACGGCCTTGGCCTCCATCGGGTTGGTGCGCAGCAGCCGGCCGGCGCCGGTGCGGTGGAAGGTGCCCTGCACGCGCACCAGCGAGATCCCGTGCCCGCCGACGTCGGCCGAGGCCCGCCCGGCCGTGGGCGCGGGGAAGGAGGAGAGCCGGTTGCCGTAGTAGTGGGCGTTGCTGAACGCGAACAGCGACTCGTCGCGGCTGCGGTAGTGCCAGGACAGCCGGTGCCGCGGCACGCCCGCGCGCAGGCACTCCGACAGGATCGACTCCGCGTCCTCCACGGCGGTGCCCGGCAGCCCGGGCACGTCCTCGCCGGCCGCGGGACCGCACTCGGCCGGCGGCGCCGGGGGGAGCTGGCGGGTGTCGCCGACGACCACGGCCGCGCGGGCCCGGCCCAGCGCGCCGACGGCGTCGGCGACCCGCAGCTGGGAGGCCTCCTCGACCACCACGAGGTCGAACAGGCCCGCCCGCGCCGGCAGGAACCGGGCGACCGCGTCGGGGCCGGCCAGCACGCACGGCAGCAGTGCGGTGACCAGGTCGCCGTGCTCGGCGAGCAGGGTTGCCACTCCCGGTGCCTCGTCGAGGGCGTGCCGGAGGGCGGCGACCCGCTCGTCGTCCTCGGGACGGCGGGCCGCGACGGCGGCGGGCAGCGCGGCGACGAGGTGGTGGCGCACCGCGCGGGCGGCAGCGGTGTGGCGGGCCAGGGCCCGGTCGTGCGCGTCCTCGTCGAACGCGTCGAGACCGGTGGCCGCCTGGCGCTCGGCCGCCGAGGCGGCGGCCAGGCCGTGCTCGAGGGCGCGGGTGGCGTCCTCGGCGGGCAGCCGGCCGCTGACCAGCGCGGCGCGGGCCTCGGTCAGACCGGCCGCGCGCAGCGGTTCGAGGGTGTCGAGGAGCTCCGCCCACCGCCGCAGCGAGATCAGCCCGCTGTGCTCGACGCCGCGCTCGGGGCGGGTCATCGCCCAGCGCAGCAGGACGCCGTCGTCGCCGCACCACTCGGCCAGCCGCGCCGGGGTGCTGCGGCAGACGCGCAGCAGCCGGTCGAGCTCGTCGCGCAGCCGCCGCACGGCCGTCGCGGCCGCGGCGTCGGTACCGGGCCGGGCGACGACGTGGCGGCGCAGGGCGACGGCGAAGCCGCGGGCGCTGTCGACGACCGCGCCGGCCCGCCGCAGCCACGCCACCTGCCCGTCGAGGACAGTGGGGTCCAGCAGCGGGTTCCACCCCGCCGGCACCGACAGCCCGGGGATCACCGCGGCGCGCGCGGCGAGGCCCGCGGCGGCGGTCTGCAGCCGCCACAGCGACGCGGTCAGCTCCGGGACGTCGCCGAGCTTCACCGTCACGCCCGGGCGCAGCGCCGGCGCCAGCTGGTCCCGCACCGCGCGCAGCCCCTGCCGGCGGGCCCAGGTGCGGGCGGCCTGCGCGGTCTGCGCGGCGACGTAGAGGTCGGCGAGCGGCAGCGCCAGCGCCTCCGGACCGGCCAGCTCCAGGCCGGGGTGGACGGCGGAGGTGAACGCGGCGACCTCGGCGAGCACCGCCGTCGTCGCCGCGGTCCAGCGCGCGGTCGGCACCTCGTCGAGGACGTCGAGGCCCACCGGCGGGCCGGCGAGCAGGTGGGCGAGGTCGTCGAGGTCGGCGGGGGTGCGCACCTCGCGCAGCGCCCGCGCCAGGTGCTCCTCGGCCGGCAGCGCGCGCATGGCGGCGTCGACGGCGGAGGCGGCGGCGTGCGCGGCGCGCAGGTCGACGTCGGCGGTGTCGACGAAGGCCCACGGGTGCCGCGGCGAGGGGCGGACGAGGTCGGCGACGTCGGGCAGCAGCGCCAGCGCGCGGCGCACCGCGGCCATCGTCTGCGCGGGCGCGGCGGCGGCGAAGGCCGGTGGCAGGGACAGCGGCGGGACGCCGTCGCCGAGGGCGAGCTGCGCGGTCCGCGCCGAGTAGCAGGACAGGCCCGCGGCGTTGGGGGCGTGCAGCCGGTCGGCGTAGCCGGCCAGGGTGCGGCGGGCCGCGCGCAGGTCGGCGAGGTCCGCGGCCGCACCCTCGCCCTCCGGGTCCCGCGGGGCGTCGTCGAGCGCGGCGAGGACGCGGGCGCGCACCTCGGCGGGGTGGGCGCGCCCGTCGTGCAGCGGCAGGGTGGCCCCGCCCAGGCCGGCTGCCTCCAGCCGGCGGGCGACGACGTCGAGCGCGGCCCGCTTCGCGGCCACGACCAGCACCCGCTTCCCCTCGGCGACGGCGCGGGCGACCAGGTTGACGACGGTCTGCGACTTGCCGGTGCCCGGCGCGCCCTCGAGCACGAACGTGCGGCCGGCCACCCCCTCGGCGACGGCGCGCAGCTGGGAGGAGTCGCTGGGCAGCGGGCACCGGGCGGCGAGCTCGTCGAGGTCGACGTCGACCGCCGCGGCCGGCACCGGGTCGCGGAACGGTGCGGCGGTCGCGCGCGCCAGGTGGTCGGCCAGCGGTGCGGCCGTCAGCTCGGCCCACGACGCGTCCAGGTCGCGCCACCGGCGGTGCGCCGCCGGCCGCAGCAGGGCGAGGTCGGCGGTGGCCTCGACGCGGGAGGGCAGGCCCGCCTCGGCCAGCGACTGCCGGACCGCGTCGAGCACGCCGTCGACGTCCGTGCCGTCCTCGGGGTCGAGCCCGGGGACGGTCAGGCCGTGCGCCCGGCGCAGCTCGTCGAGCAGGAGCCCGTTCGGGTGGGCGCCGGCGGCGGGGTCGGCGGTCAGCCGGTAGCCGTCGCCGTCGGGGGAGAGGACCACCGGCAGCAGGACCAGTGGCGAGCGCAGCCGCCGTCCCTCGTGCTCCCACGCCAGGGTGCCGACGGCGAGGTACAGGTCGCCGGCGCCGGTCTCCTCGCGGGTGGTGCGCGCCCGGTGCGCCAGCCCGCGCAGTCGCGGCAGGTAGCCGCCGTCGGTGACGTCGGCGTGCACGGCGCGCCGCTCGTGCAGCACCTCGCCGAGCACGCCGACCGGCAACCCGCGGGCCGAGGACACGCCCTCCTCGTCGGAGTCCGTGAGCCGGTCGCTGGGCAGCAGCGCGACCCCGCCCTCCTCGGCGAGCAGCTCGGTGAGGGTGGCGAGGTAGAGGCCGGGCACGACCAGCGGCAGGCCCGCGCCCTCGGGGAGGTCGAGCAGCCGGTCGCGCGCCGCGGGGTCGAGCAGGTCGTCCTGCCACTGCCGCACCCGCGACGGCACGCTGGCCGGCGCGCCGGGGGCGGGGGCGGCGTGGCGGCCGGCCGGGTGCGCGGCGGGCGGGCGGTACTCGACCACCTGCAGCGCCCCGCCGGGGCCGCGGGTGCGGGCCGGCAGCGGCAGGATGCCGTCGCGGCGGGCGCGGTGGACGTCGGTGACGCCCAGCACCCGGTCCGGGCCGCCGGCCAGCCACGCGTCGCGGGCGGCGCGGTGCAGCTGCTCGGCGTCGGGGTCGGCCGGCTCGCGGCTGGTCAGCAGCGTCGTCTCCACCAGCCGCACCAGGCCGAGGTCGACGAGGTCGGCCAGCGGCGCGACGTCGGTGGTGGCGGCGCTCTCCGCGCTGCGCTCCTCCCGCCAGTAGCCGAGGAACGCGTGCCCTTCCGTCAGCCACAGCAGGGTGCGGATCCCGGCGGCCTCGAGCGCGGCGGCCAGCACGACGGTGGTGTCCAGCGGGGTGCCGACCCGCCCGTCGAGGACGTCGCCGGGGGTGCGCACCTTCTGCGCGATGTGCGCCCAGTCCGCGGCCGCCTCGCCGTACCGGACGCCGCGGGCGCGCACCGCGGCGGCGACCGCGGCGACGACCGCGTCGACCCGCTCCGGGCCGGCCGCGCAGCCCTCCAGCGAGGGATCGCCGGTGCGCTCCCCGAGCAGCGCGGCGGCCTCCTCCAGCAGCGGACCGACCGCCGGGTGGTTGGGCAGCACGTGCGCGGCGAGCATCTCCAGCGCCAGGGGCAGGGGGGCGGCCAGCCACTGGCCGGCGGCGAGCACCTGCACCGGGACGGCCGTGCCGCCGACGTCGGCGCCGTCGACGGTCACGTCGATCTCGATGACGCCGGGCCGCTGCTCCTCGATCTGCAGCACCGCCGCGGCGTCCACGACGAGGTCCACGTCGCTGAGCACCGTCGTCGCGTCGGCGTCGAGGTCGACGGTCAGCTCCACCCGGCGCCCGATCGGGCCCTCGGCGTCGCGCACCCCGATGCGGACGAGCGCGCCGGACACCGCCGCGCCGTGGGTGGCGAACGCCAGCCGGGAGACGACCGGGACGCGGTTGTGGGCGAGGGCGTGGGAGAGCACCGGGGTGCTCGTGGCGGTGATCGCCACGGCGACCCGGGGGGCACCGTCGTGCGGATGCGGCCGGGCGTCGGTGGTGCTCACGGCGCTCTGTCTACCGGCCCGGACGGACCGGTCCGGTCATCGCCGCGAGCGTCTGGGACGGGTGTGACAGGAGCGCCGAGACGTTGTCCGGAGCCCTCCCACGACTGCCGATGGGAAGCGCCTTCAGCTGCTGAAGCGCTGCTCCAGGTCCTGCACCTCGGGCAGGCCGACGAGGTCGGTGAACTCGCCGAAGGTGGGCAGTCCCTCCAGCGGCGGGACGCCCTGTGCCCGCAGCGCCGCCAGCAGCGAGCGCATCCCCGCGGTGGCCGCCAGCAGCGTGCCGATGGGGTAGATGACCAGCGCGAACCCCAGTTCGGTCATCCGCTGCAGCGACAGCGGGGGCGTGCGGCCGCCCTCGGCCCAGTTGAACACCAGCGGCGCCACGCCGGCCAGCGCCGTCGCCACCCGCTCGACGTCGGCCTCGGTGGTGGGCGCCTCGACGAAGAGCAGGTCCGCGCCGGCGCCGGCGTAGGCCCGGGCCCGCTCCAGGGCGTCGTCGGTGCCGCTGACGGCGACCGCGTCGGTGCGGGCGACGATCACCAGGTCGGGGTCGCGGCGGGCGGCGACCGCCGCGCGGATCTTGCCGGCCATCTCGTCGGCGCCGATGAGCGCCTTGCCGCTCATGTGCCCGCACTTCTTGGGCATGACCTGGTCCTCGAGCTGGATCCCGGCCACCCCGGCCTGCTCGTAGAGCTGCACCGTGCGGACGACGTTGAGCGCGTTGCCGTAGCCGGTGTCGGCGTCGGCGATGACCGGGACCTCGACGGCCGCGGCGATCCGGCGGGCGTTGTCGACCATCTCCGCACCGGTGAGCAGCCCGACGTCGGGGCGGCCGATGAGCGAGGCCGTCGTCCCGAAGCCGGTCATGTAGACGGCGTCGAAGCCGGCCTGCTCCACCAGCCGGGCCGACAGCGCGTCGTAGGCGCCCGGCGCGACCAGCGGCCCCGGCCCGGCGAGCAGCTCGCGCAGCCGCGCCCGCGGCGCCGGGCCGTTCCCCAGCAGATCACCCACGGTGCCCCCTCGGTTGCATACAGACCCTGGCCGGGCCCTCTCCGGGTCGGGAGCAGTCTGCACCCCCCGTGACGTGCACGGCAACGACCGAAACGGAACACGGCAGTCTGTTCCGCGGCCCTTGTGCACCGACCGGGGCGCCCCTACCTTGCATGCAATCGCCAGGGAGGTGTGACGGGTGACACGTGCACAGACGTCCGCGGAGCGGGCGCTGTCGACCCTGCGCGAGCTGATCATGGGCGGGGAGCTGGCGCCCGGTGCGCGGCTCGGCGAGGTCGAGCTGGCCGAGCGGCTGGGGGTCAGCCGGACGCCGGTGCGCGAGGCGCTGTCCCGGCTGGCCGCCGAGGGCCTGGTCGAGGTGGTGCCCAACCGCGGTGCCCGGGTGGCCACCTGGACCGTCGCCGAGCTCGAGGGCGTGTTCGACCTGCGGTCGGTGCTCGAGCCGCAGCTGACCGCGCACGCCGTCCCGCGGGCCCGCCCGGCCGACGTCGAGGAGCTCGACGGCCTGGCCCGGCGCATGCACGAGGTCGGCGCGCCCGGGCCGGACCAGGACCTCGACGCGCTGGTGCCGCTCAACCGCGCCTTCCACGACCGGCTGGTGGCCCTCGCCGCGCAGCCCGCGCTGGCCGCCGCGCTCGCCGCGGCCATCCACCCGCCGATCGTGCGGCGCAACTTCCTCACCTACGACGAGGCGTCGCTGCGCCGCAGCCTGGCGCACCACAGCGAGATCGTCGCCGCGCTGCGCGCCGGCGACCCCGCGTGGGCCCGCGCCGTCATGACCTCGCACATCGCCAACGCCCGCGCCGTCATGGTCCGCGCGGCCCGGCTGCAGATGACCGCCACCGCGATCCGCCAGGAGGAGACCGCATGAGCTACCGGCTCGGAGTCGACGTCGGGGGCACCTTCACCGACGTCCTGCTCGTGGACGAGGACAGCGGCGCGACGTGGCGCGCCAAGACCGCCTCGACCCCGGCCGACCAGGCGGTCGGGGTGCTCACCGGCATCGGCAAGGTGTGCGCCGACGCCGGCATCTCGCTGGGCGAGGTGGCGCAGGTGCTGCACGGCACCACGGTCGCGACCAACGCGATCCTCGAGGGCAAGGGCGCCCGCGTCGGCCTGGTCACCACCCGCGGGTTCCGCCAGGTGCTGCAGATCGCCCGCTCCTTCGTCCCCGGCGGGCTGGCCGGCTGGATCATCTGGCCCAAGCCCGAGCCGCTGGCCGACCTCGAGGACACCGTCGAGGTCGCCGAGCGCATCGCCAGCGACGGGTCGGTGGTCCGCCCGCTCGACGAGGCCGACGTCCGCGCGCGGCTGCAGCACCTGGCCGGCCGCGGCGTGCAGGCCCTCGCCGTCAGCCTGGTCAACTCCTTCGCCGACGCGACGCACGAGCGCCGCATCCGCGGGATCGCCGGCGAGGTGCTGCCCGGCGTCCCGGTGTCGCTGTCCTCCGACGTGCTCCCCGAGCTGCGCGAGTACGAGCGCACGCTGACCACCGTCGCCAACGGCTACGTGCAGCCGCAGGTGGACAAGTACGTCCGCCACCTCTCCGACGGGCTGCGCGAGGGCGGGGTGGCCTGCGAGCTGTCGATCCTGCGCAGCGACGGCGGCCTGCAGTCCGCCGACGCCGCGGTCGCCGCGCCGGTGACCATGCTGCTGTCCGGCCCGGCCGGCGGGGTGACCGGCGCGGTGTGGGTGGCCGAGCAGTGCGGCCACCGCGACCTGATCACCTTCGACATGGGCGGCACCTCCACCGACGTGGCGCTGGTGCGCGACCTGTCCCCGCGCATCGGCCGCGAGACCAAGGTCGGCGACCTGTCGGTGCGGGCCTCCAGCGTCGACGTCCGCACCGTCGGCGCCGGCGGCGGCTCGATCGCGCACGTCCCCGAGCTGACCCGCGCGCTGCGGGTCGGCCCGCAGTCGGCCGGCGCCGACCCCGGTCCGGCCGCCTACGGCAAGGGCGGGGTGGAGCCCACGGTCACCGACGCCAACGTCGTCCTGGGCTACCTGCCCTCGGCGCTGGCCGGCGGGGAGATCACCCTCGACGTCGAGGCCGCGCGCGCGGCGGTCGGCAAGGTCGCCGAGGCCATGGGGCTGGACTCCCCGGAGGCCGCGGCCGCGGGCATCGTCGACATCGTCAACGAGAACATGCTCGGCGGGCTGCGGCTGGTGTCGGTGCAGCAGGGCTTCGACCCGCGCGACTTCGCGCTGGTCGCCTTCGGCGGCGCCGGTCCGCTGCACGCCAACGCGCTGGGGAGGCTCACCGGGGCGTGGCCGGTGATCATCCCGCCCGGGCCCGGCCTGCTGTGCGCGCTCGGCGACGCCACCACCAGCCGGCGCGACGAGTCCGCCCGCACGGTGCTGCGCCGCTTCGGCCAGCTCACCGACGGCGAGCTCCGGCAGATCCTGCGCGAGCTCGCCGACGAGGCCGGCGAGCGACTGGCCGCCCAGGGGCTAGCGCGGGCCGACCAGCGGGTCGGCTTCCAGGTCGACGTCCGGTACCACGGGCAGGGCTTCGAGATCCCCGTGGAGGTCGACCCCGCCTGGCTCGACGGCGACGGTGCGCTGGCCGAGCTGGGGAAGGCCTTCGACGCCGAGCACGACCGGCTGTTCTCCTTCCTCCTCGACGTCGACCACGAGCTGGTCAACGCCCGGGCCACCGTCACCGGCCCGCGCCCCGACGTCGCCCCGGTGCAGCTGGAGGAGGGCGACGGCGACCCGAGGTCGGCGCTGGTCACCGAGGCGGCGGTGCACGTCGGCGGGGAGCAGGTGACCGCCGCGGTCTACGACCGGGCGCGGCTGCGGGCCGGGGACGTGGTGCGCGGCCCGGCGATCGTCACCGAGATGGACTCCACCACCCTCGTCCTGCCCGGGCACGCGGCCGCCGTGCACGCCTCGGGTTCCCTGCTGATCACCCCCCTGACCGACGACGCGGAGGCGTGAGCATGGCCCGGATCATCGAGACCGCCACCGGCGAGGTGGAGCGGGTCGACGTCGACCCGGTCACCCTCGACCTGATCGAGAACGGGCTGCGCAACGCCCGCTACGAGATGGACGAGGTGCTCTTCCGCACCGCGCTCTCGCCCGGCATCCGCGAGCAGCACGACGAGTTCCCGCTGATCGGCGACCCGAGCGGGAAGATGGTCGTCGGCCAGTTCGGCCTGTCCATCCCCGACTTCCTCGACGGGTTCGACGACACCGTCGAGGAGGGCGACGTCCTGCTGACCAGCGACCCCTACGCCTGCGGCGCGGCGATCAGCCACGCCAACGACTGGCTGCTGGTCATGCCGGTGTTCCACGAGGGCCGGGTCGTGGGCTGGGCGTCGATGTTCGGGCACATGTCCGACGTGGGCGGCAAGACGCCGTCGTCGATGCCCACCGACGCCCGCACCATCTACGAGGAGGGCGTGGTCATCCCGCCCTTCAAGCTCTACCGCAGGGGCGTGCTCAACGACGACGCGCTGCGGATCATCCTCAACCAGGTCCGCATGCCCGACTGGAACCGCGCCGACCTCAACGGCCTGGTCGCCGCGTGCCGCACCGCCGCGCGGCGGGTGGTGGAGATGTGCCAGCGGTTCGGCACGGCCACCTACCTGTCGGCGCTCGACGCGCTGCTGCAGCGCAACCACGACGCCATGAAGGTGCTGCTGCAGATGGTGTTCGAGGAGGGCCGCACGCTCTCCTTCACCGACTACATCTGCGACGACGGCGTCGGCAACGGCCCCTACGAGCTCAAGCTGTCGCTGACCCGCACCGGCGAGAAGGTGCACCTGGACTTCACCGGCTCCTCGCCGCAGGCGGCCGGGCCGATCAACTACTACATCAACGAGAACCTGACCCGGATGTTCTTCGGGATCTACATGATCACCGTCGCCGACCCGCAGATCCTGTGGAACGACGGCTTCTACCCGCTGATCGACGTCACCATCCCGGACGGGTCGTACTGGAAGCCGGAGCACCCGGCGGCGCTCAACGGCCGCAACCACGGCATCGGGCGGGTCTTCGACCTGTTCGGCGGGCTGCTCGGGCAGACCAACCCGGCGCTGCTCAACGCGGCCGGCTTCTCCTCCTCGCCGCACTTCATGTACTCCGGCCACTACTCGTCGGGAGAGCGGAAGGGCGAGTGGTTCCAGCTGTACTCGATCGGCTTCGGCGGCATCCCCGGGCGGCCGCTCGGCGACGGGCCCGACGGGCACTCGCTGTGGCCGAGCTTCGTCAACATCCCCTGCGAGTACCTCGAGTCCTACTACCCGCTGCGGATCGAGACGTGGGAGACCGTCGCCGACACCGGCGGCGCCGGGCTGCACCGCGGCGGCAACGGCGTCGACGTCGCCTACGTGTTCGAGGAACCCGGCGAGATCGCCATCCACGACGACCGCTGGTTGACCTACCCGTGGGGCGTCAACGGCGGCGAGCCCGGCGCGCGCGGCCGCAAGTGGATCGACCGGGCCGACGGCACCCGGGAGGTGCTGCCGAGCAAGTGCCACGGCGTGCCGGTGCGCCCCGGCGACGTCCTGCACTTCGTCACCTGGGGCGGCGGCGGGTGGGGCGACCCGCTGCAGCGCGACCCGGAGCTCGTCGCGCGGGAGGTCCGGCGCGGGCTGGTCACGCCCCGGGGCGCCGAGCGCTACGGCGTCTGCCTCACCGAGGACGGCGAGGTCGACGCCGAGGCCACCGAGACGCTGCGCGACACCATGCGCGCCGACCGGCCGGCCGAGCTGCCGGTGTTCGACATGGGGCCGCCGATCGAGGAGCTGCTCGCCCGCTGCGAGGAGGAGACCGGGCTGCCGGCCCCCAAGCGCCCGGTGTGGGCGGCCGGGTGAGCGTTCCCGAGCCCGGCCCGCACGGGACGGCGTTCTCCGGGCGGCTGGGCTGGGGCGCCCGCCCGGCCGTGGTCGTCGTCGACCTGTGCCGGGCCTACACCGAGCCGGGTGGGCCGTTCGCCCTGCCCGACCCGGGCCCGGCGGTCGAGGCCGCCGGGGCGCTGGTCGACGCCGCCCGCGCCGGCGGGCACCCGGTGGTGTGGACGGCGGTCCGCTACGCCCGGGGCCTGGCCGACGGCGGGCTGTTCGTGCGGAAGGTGCCGGCGCTGGCCGCCTTCGCCGAGGACGCGCCGGGGGAGTGGGGCGAGCTCACGCTGGAGGCGGGTCCCGGGGAGCCGGTGGTGGTCAAGCAGTACGCCTCGGCCTTCTTCGGGACCACGCTCGCGCCGACCCTGGCCGGCCTCGGCGTGGACACCGTCGTGGTCGCCGGCGTCTCCACCTCCGGCTGCGTCCGGGCCACCGCGATGGACGCGCTCAACTCCGGGTTCCGCCCGCAGGTGGTCCGCCAGGCCTGCGCCGACCGCAGCCCCGCCCTGCACGAGAACAACCTCGCCGACCTCGACGCCAAGTACGCCGACGTCGTGGACCTCACCGAGGCGCTGCCCCACCTGCAGCGCCCCGCCTAGACGACGGCGCCTCCCGGGTGTCCCCCCTCGGGAGGCGCCGTCCCGGCACCCGCCGGGACAGGAGTGACACGGGGGACGACGGGGCGGGTCGCGGACCGGGCTGCGCGCCGCCGCGTGCGTAGGTTCGCCCGGATGCACACCGGCCGCCTCCCCTCGTCCCTGGACACCCTCGACGCCCTGGGCGCCCTCGACGCCGCGCTGGACCTCGGCGACACCGACGTGCTGCCCAGCCGCTCGCGGCACGCCGCCCGCTCCGCGCTGCGCCGCCGCTGGGTGGTCGCCGGGGCGCTCGCGCTGGTGCTCGCGGTCGCGGGGCTGGCGGCGCTGGTCGCGCCGGCGGTCCGGGGCGGGGACCCCGTCGACGCGCCCCCGGTGGCCCGTCCCTCGCCGTCGGCCGGTCCGACCGCGGTGCCGCCGTCGGCCGCGCCGTCGTCGGTGCCGCCGTCGTCCGCCGCGCCGTCGCCGGAGCCGGTGGAGGCGGCCGCGCCGCCGCCGGCCGAGGTCCTCCCGGCGCCGGTGCCCGTGGCGACGACCCCGGCGCCCGCGCCGCCGTCCGCCGAGCCCCCGGCGCCGGAGCCGCCCGCCGATCCCTGCCGGGACAAGCCGGGGCGGGGCAACGGCCACGGGCACGGCCACCAGGGCGGCGACTGCGGCTGAGCCGCCGTGCGAGGGTGACCGGGTGCCGAGACGGAGCGCGGGGATCCTGCTGTACCGGCGCGGCCCCGACGGAGCCCCCGAGGTGCTGCTCGGCCACATGGGCGGGCCGTTCTGGGCCCGGAAGGACGACGGCGCGTGGTCGATCCCCAAGGGCGAGCACGACGACGCGGAGGACGCGCTCGCGGCCGCCCGCCGGGAGTTCGAGGAGGAGCTCGGCAGCCCCGTGCCGGCGACGTCCTTGACCCCGCTCGGGGAGCTGCGGGCGGGCGCCAAGGTGCTCACCGTGTGGGCCGGCGAGGGCGACCTGGACGCCGCGGCGGTCGTCAGCGGCACCTTCCCGCTGGAGTGGCCGCCGCGGTCGGGGCGGGTGCAGCACTTCCCCGAGGTCGACCGTGCGGCCTGGTTCGGCCTCGACGAGGCCCGCGCGAAGCTCGTCAAGGGGCAGGTGCCCTACCTCGACCGGCTGGCGGACCTGCTCGCCGGCTGATCCCGCGCCCGCCGCCGTCGACCGGTCGTCCGGCGTGGTCACCCCGTCCCGGTTCGCACGTCAGGCGACCACTCACGGGAGCGCGCCGTGTCGACCTGCGGCTGCCTCCCTGGCCCCGAGGCAGCAGCAGGTCGACACCGGGCGCCGGGCGGGGGAACGGCGCGGGTCGATCGGGTGACATCCGGACTCCGGAGCGTGCCGGGACCCCCACGGAGCGGTGGCGGCTGCCACTCTCGGCGGCCACCGTCCCCGGGAGGTCCGATGTGCTCCTCACCCCCCTCCGCCGGCCAGGCCTGCACCTGCGCGCCCGCGTCCCGCCCGGTCGCCACCGCGGTCGTGCGACGGCGCCCGCGCTGGACACCGGCTCCGGCGACCAGGTGACGGATCGCTGACGAGTCGTCCCACCCGCCCCACGCGGCACGGCGACGCCGTCCCCGGGTGGCAGGGTCCTGACTCCCCGGGTCCGGACGGACTCGCGCGTACGAGGAGACCCGCGTGCCCTGTGACACCTGCGCCGCCGAGACCCACCCCGGCCCGGTGTGCCCCCGCTGTGCCGCGCTGGCGCAGCTGACCCAGCCGGTGCTGCGGCTGCAGACGCGCCGCCGTCCGCCGGTGCCCCCGGCCGCCCCGGCCCGCTGACCCGCCGCCGGGGGGGGGGGGGGGGGGGGGGGCCGCCCCCCACGCCGTGGTGGGTGTTGAAGGTGACCAGGCGGACGGGGATCGGGGGCTGGTCGGGTCCGGGGGCCGGCTTGACCCCGTGGGCATCGGTCACCCCGTCAGCCTGTCACCCGCCGGCCGGCACCG
>NZ_JBJGYI010000062.1:0-14250 GCF_054049915.1 Geodermatophilus sp. SYSU D00766
CCCGCCCACCCCCTGCGACCACCCCCCGCGCCCCCCCGCCCCCCCCCCCCCCCCCCCCCCCCCCCCCCCCCCCCCCCCCCCCCCCCCCCCCCCCCGCCCGCCCCGCCCCCCCCCCCCCCCCCCCCCCCCCCCCCGCCCCCCCCCCCCCGGCCCCGGGACCGGACTCAGGCGCGGCCGCGGACGACGTCGTCGATGACGTTGACGTAGCCCACCTTGCCGATCGGGATGTAGCAGAGCAGGCCGTCGGCGTTGCGGTCGTACCGCGCGAAGGCACCCGCGGCGGTCGCCTGGTGGTCCTCCGCGACGTCGTCCTCGGGCGTGGCGTCGGCCAGGGCCTGCGCCAGTTGCGACTGGTCGGCCGCGGTGTAGGGCACCGGACACTCCCCCGGCCGCGGCGGGGCGGCCGCGGCCGGGCCGGCGGTGCCGACGGCGACGAGCACCGCGGCGGTGAGCAGGGCAGAGCGACGGAGCAGGCGCATGACGACCCCCGTGTCCCCGTGCGGGGCCGACGGGACGACCGCCCGACCGGCCGTCCTCCACGACGTCGGACCCCGGGGCGGGGGACCGTACGCCGCGGCGGGCGCCACGAGGAGGGGTGCTCCGGCACCGGGCTCGCCGAGGGCGGCGGGTCGCTCCGCAGCGCGGACCGGTCCGTCACGGCGGGGTGACGACCTACCGCCCTGGTCAGCCCGCCGTCGCGCCGGCCAGCCGGGGCAGGTTCCCCATGGCGGCCACCGCCTGCTCACGGAACCGGGCGAGCACCGCCTGCCGGTGCTCGTCGTCCCGGTCGACGGCGGTGACAAGCTTGCTGAAGCCGTCCAGGCGGCTGCCGCGGATCCAGCGGCGCAGCTCGCGGTCCTGCGACCAGTGGAACTGGTTCCACATCGTGGTCATCGTCGCGCCGGCGTAGTCGTCGAGGGTGTGCGGGAACGCCACCGGCCCGCAGAGCCGGTTCTTCTCCTCCTCGTCGTCGCGGTGCGCCTCCACCCAGGCGATCAGCGCCGCGCTGAAGGCCGGCTGGGGCAGCCGCACCATCTGCAGCACGATGCGGTCGCCCTGGAACACCGGCTGGACCGGGCGGCGCCGGACGGCCGAGGCGGTGCAGTCAACGAACAGGGTGTCCGGCGGCACGGCGACCTCGCCGTCGTCGAGGACCATCCGGCCGGTCTCCAGCGCGCGGACCCGCCCGAGCCGGACGACGTCGCGGATGCGGCGCAGCACCTCCACCTCGCCGGGGGCCACCGTGGCCAGGTGGAACATCCCCGGGGTGCGCTCGCGGTCGACGCGGGTCAGCGCACCGCAGGCCTCCAGCCGCAGGAACAGGTCCTCGGTGGAGGTGGCCTCGGCGAAGGCGGCCATCTGGTCGGCCTGCCCGCCGATCACCTCGTCGAAGAACTCCGGCGCGGGTTGGGTGGTCACCCGGTTGATCAGCCACGAGTCGCGCGGGACGACCCAGGTGATCGCGTCCGGGTCGGCCCCGGCCTGGACCAGCCAGACGCAGGTGTCCATGGCGGTCTTGCCGGCGCCCAGCACGGTGAAGCGGCTCGGCGGCGACTGCTGCCGGCTCCACAGGCCCGGCAGCGCGTTCGGCGGCACCAGCTGCACCCCGGGCGCGACGGCGAACGACGGCGTGGAGGTCGAGGGCACCGACGGGCTGTTGTAGGTGGCGTCGACGACCTTGTCGCGCACCTGCACCTGCGTGACGGCGCCGGACAGCAGCGAGCGGAAGCGGCCCTCCCCCTCGTACTCGCACATCGGGTGGTAGGAGACCCGCCCGCTCGGGACGAGGCGGCTGCTCACGAGCCGGTCGTAGTAGCCGCTGATCTCCGGGCCCGAGGCGAGCTCGTACAGGCCGCGGTTGAGGCCGGTGGTGTCCTTGCGGCCGGTGCCCAGCTCGGTGGAGTTGACGCCGTAGAAGGCCGAGGGCTGGTGCAGCGTGACGAAGGGGTAGGCGTCGTTCCAGTGGCCGCCGGGCTTGCCGTGCCGGTCGACGATCGTGATGTGTGCGTCGGTCTCGTCGAGCAGCGTGTCGGCGAACGCCAGCCCTGTGGCGCCGCTGCCGACGACGAGGTAGTCGGTGTCGATGACGGAGGGCATGACGGCGAGGGTATAACAGTGTCATGACAGTGTCATCCGGCTCGTGGCCGGAGCCGCCGACCGACGACGACCGCCGCACCCGGGTGGTCGAGATCGCCGCGCGGGTGCTGGCCGAGGAGGGTCCGCACGGGCTGTCGCTGCGGCGGCTGGCCGCTGCGGCCGGCGGCTCGACGCAGCTGGTGTACACGCTCTTCGGCGGCAAGCCGGGTCTCGCCGACGCGCTCTACGCGGAGGGCTTCCGCCGGCTCGGCGACGCCGTCCGCGCGGCCTCGGCGGCCGACCCCTCACCGGCGGGCGCCCCGGAGCGGCTGGTCGTGCTCGCGCGTGCCTACCGCCGCTTCGCCGTCGCCGAGCCGGCGTTCTTCTCGGTCATGTTCGGCCCGGCGATCCCCGGGTTCGTCCCCGGCCGGGCGACCCGTGAGCAGAGCCGCGAGCGGTCCTTCGGCCTGGTGGTCGCCGCGGCGCAGGAGTGCCTCGACGCCGGGACCCTGCACGCACCCGACGCGGTCACCCTGGCGCAGGCGTGCTGGACGGCCACCCACGGCGTCGCCGCGCTGCGGCACGCCGGACTGCTCGAGGGCGATCCCGAGGACCTCGGCGACTCCCTGGTGCGGACGGTGGTCGACGCCCACCGCCGCTGAGCGATGAGCCCGGCCGTCCGGCACCGTCTCCCCTGCAGGCGGCACGGCGCTGCCGGTGAGAGGGAGCTGTCGTGGACATGAAGCTGGAGCTGGTGCCCGTCCCGGTCGCCGACGTCGACCGGGCCAAGGCCTTCTACGTGGAGCGGCTCGGCTTCGTCGAGGACGTCGACGTCTCCCCCGCCGACGGCGTGCGGGTGGTGCAGCTGACCCCGCCGGGGTCGGCGTGCTCGATCGGCCTGGGCACCGGGCTGCCGGTCTACGACGACGCCGCGCCGGGCTCGATCCGCGGCCTGCACCTGGTGGTCCCCGACATCGAACGGGCCCGCGCCGACCTCGTGGCCCGCGGCGCCGAGGTCGGCGAGGTCGTGGACGTCGGCGGCGGCGTCCGGTACGCCGGGATCACCGACCCCGACGGCAACACCCTGACCCTGCAGGAGATGGCCTGGCGGACCGGCGACGCCTACTGACCGCCCGGTCACGAGCCGCAGCCGGTTTGCGGACCGGCCCCGCGCGATATCCCTGCAGGGACCGTCACGACCAGGCTGCGAGGGCTGGAGGAGACATGGGCAAGGTGACGTTGGGGCTCGGCTTGGGCGTCGGGTACGTGCTCGGTGCGCGCGCCGGCAAGGAGCGCTACCGGCAGATCGTGCAGGCCACGCAGGGCCTCCTCGGGCGACCGGAGGTCCAGCAGACCCTGGAGAAGGCCCGGGACGCCGCACCGGCGCCGCTGCAGAGCAGCATCGACAAGCTGACGCAGGCCGGCTCGGGTGGCTCGTCCGGCTCCGGCGGCTCGCCCGGCTCGGGCGGCTCGTCCGGCTCGGGCGGCTCCGGGGGGATCGCGACGCCGACGGTGTCCACCGGGACGGTCGACGTCGACCCCGCCCTCCCCGGGGACGTCGGTCTCGCCGCGACCCCGCCGCCGCCGGTGGGCGGCGCGGGTGACCCCGGGCTGACCGGTGCCGGCGTGCCCGACCCGCTCGTGCCGCCCGCGAAGTCGGACGGCCCCTCGACCGGTCGCCCCTGAGCGTCCCGCACTGACGCCGGTGCAGGTGGGCGGCGCCCACCTGCACCGGCGGCCGGTCACGCCGGGCGGCGCCCGACGGCCCACCAGCCGTAGGCCCCCGTGGCGACGACCACGGTGAGCAGGGCCCCGTAGACCCAGAGGGAGGGGCCGCCCCGCATCTCGTCCTGGTACCGGAGCAGGACCGCCCACTGGAAGGCGCCGAAGGCCGCGTAGGCGATGGCCGGGACGCGCAGGCGGCCGAGGTCCCGCTCCCGGATCACCAGTCCGGCGCCCACGGCCAGCGCGATGAGCCAGGCACCGACCACCTGGGCGCTGAGCGGGGTCAGGGGCCAGGGCCAGAACCCCGCCATCGGGTGGGTGCCGTGGTGGAGGGTCAGGCCCAGGGCGAACAGGACGGCGCCGACGGAGCCGAGCGCCACGCCCTGCGCGGCGAGCACCCACCGCAGCCAGACCGGCATGGCGCTGCGGACGGCTCCCGGTCCTCGGCTCCCCCGCTGCCGGACGAGGACCACGACGCCGCACACCGGCACCGTCAGGTACACCGCCACCCACACCCAGGCCGCCGCCCTCGCTCCGGGATCCGCCGCGGTGAGGTGCAGCCGGTGCGCGTGCCAGTACGTCGCGGCCAGGGTGAGGACCGTGAACGCGGTGACCGTTCCCACCGCGACGCGGACCCGCTCCCACGAGCGCTGCCGCAGGGACAGCATCGACAGGACGAGGCCGGCGGCGTACGCGGCTCCCAGGAAGGCAGCGGTCGGCCGGGCCTGGATGGTCCACGCCCACTGCCGGTCGGTGTGCCCGCCCTGGACCAGCAGCTGGTGGGTGGCCAGGGCGGTGAGCAGGGCGAAGGCGGTGAGCAGGCGTCGCGCGCCGGCCCCGAGGGAGCGCTCGTCCGGCCCCGCGGTCGGGTGGGCGCCCCGTCCGCGCTCGGCGTCGATCGGTGCCACGGTGCCGGTCATCGGCCCGGTCCGCGTCGTGTTGCTGTCCACGTCATGCGACGACCGTGCGACCGGACCGTTGCAGGCCCGCTGCAATCCGCGTGGAGCGTCGCGCAACCCGGCTGTCACACGGGGAGCGCGGTCGGTGTCTCCATGTCGAGGACATCGACACCTGGAGGAGACATGACGAGCACCACCCGGGTTCCCCCGACGGAGATCACCAGCGTCTACGGGAGCCTGCTGAAGATCATCAGCCGTAGGGTGTTCGGTCAGGTCCCGGAGGGCGCCGGGGTGATGTGGCACCACCCGGCCGTGCTCAGGGACTCGATGGCGTTCGGCCGCAAGGTCGACGCGTGGAACCGGCTGGACCCCCACCTGGCGACCTTCGCGGCGATGGCCGCGGCCGGGGTCATCGGCTGCGGCTTCTGCCTGGACCTGCACCACTTCCTGAGCCACGACCGCGGACTCGACGAGGCCAAGGTGCGGGAGGTGCCGCGCTGGCGGCGGTCCGCCGTCTTCACGCCCGTGGAGCGGCGTGTCATGGAGTACGCCGAGGCGATGAGCCAGACCCCGCCGGCCGTGACCGACGAGATGTCGGCCGCCCTGCTCGACGAGCTGGGGCCGGCCGCGCTGGTGGAGCTGACCGCCAGGGTCGGCTTCACGAACTCCAGCGCGCGCGGGAACGTGGCACTCGGCATCCGGTCCCAGGAGTTCTCGGCGTCCTGCGGTCTGCCGCCCCTGGCTCCCTCGGCATGATCCAGGACCCGTTCGTCGCCCACCGCGGCCTGCTGTTCACCGTCGCCTACGAGATGCTCGGGTCGGCCGCCGACGCCGACGACGTCGTGCAGGAGACGTGGCTGCGGTGGGCCGAGGCCGACCGGGCGGCGGTGCGCGACCCACGGGCCTACCTGGTGCGGATCGTCACCCGCCAGGCGCTCAACCGGTTGCGCGCCCTGGCCCGGCGCCGCGAGGACTACGTCGGCGAGTGGCTGCCAGAGCCGCTGCTGACCGGCCCCGACGTGGCCGAGGACGTCGAGCTGGCGGAGAGCGTCTCCATCGCGATGCTCACCGTGCTGGAGACCCTCTCCCCCACCGAGCGGGCGGTCCTCGTGCTGCACGAGGTGTTCGACGTGCCCTACGACGAGATCGCCGTGGCGGTGGGCAGATCGGCCGCCGCGGTGCGGCAGATCGCGCACCGGGCCCGGCGGCACGTGGCCGCGCGCCGCCCGCGAGCGACGGTGAGCCGCGCCGAGCAGCAGCGGGTCGTCGACCGGTTCCTCGCCGCGCTGACCGCCGGTGACCTGCAGGGACTCCTGGACGTCCTCGCGCCCGACGTCGTGGTGGTCGCCGACAGCGGGGGGCTCGCGCCCGCCGCCCGGCGCCCCGTGGCGGGGCGGCTGCGAGTGGCCCGGGCCCTGTCCCGCTTCGCCGACCTCGCACCCGGTGTCGAGATCACCACGCCGCTGGTCAACGGCGCGGTCGCCGCCCGCATCGACCCCGGCGGCGAGAACGACACAGCGGTGACCTTCGTCGTCGAGGACGGCCTGATCACCCACGTGTACGCGATGCGCAACCCGCACAAGCTCGGCCGCCTCGACGAGGTCGCCGACCTGCGCCGGTGACCCATCCCCGCCCGCGGCCGCCGGGCGGAGCAGGCCCGGACGCGTCGGACGCCGATCTCCCCGTTCTGGTACCCCGCCCCCTTGACGCGGCCGCCGGGTCGGCGCGACCATCGGCTAACACCGTTAGCTGAAGTGAGGTCGACATGAGCAGGCGACTGACCAGCGAGATCGACGTCGGCGCCCCGCCCGAGCGGGTGTGGCAGGTCCTGACCGCGTTCTCGTCCTACGCCGACTGGAACCCCTTCATCGTCCGCGCCGAGGGCGAGGCCCGGACCGGGGCGCGACTGACCCTGCGCATGCAACCGGTCGGGGGGCGGGCGATGACCCTGCGGCCCACGGTGCTGGAGGCGGTCGCCGGGCAGCGGCTGCGGTGGCTGGGTCGGCTGGGGGTGCCCGGCCTCCTCGACGCCGAGCACACCTTCCGCCTCGAGCCCCGCCCCGGCGGCGGCACCCACCTCGTGCAGGACGAGGTCTTCCGCGGTGTGCTGCTGCCGCTGGTGGGCCGTTCGCTCGACCGCGGCACCCGGCCGGCGTTCGGGCTCATGGACCGGGCGCTCAAGGAGCGGGCCGAGGGCTCGCTGACCACGCCGGGTGCGTGAGCTCAGCCCGCGCGCCCGGGAGATCGTGGCCACCGCTCGGGAGGTCCTGGAGAGCGAGGGCCCGCAGGCGCTGACGATGCGTCGCATCGCCGACGACCTGGGCATCCGGGCGCCGTCGCTCTACAAGCACGTGCCGCACAAGACGGCGCTGGAGACCGCGATCGTCGTCGACGGCTTCCGGGAGGCAGCGCTGCGGTTCGAGTCCGCCGTCGACGGCGCCGCCGATCCGCTCGGCGCCTTCGTCGACGCCTACCGCGCGTTCGCCGCGGCCCATCCGCACGTGTACCGGCTGATGACCCAGCGCCCGCTCCCCCGCGACGACATGCCCCCCGGCCTGGAGGCGCGGACCGCGGCTCCCCTCCTCCGGGCGGTGGGCAGCCCCCGGCGGGCGCGGGCGGCGTGGGCGTTCGTCCACGGGATGACCGTGCTCGAGCTCGACGGCCGCCTGCCCGACGACGGCGTGACCGAGGACGCCTGGCGCGAGGGGATCGCGGCCTTCCGCCCACCGCCGCCCGGAGCCGGCCGGCCCGCGGAGCACTGAGCCGGCCGGCGGACCTGCCCGGGTGCGCCCGCACCCCGGCAGGTCCGCCGGCCGTCGGTCCGCGGTCTACGCGTCGGGCGCCACGAGCTCGGGCAGCTCGGCGTCGAAGAGGGCCGCGAAGGCCTCGGCGGACAGGATCGCCCCCTGCGGTCGCGCGTCGTTGGCGAGCGCGGCCGCCCAGGCGGAGGCGCGCATCCGCTGCTGCGGGGTGCCGTGGTGGCCCGGGTCGTCGAAGAAGCAGTCGCCCACCTCGTAGAAGGTCTGCTCGGCCTGCAGCACCCGCCGGGTGTTCAGGGCCAGACCGCGGGCGTGGACGGCGTAGTAGGTGGCGTAGGCGTCGGCCATCAGCTCGGTGCGCCGGGTCGCCTCGGCTCCGGTCAGCGGGGAGTCGAACAGGCCCAGCTCGAACTGGATGTGGTGGCCGAACTCGTGCGCCAGCACGAGGCGGGGGCCGACGTCGCCGATGCCGATGGCCTCGAGGAAGTCGATGACGCCGTCACCCATGATGATCTTGTCGGGGATGGAGGCGAACAGGGGGTCGGACTCCCCCTCGCCGCTGAAGGCGAAGGCGTTGAGGGTGAAGATCGGGTTGTCGCCACCCTGGAACGCCGGGACCGAGGCCACCGTGTCGGCGATGTACTGGGCCCGCTCGGCGGCGGCGGCCTCGGTGTAGCCGAAGACCACCACGAGCACCCGCGCGACCCGGTCGACGTCGAGGAGGACGTCACCGTGCATGGCGAGCAGCTGGATGTCGGAGGAGTCGATGTCCCAGAACCGCCGCAGGTCGCGGAAGGTGTTCTGCAGCTGCCGGGCCTGGCCCTCGAGGGCGTACTCGGGGTCGGACGCGGTCCCGAAGAGGAGGGCGTCGTACGTCGGGATGTCCAGGGCCTCTGTGGTGACCAGGAACTCGAGCTCCGACTCGGTGAGCTCGCCCAGCAGCTCCTCGAAGTAGGCGTCGAGCGAGGTGGGTCCGCAGACGTAGTCGCCCGGGTCTATCGCCTGCTCGACGAGCCGGCGGGCGGGCGACTCGACGTCGGACCGGGTCGGCGGTGCGGCCGAGGCGGTCGGCGCGACGAAGCCGATCGTGAGGAGGGTGGTGGCGAGGAGGACAACCGCCCCGCGCAGCCGGGTGATCACCATGGGACTCCCTGTCATCGTCGCCGGCGACGGTGCCGGCAGCGGATGTGAGCCGCGTCACCCTAACGGGCGATGCCGTTCCGTGGTTGCGGTGTCACCACCGGTTCCGTCTCCGGTCGCGGGACCGGTGTCCGGCGGGACGTCCAGGAGCCGCTCCCCGCGGTCCCGTCGCTCACCGGCGCGCTCGCGCAGCAGGGAGGCCAGTGCCGGGCTGCTGACGGAGTCGGCGCGGCGCTCGAGGAGCTGCGCGGTCGCCAGCTCGTCGGCCGCACGCTGCATCCGCAGCAGCCGCCGGAGCTGCTCGTGCCGGTTCGACGGTCGGTGCCCGCCGTCGACGGGCGTGACCCCGTCCTGGTGACCCCTGGTCATCCTGTGCCCCACATCCCTGCCGGTCCCCGTGCACCGATGACGACGCGGTGGTGCCGATCGCATGACGCGGAGCAGGTGGTCGGCCGGACAGCCGGCGCGGCCGCCCTCCGTCCCGTGGCAGGGTCGCCGCGTGAGCCTGACCCTGCTCGACTGGCGGCGCCAGGTCGCCGAGCTCTACGCCCGCGTGCGGGCGGCCGACGACCCCGAGGAGGGCTGGCGGGCGTGGGGCGCCGGCCGCGACGCGCTCTTCGTCGGCCACCCCGACTCGCCGCTGGACGAGGCCGGCCGCGCCCGCGGCGGCCTCCCGCTGGCGCCCTACGACCCCGCGCTGCGCTTCCGCCCGCGGCTGGACACCGACGTCGAGCCGGTCCTCCTCCAGCTGCCCACCGCGGACGACGGGGTCGTGGCGATGACCCGGATCGGGCGGGTCACCCTGGGCGACCTCGGTCGGCTCGACGTCTGGTGGCTCGGCGGGTACGCCGGTGGGCTCTTCCTGCCGGTGCGCGACGCCAGCGCCGGGACGACGACCTACGGTGGCGGCCGCTACCTGCTGGACACCATCAAGGGCGCCGACCTGGGCGGGGACGCCGGCTCCCTGGTGGTCGACCTGAACTTCGCCTACCACCCGTCGTGCACCTACGACCCCCGCTGGTCGTGCCCGCTCCCCCAGGAGGGGAACCGGCTCGACGCCGTGGTCGCCGCCGGGGAGCAGCTGCCCCCCGGCGGCTGGTACTGACGCCTCCGCGCGGGCTCCCCCGCGAGGTGCACGGGCGGGCCGTCCTACACGTTGAGGCGGAACTAGGACCCCCGGTCATCTGACTTGCGGCTTCATCCACACTTTCCGGCCTGACCTGCGGACTTACCCTCGGTCAGTTCCCATCGCGTTCCGGTGGCTTTCGACGTCTTGTGCCTCCGGTGTGCCAACAGACACCCTGAATGCAGAGCGGCCCCGGTCCGGTGCTGGAACACCGTCCGGGGCCTTGATCCCCACCCTGATCAGGAGCACGAGGACCTACGTTCCTCGGTCGCTGTAGACGGGTCCACCCCCGCGGGATCGTGCAACACGCCGCTGGAGACACGCACGCAAGGGGCCCAGGGCCCTGGGGCGACCGCCGTACCGTCGACAGCCTCACGGTCAGCCGGACCCACCGGTGACGGAACAACCAGCGAGCGGGGAGGTGAGCACATGCGCGGCTACAGGTGGGCTTGATCGGCAGGTCACAGCGGGCCCCGCTTTCTGCGTGACGGCGGGGCCCGTGTTATTCAGTCAAGGCACCGCCCCGGGGTTCTCTCACCACGGCGGGGCAGGTTCGCGGGCGCCATGACCGCGACGCCGTCTCGGTCGAGCTCTCAAGGCACTCGGCAATCGCCTCGTGCAGCGCCCGCAGTCGGTCGACGTCGCCGCGATGACGTGTCCAGTCGCGGAACAGCGAGTCGATGTGCCCGGTGGACTGTCGAGCCTCCTCGACCCAGTGGTGTACGTCGGCGTTGACCAACTCGGCGGGCATCCGGCCCCCGACACGGCTGCCGTCGCGACGGCGGTACTGCTCGAGGTACGCGCCGCGCGGGCTGCGGACACCGACGGCGCTGTGCGGTCCGTCGGTGCGGACCGCGGTGCCGGTCAGCCGGTCTGCGCCATGGAGGGACGCAGTGAGCGATTGTCCTCAGCCGCTGGGCTACATGGGCGGCTGGATAGTGGGTGCGTCACCTCGAGCGCGAGCCACGATGCCCCAGTCGACCGGACCACCGACGCCCGCGCGCAATAGGCGCACCGCTTCCTCCTCGGTGATCCGGTCCGCGCCCGGCTCACCGTTGTGGGTCCACATGATGACGGCGGGCCAGTCGACCAGGCCCTCACCGGGCACGAACCGACGCGGGAAACCATCCCCCTCAATCACTGCGATCACCGCGTACGGACCTGGGTCGCCTGGGTCCTGAAGAGCCCACCATTTATTCGCCATCGGTCGACTCACCTCCGAATGGCGTGCGGTGCCGTCTCGTCAAGGGGCGCATCGGCGGCTGGGGACGCGGTCGCGTCACGAATCCGTCAACCACCGAATCGGTGAGGTCGGGGCCGCTGGTCACCACGACAGTGGTCGCGTACTCGAACCAGCCTGCCCACGGTGGCGCCCGGGATGTGTCACCGGGCCGGTCACCGTGAAGGTTGACCAGTCCGGTGTCGCGTCGGCCGAGACAGTCATCAGAAGGAGCTGTCCGCGTAGGCCGGCAGCAGCTCGGTCGGGGTTGTCATACGGCAGTGCGGCTGCCGCTGTGTACTCCACGGAGCAAGGCTGATGGCAAGTGTCGTTGCGGCGCAGTCCCCAGCTAGACCCGTCACCCCTTCGGGCTGTCAGTTGCCGCCTCCGATTAGTCAGGGCAGGCGCACGTGCTCCGGCCGTACCGGCGTCGAGTGCTGACCCCAGGGTGATGACCGAGGTAAACCCAGGCCATGACAGAGTCCCGGTCGAACCTTGAAACCATCAAGCGGATGATCGCGGCCTACAACGCAGCGGCTGCAGCCGGCTCGAGCGCCGAGGAAGCCGCGAACCGGACGTGGCAGGTGTTCGACCAGTATTACGCGCCGGACGTGCGGTGGGTGGAAGCTCCCTTACCCTTCTTCCCCCATGGTCGAAGCGGTGGTCGTGCCGAGGTCGAAGCCGCGGTGAGAAGCGTCTCGGCGCTGTTGAGCGAACGGCGCTACACCCTTGTCGATGCCTTCGCGGTGGACGACCGCGTCGCTGCTGAGTACCTGTGGGAAGCTACCTACCGGGAGGGCGACCGCCAGCTCCGAGTGCACATGGTGACGTTGTACCGCCTGCAGGACGGCCGGTGCATCGAGGTCCGCGAGTACCCATGCGTCGAGGCCCCACCATCCCCCTGACCCCTACCACTCGGGCAGCCGCATCTGATCCGGCCGCACCGACGTCAGGTGCCGGCTCCAGCCGTACTCACGCAGTTGCCGCCAAGTGACCGCGGCCCGCCAACCGAACCCGTCGTCGCACGGCCGCCACGCGGTCTGCTCGCCGGGCCACCACTGTCCATCGTTGAAGACGAGGACGTCGCGAGGCGGGGCGAACAGCTGCGGTGGATGAGGCGCGGCCGTTGGAACACACGTTCGATGTAGCCACTGGCAGTCGGTGCGCTACGCGACGCTTCCACGGTGACCTGCCGGGCGACGATGGCACTGCCGTACGACGACCGCGAGCGAGCCATCGCCGGCTTGCGCGGGTAGTTGCGGCTCATGGCCATCGCGGACGACGCCGTGCTCGACTTAGTCGACGCTGCGGGTTGACGGACCCGCGGAGACGGTTGGCCAGCACGGCATCGTGTGGTTCGAATGGACCGCCACGGCGACGGCACAGCAGAGGAGCTAGCCCCTCCTGGGCGACTCGAGGCAAGTCCGAGCACCAGCAGCCGATATGGAACTCGGACGACCTTCCTCAGGCAACTGACTCGATGCGCTTACGGGGAGCACATGCGCCGCACCGTCGCCGTCCTGGCCGCTGCCGCCAGTCTGGTCTTGGCCGCCTGCTCCAGCAGCAGCGAGACAACCGCTGACGCGGCGGAGACGACGGCAGCCAGCACGACCGTCGACACGGATCAGTACTCCGATCAGGTCATTGACGCTTTCGATGCCACCTACCCAACGGAGGGCACGGACACCGAAGCCCCGCCGTCGGACTGGGCCGCGTTCGTCGACACCATCCGTGATCTGCAGCCGCCAGAGGGCGAGGAGACGGCGCACCGTCAGATGGTGTCGGCGTTCGACGCCTATGTTGACGCCCGCGAGGAGGCCGAGGACACGTGCGACGAGAGCCCGGGTCCGGGCGGCCCGTGCTTCCGGTCCGTGAGTGCCGCCGGCGACGCATGGAGGACGGCGATGGATCGGGCTTACGAGTTGCCTGGCCTGTCCTGGCAGGCGCTGCTCGGGTGAACAGCCGGTAGACGCGCTCCTCAACGGCTCATGACGGGCGGGATCACTCCCGTGCAGGGGCCCGAGCCGCCCGTCGCCCTCGGCGACCATCTGCCGCCTCAACTGCACTCAGTCCAGGCCGCCCGGCCAGCCGAACCGCTGGCACCACTGCAGGCGGGCGTCCGTTCACGGCGACTTCGCCTAGTCGAGCCGCCACTGCCCTGGAGACGTCCTGGCTGGCCCGGTCAGAGATGGCCGAGACTGCGGCGGCGGTGGCGGCTTACGGCCACCGCGGACGCGTCACGCCCGAGTGGGTGACGCTGACGCTCGACGGGACGATGGAGACGATCGGTCGGCATGGCGTCGAGTGATCGAGAGCTCAGGCGCTCGAGACTCGGCCCCGTCCCGTTCCGGAACCTCTGGTCAACTAAGTCCAGCGCGGGTGAAACTGCGGCCCTCACGAACGGGGGCACATCATGGGACTGCGTTTCGGTGTGGGCATCGGGCCCTTCTACGCATCCGCTGGACTGCCGAAGCTCGGCCTCGGCCGCGCCGCAAGCCGCGGAGTCAGCGCCTGGATCAGCTTGTCGATCGCGATGATGATCTGGATGGTCAAGTTCTCGGTCCTGCTCGTCTGGTGGACGGTCAAGCTGCTGGGCATCGCCTGTATGTGGGCCGGTACTACCACCGCGACCTTTGCGCAGTCCCGGCGTCAGTCGCCCCCCACGTAGGGAACCCGACCCGGGTCGACGACCGGACCGGGACGTCGGTGCGGCACCTGGGAACCTCGAGGAGCCGCCTCCTCTGCTGCAATGGGGGTCGGGTCGACGTCCCGCTGCGCGACGCGGGCACGGGTCGTCGCATCGAGGGGCGGTAGCGGGATCGACGGTCGCTCCTCGCGCCACCGTTGCCGCGCCCGTAGGAAGGCCTCAACCTCGACGACGGTGACAAAGCCACGCGGGTCATCGGCGTGGCGCCAGGCGATACGCAACAGTTCCTCGGGCGGTTCGCGCGCCGAGTGCACCCGCGTCTGACCGGCCGAGGGGGTGACCGTCGTGCCGTCACGGGCGATCGCCTGCCGCAGCTCCTCGCACCCGTCGAGCAGCCGGCACAGCTTGATCAGGAGCGAGAGCTTCACCTTCGACAGCTCACACATGCTGAACGCGATGTCCCAACAGGCCCCGTCCACGGGACTGCAGCCCACTCGGGCGTCTCACCGGAGCCCTCGCTGAGGGCTGACGGCTAGGGCCTGTCTGAGCGATCTCGGCGGGTGAGGTCACACAGCCAGATGCGGATGGCCGCGACGGTGACGGTGCCGGCGAAGACGTAGCCGCGTTTGTCGGTGCGCATGGCCACGGCGCGGTGGTCC
>NZ_JBJGYI010000063.1:0-13249 GCF_054049915.1 Geodermatophilus sp. SYSU D00766
GCCTCGGCGAGCACGGGCAGGTGCTCCAGCGCCCGCCCGTTGCCGACGAGCCGGGACGCCGCCGCCGACGACAACCGACAGTGCCCCCGCAGCCACGAGGCCATCGACCGCTGCCCATCGCGCTCCGACGCCTGGGCCAGCTCCGCCGCCCGCACCCGCCGGGCCAGGGCCGCGTCGATGCGGTTGCGCTCGGCGACCAGCGCGGCGACGTCGTCCAGGACATCGTCACCGGCCTGCCACTCACCCGAACACATGTACGAAGAATATCCGAACGGAGACCATCCTGCGACCCGTATCCGCAGGTCAAAGGCTTGTCCACAGATGTCAGCAACCCCTTGCGGTCGCACGATCGGTGTCCCCGGGCCTCGAGGCGGACACCGCGATCAACGGCGTCCCCGGCACGACGCTCCGGGGCGGCTGTGGGTCCAGGCCGGCCTCGGCCAGCTGGCGGACCAGCGTCTCGCCGTCGGGGAGCTGCAGATCGCCCTCCTGCGCGCGGAGTAGGAGGTCCAGGTGCCGGCTGAACAGCTGCCGGGTGGCGGCGGTGGTGATCACGAGCGCGCTGCCGCCCGGGGTCAGGCGATCGGCGACCGCGCGCAGCAGCGGCACCCGCTCGGCGGGCGGCACGCAGTAGACGACGTTGGCGAGCAGCGCCAGGTCGAAGGGTCCGGCGAGGGAGCCTCCCCGCTCCTCGGTGAGCGCGACCCGGACGTCGACGGCCTCGACGGTCGCCCGGTCGGCGAGCCCCCGCTCCCCCAGGGTCCGTCTCGCGAGGGCCGCGACCTCGGCGTCGACGTCCACCCCGACGCCGGTGGCGCCGGGCGCCGCTGCGAGCATCGCGGCGAGCTGCAGCCCGGCACCGCACCCGACGTCGAGCACACGGCACGGGCGGCGCTCGGTGACGGTCCGGACGAGCAGTTCGTGCACGAAGGTGTCGAAGCCGGTGCTCATGCGGGCGATGAGCTCGCCCTGTTCGGCCAGGTCACGCCGCCTCGTCCCGCCGGCGAGCTCCGCGCCGAGTCCGCGGTAGAGGTCGGTGTGGAACCCGCCGAAGCCCTGGTAGGAGGCGCGGACGAGGTCGTCCTCGACGACGGCGCGCCCGGCACGGGCCAGCCGCCACCGGGCGCCGTCCCCGTCGACGAGCCGGACCACCGACGCCACCTGCAGGAAGGCCTCCAGCAGGTCCGGATCGGTGGCGCCGGTGCGGGAGGTGAGCTCGGCGGTGCTCGCGGGCCCCGGCACGAGTGCGTCGAGCACGCCGGTGCCGAGGGCTGCGCTGACGACCTGCAGGCGCAGGGCGGCCTGCCCGTCCCGCGCGGCGCGCCACCGCGCGCGGAGGTCGCCGGTCCGCACCAACTGGACCAGCGCGCGGGGACCGATCAACCCGGCCATGCGACCTCCCTGCACCCGCGTGCCCCGTCGGTGACTCTGTCGGTCACCCGGGCGGCCGACCAGGGTCCGGAGGCCGCGGTGAGGTGCCAATTGCGCGACAAAGGCACCCACCCGGGCCGGATGAGGTGCCAATTGCGCGATACAGGCACCCACCCGGGCCGGGATGGGTGTCCACCGCGCGACGGAGACAGCTACCGGGCGCCGGGGCCGGGGAGCAGGCCGCGCTCGACGGCGACCATGACCGCGCGCGTGCGGTCGTCGACGCCGAGCTTGGCGAACACCCGCAGCAGGTGCGTCTTCACCGTCGCCTCGCCGATGAACAGCTCCCGGCCGATCTCGGCGTTGGTCAGGCCGCGCGCCACCCCGGCCAGCACCTCGAGCTCGCGCGCGGTCGGCGCCTCTACGGCGGGCGCGCGCAGCTGCGACACCAGCCGGGCGGCCACCGGCGGGGCGAGCACCGTCTCCCCGCGCGCGGCCGCGCGGACGGCGTCGGCGAGCTGCGGCAGCGGGGCGTCCTTGAGCAGGTAGCCGGTCGCCCCGGCGGCCACCGCCCGCACGATGTCGGCGTCGGTGTCGTAGGTGGTCAGCACCAGCACCCGGACGGCGGGGTGCGCGGCGGCCAGCCTCTCGATCGCGGTGACGCCGTCCAAGCGCGGCATCCGCAGGTCCATGAGGACCACGTCGGGCGCGAGCGCCGCCACCTGCGCCAGCGCCTCCAGCCCGTCGCCGGCCTCCCCGACGACGTCGAGGTCCTCCTGCGCCGCCAGCCAGCCGACCAGCCCGCCGCGCACCACCGGGTGGTCGTCGACCACCAGCACCCTGATCACGTCCCGGGCACCCGCACCGTCACCCGCGTGCCCGATCCCGGCGCGGAGGCGACGTCGACCTCGCCGCCCACCTGCGCCACCCGCCCGCGCAGCCCCTCCAGGCCCGAGACGGTGACCGACGACGGGTCGAAGCCCACCCCGTCGTCCTCCACGTGCACCGACACCTGCCCGCCCACCCGCGCCAGCCGCAGCACCACCGCCGAGGCCGCGGCGTGCCGGCGGACGTTGGTCAGCGCCTCCTGGGCGCCGCGCAGCAGCACGACCTCCTCGTCGGTGCGCAGCGCCGGCACGCCGTCGAGCGCCCCGGTGTCCACCCGCACCTGCAGCCCGGTCTCGCGGGCGAACCGGGCGGCCAGCCGCTGCAGCGCCTCCACCAGCGTCGACCCGTCCAGCGCCACCGGCCGGAACGCCGCCACCACGGCGCGCGCCTCGGCCAGGTTGTCGCGGGCGACGTCCTCGATGACGGCGAGCCGCTCCCGCGCGGCGTCGGGGTCGGTGCGCAGCAGCGCCGCCGCCGTCTGCGCCTGGACGACGATCGAGGTGTACCCCTGCGCCAGCGTGTCGTGCACCTCGCCGGCCAGCCGCTCCCGCTCGGCGAGCACCCCGCGCTCGCGCTCGGCGGTGGCCAGCTCCGTCCGGGTGGCCTCCAGCTGCGCGATCAGCGAGGCCCGGTCGGCGCTCTGCCGCAGCACCTCGCTGATCCACAGCCCGAGCGCCAGGCTGAACGCCAGGCTGACCACCGACTCGCGCAGCACCTCCAGCGTGGTCTCCCCCGCCCCCGCCTGCGCCAGCGGCCCGATCGCGCTGGCTCCCGCCAGCAGCACCGTCCAGGCGACGCCGGTCAGCGTCCCCTGCACGACGAACCAGACCTGCGGGTAGGCGAGGAAGAGCAGGAACAGCAGCCCCGGCGCCAGCCACCCCAGCAGCCCGAAGCAGACGACCACGACGGTGAGGTGGACCAGGGCCCGGTGCGGGTGCCCGCCCCCGACGGCCGGCCCGCCGGCGAGGACGTAGGACAGCGCCAGGGCCCCGAGGACGGCGAGGACCGGCCCCTGCTCGCCCGGCTCGGTCACCTCGCCCGAGAGCACGCTGACCACCGCCAGCGACCACAGCACCGCCGAGATGACGTGCATCCCGACGACCGTCGCCCGCCACCCGCGCGCGGACAGCGGCTCGCCGCCCTCCTCGCCCGGGGTGGGGAGGAGGGCGGCGGCCAGGAGGCGCCGCAGGCTCATGCCGTGCGGCGCCAGCGGAAGGCGCGGACGCAGACCACGAGCCCGATGATCACCCATGCGGCCAGCACCAGGGCAGTGGTGCCGTGCTCCCAGCTGCCGGCCGGCTCCACCGCGGCGGCCGAGTCCGGCAGGAACACCGAGCGCATGCCCTGCACCATCCACTTGAGCGGGAAGACCGCGGCCACCTCCTGCATCCACGGCGGCAGCTCGGAGAAGACGAAGAAGACGCCGGAGAAGAACTGCAGCACGACGGCGAAGGCGCTGATCCCGTTGGCCACCGACCGGCTGCTGCCGACCGAGGCGACCGCGATGCCGAGCACCGTGCCGGCCGCCGCGCCGCCGATCGCCACCCAGGCGAAGGTCAGCCAGCGGCCGGGCTCGGCGGGCAGCGCCACGTCGAAGGCGGTCGCGGCCACGGTGAGCAGCAGCGCCAGCTGCAGGACCGTCGTCACCAGCACCTGCCCGGCCTTGCCGAGGAAGTAGCCGAGCGCCGGCGTGCCGAGCGCCTGCAGCCGGGCGAGGTCGCCCCGGTCGCGCTCCTCGGCGATGGCCGTGCCCACCGCCTGGAAGCTCGTCAGCATGATCCCGGTGGCCGCGATCCCGGCGAGGAAGTACTGGGCGAAGGGCACCCCACCCGGCCGGTCCTCGCCCTCGAACACGGACGCGAAGATCAGCAGCATCACGACCGGGTAGGCGAAGGAGAAGACCACCTGGGCCGGGTCGCGGACGAACAGCCGCAGCTCCGTGCCCGTGCGGGCCAGGCCGATGGCCGCGGCCGACGGCGGCGCCGGACGGGTGCGGGGCGGGGTCAGGACGGCGGTCATCTCAGCTCTCCCTCGAGGGTCGCGGGGGCGCCGACCAGGGAGAGGTAGACCTCCTCCAGGTCGGGGCGGGTGACGGTCAGGCCGGGGACCTCCCCGGTGGGGGCCGCGGCCAGCAGGTCGCGCAGCACGGCCGACGGCTCGCGGGTGACCACCTCGCGGACGGCGCCGCCCTCGGTCCACCGCACGGTGGCCACCTGCCGCAGGTCGGCGCCCAGCTCGGCCGGCGGGGCGACCTCGACCAGCCGGCCCGCGGCCAGCACGCCCACCCGGTCGGCGAGCTCGGCGGCCTCGTCCAGGTAGTGGGTGGTGAGGAGCACGGTGGTGCCGGCCGCGCGCAGGCCGCGGACCAGCCCCCAGAACGAGCGCCGGGCCCCCGGGTCCATGCCCGTCGTCGGCTCGTCGAGGAACAGCAGCTCCGGCCGACCCTGGATGCCGAGGGCCACCTCCAGCCGCCGCCGCTGCCCACCGGACAGCCGCGACACCCGGGTGCCGGCGGACCCGGCCAGCCCGACGTCGGCGAGCAGCTCGGCGGTGGACACCGGCGTGGCGTGGTAGCGGGCGAAGTGGTCGAGGGTCTCGCGGACGGTGAGCGCGTTGCCGGCGCCGGTGGTCTGCCCGACGACGCCGGTGCGGTCGCGCCAGGCCCGCCCGGCGCGCGCGGGGTCCTCGCCCAGGACGGCGACCTCGCCGCCGTCGCGGGTGCGCAGCCCCTCCAGGACCTCGACGGTGGTCGTCTTGCCCGCGCCGTTGGGTCCGAGCAGGGCGAAGACCTCCCCGCGCCGGACGTCGAGGTCGAGGCCGTCGACCACCGCCCGGCCGCCGTAGCGCTTGACCAGCCCGCGCACGCGGACCGCGTCGTCGTCGCGCACCCCCGCCGCGGCGGGCGCCGTCTGCATCGCTGTCATGGCACGAGCCTGGCGGCCCGGGGCCGCCGGCGGTACGGCCGTTCCGTGGGCGCTGCGTCCACCGGTCGGTGGACCCAGCGGCCGGGGTCAGCGCGACAGACCCTGCCAGCGGCGCACCGCGAGCGCCGCGAACACCGCGGTGAGCGCCACCGGCCAGGCGACGGCGAGCAGCGCGGCGTGCTCGGTGGCCCACCCGCCGTCGGGGACGGGGACGCCGGTCAGCTCCCGCACGGCGGTCACGGTGGCCGCCACCGGGTTCCACTCCGCGAGCGTCCCCAGCCAGGCCGGCATGGAGGAGACCGGGACGAAGACGTTGGAGAGGAAGGCGAATGGCCACACGAGGACCTGCACGGCGGTGACCAGCGCGGGGTCACGGGTCAGCAGCCCGAGCCAGATGCCGACCCAGAGGAAGCCGACCCGCAGCAGCAGGAGCAGCGCGGCCGCGACCAGCAGCCCCGGGCCCGGCTCCGGGCGCCAGCCCACGGCCAGCCCGGCGAGCGCGACGACGGCGAGCCCGGCGACCGAGGCCGCGAGGTCGGCCAGGCAGCGCCCGGCCACCACGGCCGACGGCGCCATGGGCAGCGCCCGGAACCGGTCGGTGACGCCGCGCTGGGTGTCGGTGACGACGGCGCTCATCGTCCCCTCGAGCCCGAACAGCATCACCAGCGCGAGCATCCCCGGGACCATGAAGTCGCGGTAGCTGCCGCCGGGCACGGGGATGCCGCCGCCGAGCAGGTACACGAAGGTCACCATCAGCAGCACCGGGAACAGCAGGGTCGCCAGCAGGCCCGCGGGCTGCCGCCGCCAGTGCGCGACGTCGCGGCCGGCGACGGTGAACGCGTCGGTCACGGCCCACCGCAGCCGCCCGCCGGTCCCCTCGGCGGCCGCGGTCACGCCGGCACCTCCTCGGCCGCCCGGTCCCGGCCGGTGAGGCGCAGGTAGGCCTCGTCGAGCGTGGCCGGCCGCAGCACCAGGTCGGCGACGTCGATCCCGGCGCCGTCGAGCGCACGGACCACGTCGCCGACGACGCCTGCGCGCCGGGAGACCGGCACCGTCACCCGCGCCCCCTCGTCGTGCCCGCCCGGCAGCGGGGGCCCGGCGGCCACCCGCTCGGCGATGGCGGCGGCCTCGGCGGCGCGGCCCGGGTCGGGGACGACCAGCTCCAGCCGGTCGCCGCCGATGGCCGCCGTCAGCTCGCGCGGGGTGCCGGTGGCGACGACCCGGCCGGCATCGAGCACCGCCACCCGGTCGGCCAGCCGCTCGGCCTCCTCCAGGTACTGGGTGGTGAGCAGCACCGTCGTCCCCCGGGCCACCAGGCCGCGCACCGCGTCCCACACGTCCCGCCGGCCGGCCGGGTCCAGCCCCGTGGTCGGCTCGTCGAGGAACAGCACCCGCGGCTCGAGCACCAGCCCCGCGGCGATGTCGAGTCGGCGGCGCATGCCGCCGGAGAACTCCCGGACCGGCTGGTCGCCGGTGTCGGGCAGCCCGACCAGCGCGAGCAGCTCGGCGGCGCGCCGGCGGGCGGCGGCCCGGTCGAGGTGGTGCAGCCGGCCGAAGAGCACCAGGTTGTCGCGGGCGCCGAGCACGTCGTCGACCGTGGGGTGCTGGCCCACCACGCCGATCCGGCGGCGCACCTCCCGCGGCCGGGCGACGACGTCGACACCGGCGACCTCGACCCGGCCGCCGTCGGGCCGAAGCAGCGTCGTGGCGATGCGGACGGCCGTCGTCTTGCCCGCGCCGTTGGGCCCGAGCAGCGCGCACACCTGCCCGGGCTCGACGTCGAGGTCCACCCCGTCGAGGACCGCCCTCGCGCCGTACCTCCTGACCAGTCCCCGGATCCGCACCGACGCGTCCACCCGCCACCTCCGTACACCGTACGACGTCCCCTCGGGCAGTACCGTACGCCGTACGGAGACGGCCGGGCAACCGGATGGGGGAGGCTGCAGCCATGGCGACGGAGTCCACGTCCGGCGGTGACCCCGCCCGCACCATGGCCCTGCTCTGGCGGACCCCGGACGCTGCCGGACGCCGCCCCGGCCCCCGCCCCGGCCTCGACGTCGACCGGGTCGTGGCCGCCGCGGTCGAGCTGGCCGACCGCGAGGGACTGGCCGCGGTGACCGTGCGCCGGCTCGCCGCCGAGCTCGGCGTCGGCGCGATGACGCTCTACACGCACGTCCCGGGCAAGGGCGAGCTGGTGGCCCTCATGCACGACGCCGTCCTCGGCGAGCTCTACCCCGAGCCCCCGGCCGGCGACTGGCGGGCGCGGCTGACCGCCGTCGCCCGGGCCAACTGGGACCTCTACGTGCGCCACCCCTGGGCGGCCTCCGTGGGCACCGGCAGGCCGGTCCTGGGGCCGAACCTGATGCGCCGGTACGACCTGGAGCTGGCCGCCGTCGACGGCCTGGGCCTGTCGGAGGTGGAGATGGAGCTGGTGGTGACGGTGGTCGGTGGCTTCGTCCGCGGCACCGTCGGCGGGCTGCACGACAAGGACGCGGCCGAGCGGGACAGCGGGCTCACCGAGGACGAGTGGTGGGCGGCCACCGAGCCCCTGGTCGACCGGGTCTTCGACGCGGCGCGCTTCCCCACCGCGGCGCGGGTCGGCCCGGTCGCGGGGAACGAGCTCGGCGGCTACTCCCCCGAGCGGACCTTCGAGTTCGGCCTGGCCCGGCTGCTCGACGGGATCGCGGTGCTCCTCGAGCGCTGACCGTCGGGCGCTGACCGTCGGGCGCCGGGTCAGCTGCCGGCGCCGAGCACCGGGCGGCCGGCCAGCGCGCCGACCACCGCGACGGCGTCGTCCCACCAGCGCTGGTAGTGGTACGGGTCGGCGTTGCGCTGGGTGCGGTGCGCGGCGATCGTCGGCGGCAGCGCGTGCCAGTCGGGCACCTCCTGCAGCGCGCGGAAGAAGTTGGTGGCGCTGGTGGTGGGGTCCATCCGGTCGGCGTAGCTGCCCCAGGCGCCGTTGTCGCGCTGCTGGAACAGCCCCCGCGAGTCCGGCCCGGCGGCGTCGCCGTGGTCGAGGACGCGCAGCGAGGACTCCCCCATCGCCGTCATCACCCCGACCACCTGGGCGCAGGTGTCCAGGCCCAGGTCGGCGGCGGCGTTGACGATCGCCGCCGCGTTGGCCAGCTGCTCCCCGGCGTACCCGGCGACCGGCCCCTCGGGCACCGCCGCCGGGTCGACCCGCACCGCCGGCTCCGCCGCCGCGCACTCGGCCGACGGCGCGGGTTCGACGGGGTCCTGCCGGGTCACCAGCACCAGCCCGAGGACGAGCAGCACGAGGACCGGCAGGACGACGAGGAGGCGGGCTCGCCCGGCCGGGGGGCTCGGTTGCACACCCCGTCCAACGGACGGCGGCGCGGCAGGGTCCCCGCGCTACTGGACCGGGGCGTCGGGCGGCGGCAGCTGCACGCGCAGCTGCTCGTCGACGGAGCTCACGCCCGGCACGGCCAGCAGCGCCGGGCGGGCGTCGGCCGGCGCCCGCCCGGTGATCAGCCCGAGCGTGCCGAGCACCCGGTCGACCTGCAGGCCCGAGTCGCGCAGCGCCCGGGCCACCTCGTCGAGGTCGGCCCGGTGCCCGTCGTCGACGGTGACGCTGAACCGCGCCAGCGGGGAGCCCACGGGGCGGAGGCTAGTCCCTCCCACGCCGCCCGGGGCCGCCGAGGCGGCGAGCCGTGACGGGGGCGTCCCACGGGGTGACGACCGGCTGCCCGCCCGGCCCCTCGGCGAGCCGTCGTCGGTCCCCCCGTCGTGTCGGCGAGTAGGCAGGCCGGGTCGCTGCACGGCCGGAGGACGAGGAGGTCCCGGTGACCGACGACGCCGAGCACACCAGGACGCTGGTCCGGCGGCTGGAGGACGCGATGAACACCCGCCGGCTGGACCTCCTCGACGACGTCCTCGCCCCGGACGTCACCCGGCACTCCCAGGCGACCCCACACCTCTCGATCACCGATCGTGACCAGTTAAAGGACTTCCTGCGGCAGGACGCGGAGTCCTTCCCGGACAACGTGCAGACGTTCACCCAGGTCCTGGTGGACGGTGACCGGGCGGCCGTGTGGGCGACCTACGAAGGCACCCAGACCGGGCCGTTGGGCCCCTTCCCGCCGTCCGGCCGGAAGGCGCGGTTCGACTTCGCCGGTGTCTTCCGCGTCCAGGACGGCAGGATCGCGGAGATGTGGCTGATCTGGGACAACGTGACGGTGCTGTCGCAGCTGGGCCACCTCCCCGGTTGACCGCCGGACCGGGCGGCCGGGGGCCACCGGACTCCGGCGCGACCACGTGCCCGGACCGACCTCAGCCCGCTCCGGCGCCCTACTGCGGGGCCAGCGCCAGCCCGCCGCCGACGTCGGCCGACGGCTCGGCCAGCCGCCGCGCGGCCTGGGTGAGCGTGGCCCACAGCTCGTAGCCGCGCCGCCCGGTGGCCTCGGCCCACAGCGCGGCCAGCCCGGCCACGTGCGGGGTGGCCATGCTGGTGCCGCTGATCGTCTCGTAGCGGGTGGGCATGGGCCAGGTCGACAGCACGTCCACCCCGGGTCCGGCGACGTCGACCTCCCCGCCGGGCACCGGCAGGCTGCGCGCGGAGAACCAGGCGGTCGCCAGGCTCGCGTCGAGCGCGCCGACGGCGAGGACCTCCACGCTGTTGGCCGGGGCGCCGACGAAGCCGAGGTCACCGGCCCGCCGGTCGGCGTTGTTGCCGGCCGCCGCCGCGATCAGCGACCCCTGCTCCAGCGCCCGCCGCCCGGCGGCCGAGTAGGGCGGGTGGGCCTCGGCGACGTCGGCGCCCAGGGACATGGAGACGACGGCGCAGCCGTTGGCCACCGCCCAGTCGATGCCGGCGAGGATGCCGCCGTCGTCGCCGCTGCCCTCGTCGCTGAGCACCTTGCCGACGTACACCTCCGCCTCCGAGGCGACCCCGTACCGCGGGCCGGCCGGGGGGACCCGCGGGCCGCAGGCGGTGCCGGTGCAGTGCGTGCCGTGACCGTGGCCGTCCTGCGCGCTGGTCACCCCCTCCACGAAGGACTCCGCGGTGACCTGCCGGCCGGCGAAGTCGGGGTGGGCGAGGTCCAGGCCGGTGTCGAGGACGGCGACCCGGATGCCGCGGCCGGTGAACGGCGACGTCGTCGCCTGCACCGCCTGCACGCCCCAGGTGGCCGCCGCGGTGTCCTCGAACAGCGGCGGCGCGGGCGCGGCGCCGTCGCCGCCGGTACCGACGAGGCGGCCGGCGAGGTCAGCGACGCCGTCCCGGTAGCCGCGGACGTAGGCGTCGTCGGGCAGCACGTGGTGCACCAGCTCGGGGGACACCGACAGCACCGGCCGGCGCAGCGCGCCCACCTGCTCCGGCGGGGCGGCGACCACGGCGATGCCCAGCCGGGAGAACACCGTGGCGCCGGCCTCGCGGAGGGTCTGCGCGGGGACCCGGCCGGCGGTGAAGTCGCGGGAGTCGGCGACGTCGGAGATCCCGGCGGCCGACCAGTCGACCGGCTCGTCGGCCGCGTCGGCGAAGACGACCACCTGCCGGCCGGTGGTCTGCACGGGCGGGCGGAGGTGGCGGCGTTCGGGCACGGACGGATCGATCACGGTTCCCCCTGGTCGGCGGCCCGGGCGGGAGCCCGGGCGGTGCGGGCAGTCTGCTGCGGGGCGGTGACGGCCGCACCCGGACACCGGCCCACGGTGGCGTCCGATTCCCGCCAGAGGAGGGTGGCCGGCGGTGCCATGCTCGGAGCCGTGACCGCCTCCCTCGACACTGACCGCTGCTACCGCGCGGTCGCCAGCCGGGACGCCCGCTTCGACGGCTGGTTCTTCACCGCCGTGCGCACCACCGGCATCTACTGCCGGCCCTCCTGCCCGGCGCGCACCCCGGCCGTGGCCAACGTGACCTTCTACGGGACCGCGGCCGGCGCGCAGGCCGCCGGCTACCGCGCCTGCCGCCGCTGCCGCCCCGACGCCGTCCCCGGGTCCCCGGAGTGGGACGTGCGCGCCGACGTCGTCGCCCGGGCCATGCGGCTGATCGCCGACGGCGAGGTCGAGCGGGCCGGCGTCCCGGGGCTCGCGGCGCGGCTGGGCTACTCCGAGCGCCAGGTGCACCGGCTGCTGGTCGGCGAGCTCGGCGTCGGCCCGCTCGCCGTCGCCCGGGCCCAGCGCGCCCAGACCGCCCGGGTGCTCGTCGAGACCACCGACCTGCCGATGGCCGACGTCGCCTTCGCGGCGGGGTTCGCCAGCATCCGGCAGTTCAACGACACCGTCCGCGAGGTCTTCGCCTGCACCCCCAGCGAGCTGCGCAGCCGCCGGCGCGGCGGTGACGGCGGCGCGCCCGGCTGGCTGACGCTGCGGCTGGCCGCCCGCGCCCCGCTCGACGCGGCCGAGGTGCTGCTCTTCCTCGGCGCGCACGCCGTCCCGGGCCTCGAGGAGTGGGACGGCACCACGTTCTCCCGCGTCCTCGACCTGCCCGGCGGCCCCGCCGTCGTCCGCCTCTCCCCCGCCGCCGACGGCGGCCCCGCGGTGACGGCGCGGCTGCTGCTGACCGACCTGCGCGACCTGCGCGCCGCCGTCCCCCGCTGCCGGCGGCTGCTCGACCTCGACGCCGACCCCGCCGCCGTCGACGACGTCCTCGGCGCCGACCCCGCGCTGGCCCCGCTGGTCGCCGGCGCGCCCGGCCGCCGCGTGCCCGCCTCGCCGGACGGCCCGGAGGCGGCCGCCCGCGCCGTCCTCGGCCAGCAGGTGTCGGTGGCCGGCGCGCGGACGCTCACCGCGCGGGTGGTCGCGCTGGCCGGCACGCCGCTGGCCGAGCCGGTCGGCACGCTCACCCACGCCTTCCCGCGGCCGGCGGCGCTGGCGGAGGCCGACCTGTCAACCGTCGGGCTGACCGGCGCGCGCAGCCGCACCCTCACCGGCCTGGCCGCGGCCCTGGCGGACGGCCGGGTGGCCCTCGACCCCGGCTGCGACCGCGAGGAGGCCGTCCGCGACCTGCTGGCGCTGCCGGGCATCGGCCCGTGGACGGCGGCGGTCGTGGCGATGCGCGGCCTCGGCGACCCCGACGTCTGGCTCCCCGGCGACCTCGCCCTGCGCCGCTCGCTGGCCGCCCTCGGCAGCTCCGACGCCGACGCCGCGACCCGCTGGCGGCCGTGGCGCTCCTACGCGGTCGTGCACCTGTGGTCGCTGGCCGCCCCCGCCCTGTTCACCCGCTCCCCCGCGTCCACCCCCGATCGGAGTGCGTCATGACCTCGTCCGCCCGCTACGCCACCGTCGCCACCCCGCCCGGTCCCTTCACCGTCGTCGTCACCCCCGGCCCCGACGGCGGCGACGTCGTCCTGGCCGCCGGGTGGACCGGCGACGTCGCCGACCTGCTGCCCGTCGTCCACCGCACGCTGCGGCCCACCCGGGTCGAGCGGGTGGAGCACCTGCCGGTCCTCGACGCCGTCGAGGCGCACGCCGCCGGCGACCTGCGCGCGATCGACGACGTCCCGGTGCAGCAGCGCTCCGGGCCGTTCCTCGAGGAGGCGTGGGACGTGCTGCGCACGGTGCCGGCCGGGCAGCCCGACACCTACGCCGCCTTCGCCGCCCGCTGCGGCCGGCCGCAGGCGGTGCGCGCGGCGGCCAACGCCTGCGCCCGCAACGCCGCCGCGCTGTTCGTGCCCTGCCACCGGGTGCTCGGCTCCGACGGCGGCCTCGGCGGCTTCCGCTGGGGCACCCCGGTCAAGCGGTGGCTGCTCGACCACGAGGCCGAGCACGCCCCCGTCCCCGTCCTCGTCGCCGTCGAGGCATAGGAAGCGATCCGCACGTCCCGGCCCCCGGGACGTGCGGATCGCTTCCTATGCCGTGCGCCTGCGGGGGCTTGTCGGTGGCGTCCTGCACCCTGCTGCTCGTGGACGCCGCCTCCCTCCTCCTCGGCCTGCTGCTCGGCGCGCTGCTGGGGGCGGCCGTCGTGCTCGGCGTCGTCGCGCTGGTGTCCCGGGGGGGGGGGGGGGGGGGGGGGGGGGGGGGGGGGGGGGGGGGGGGGGGGGGGGGGGGGGGGCGGGGGGCGGGGTGCGGGGGGGCGGGCGCCAGCGCCGCCGGCCCGCGGCCCGAGCGCC
>NZ_JBJGYI010000064.1:0-13239 GCF_054049915.1 Geodermatophilus sp. SYSU D00766
CCCCCCCGACGCGCCCAGCAAAGCATCATGCCTGGCGAGAACGGTTCCACCTTGCAATTCTTTGACTCTTGCCGGGAGCGGGCGATCCCAAAATAGGGATCGAATGTGTCCATGCTACCCCGCTACCGGACTATGACTAATGGGACCATAGGAATCTTGGCTCGGCGCAGTCGTGGCATCCCTACTGCACGGCGCGCAGAACCCTCTCTCGAAGCGCATCTCTGCGATTCGACAGCTTCTGCTGGATGTGTCGGTCGGTCGATCCGATCGGTGTCACACGGCCTGCGACGAGTTCGGAGAGTGCGGCGGCGATCACCCGATCCCGGTCCTGGGTCGCGTGCTGGTAGCGCAGCGCCGCTCCCGGCGTGGAGTGGCCGAGTCGGGCCATCAGCTCGGCCAAGGTCGCGCCCGGCGAGGCGGCGAGTACGACACCGGTATGGCGCAAGTCGTGGAGCCGGAGGTCGGTGCGTCCGGCCTTCGTGCGGGCCGGGTAGAAGACCCGGTAGAGGGTGGACGGTGCGAGTTGCTCGCCGCGGTTGGCGGGGAATAGGAGCCTATCCCGGCCCATCGCAGCGTGCTTGCGGCTGTGGGCGGTAATGACGGGCAGTTAGAAGACGTTGCGGAAGTAGGCCCTCGGGCTTTGTCCGCCCACGAGGCGTCGGCGCAGGCTGCGGCACATGTCGTCGCCGGCGTCGTCCCCGCCGCCGCGGCTGATCAGTGACGAGCTGTGGGCGCTGGTCGAGCCGCTGATCCCACCCCGCCCTCCGGCGGTGCACGGCCGCACCGGCCGGCCCCGCGTTGTCGTCGCAGAGATTAATGGTTAGCTACGGAGCAGTGATCAGGTCTGGCTGGACTTGACTTACGAATATGACGGAAACCCGTGGGCGGACTACCCTCACGACCAGTGTGATTATAAGGAAGCAGCCAGCGAAACACAACGGGCTTCTACCGAAGCCTATCTGCTACAGGTGGGGGGAGCACACGGCTGTGCGCGCTTGTGCAGCAGTTCGTGACGCGGCGCTTCGTAATATGGCGGCATGCACTGCTTGGCATCCACTGCAGAACTAACCCTTCGATGACATGACGCCCGCCTCAAGCCCTCCAAATGGCTTGGAACCGCTTTCAATGAGCCGAGGCGGACATCTCGAAGTGCGTCAGTCATCCGCAGCGCGGAACTGGTCGACGATGCTCTTCGGGATGTGGCCGCGGGCGGACACCTCGATGTTGTTCGCCGCAGCCCAGGCGCGGACGGCCTGAGGATCGGTGTCCGACTTGCTGCTGGAGCTCCGCGCGGTGCCCGAGCTCCCCGAGGAGCGCTGACCGACGTAGTGCCCGCTGATCTTGCAGCTGGCCTCCACGTAGCGGGAGAAGGCGCTCCGCAGCTCTTTGGCGTTCTTGTCGGTCAGGTCGATCTCGTAGCTCATGCCGTCGTCCGCCGACAACCCAAGGATTGACCCATGCTTCACCAGAAGTATTTCAGCGAGCAGCGCGCAGACTGTTGAAGCATTTTTCAACGCGACCGGCGCGGCCTGCTTTCGCGAGCCCAAGGGAGCAATGATAAACGTGAAGTAGGGCAGGGGTCGATTGACTGTAAATAGGCAGACTCAGACGCTGGATGGGCAGATGTCCAAGAAGCTCTCGGTCGGCAGAGGTTCGATCATGGGTGCGCCAATGAGGATGAAGGTGTCGGTAGCTGCGGAGGTTACGAGAGACGTCTGTCCTGGAAGTGTCGCCATCACGACGCCGAAATTCAATTTAAGCCCGTCGTCGCTTTCGCTTGCATGCAGGCCGGCACGAACAGCGCGGAGTGGGACGAGCAACGCCCTTGGGGCGCCCAAAGCAGGGTCGGCGAAGGCTGTGGTCGGCCTAACTTCCTACCAAGCCGCGGCAACTGACGTCGGCACCGCCTGAACAAGGTCTCAGGACCTCTCCGGCGGAGACCGGCGGTCACACGGACGCCAGTCCGAGGAAGGTCACCCCTGAGTACTTGCCGGCCAGGTCGGGCCCGCTCTTGAGCGCCTCGCCGGTGCTCTCCAAGCCCTCCGTCACAACCCGGTCTGGTCCCCGGATGGTTGCTCGGGACGCCGCAGGACTGCCCAGGACGCGCCGGTCCGCTGGTCCGCACCGGCGATGCGACGGTCACGCGGCGGTGACACGGCGGTGACGCAGGTCGCCTAGTCTTCCCGCGGTCGCCGACCACGGTCCCGTTGTTCGGGCTCGCGCATCTGGCGCGGCGTTTATGACGGCGGACTACCAGGCGGGAGTTGTCGTGACGACGTCGACGAACTCGCAGCGGGTCGCTGGCGATGGACCCCCTGAAGACGAGCCCACGACTGCTGACGCGCCGCTCACCTCGCCGGGTGCGACAGCGGTTCTCGACGATGTGCGGGAGACAAAGGGCGGTGCCACCCAAGCGGCGGACCTATCCGTCGAGTTGGTCGGCAGCGGAGCATCCGAGAGCGGCTAGCCCAGCGGTGAGGGATTTGGGAAGCCTGGAGGTCGGCTCGCCTCACCTGGCGCAGCCATGTCCGACCGTTCCAGGCGCGCCGTCGGCGTCTGGCTGTTTGCGTTGACCGTTGTCGTCCTGGGGCATTTCCTGTGGGCGTGGTCGACGGCATACAGGCTCGTGGGGCCACGACCCCACAGGGTGCGCGTCAACTGGTTCTGGTGGGGCTTCCACCCCACTGCGCAGTTCAGCCTGCTGCTGATCGTCATGCTGGCCGCGATGTTGGGGAGCATGGTGACCGTGACGATGATCTTCGCCAACAGGTCAGGACACCGGACGCTGGAGGAGCGGTGGGAGTATTGGTACCTGTACCGCCCCTTGTCCGCGGCGGGCGTGGGAGTCCTCCTCTACGTGGTCGTCGTCGCGGGGCTGCTCGGGACGGCAGTGGGCGGAGAGGGATCACTGGCCTTTGCGGCCGCCATAGGTGGCCTCGCCGGCCTCTTCACTGATCGTGTCATCGCCGCGATGAGGCAGGCGCTGGGAGCATCACCGTTCAACGTGTCGGCATCGGATGTCGAAGCCGCAACCAAGACCGGTGGAGTAAGCGCGGTCGAGGTGACGGCAGGATCGGGTGACGGGCGACCGTCACTGCGCACCTAATGATCAGTGATGCTGTCGCCGTGGGGCCCGGTAATTCGAGGATCAGGCTGCATGAGCACGTTATCGCTCACAATGCAGTCGCACACCTCTAGTGGTGACGGTCATCGAGACCCATGTCAATCCGGCCACTGTCGACCCTTCCACGCTCAAACCCGGACCGCTGGAAAGTCAGCGGCATCCGTTGACCTGTGGCTGGCGTGGTCGGGCCGTCGCGCTAGCTGAGGGTGCCCATGAGTGTCTCATGGCAGCAATTGCTGCTCGGTGGGTTGAGCGGCGTCCTCCTCACGTTTGTCTTGGCGCGAGGGCTCGACATCTCCCGCAACCGTCCCCACTTGCTTATTCAACTCGGCGAGACCCAGGAACGTCTCTATGTGCGAGACGCGGAGGAGGGAGGGCGGACGAGGCTGCTCGTGTGTGAGCCTGCCGATCCAGCAGCACAGCTTGTGATCACCCTGGACGTGCTCTGCGTCAATCACAGTTTTCAACCCGATGCGTTGATCGGGGCTTGTCTGAGCTCACCGGCGGTCGAATGGAGAATGCCGGTCAGCGGATGGGTCCGGGCCGATGAGTCCTTCACCGGCCTCAATGTCTCGCCACACAGTGTGACGCCTGTTCGTCTGAGGTTCTTTGTGCGCAAGATGGCTGGCGCGGGTCAGCGGGGTTACGGCGATGTCCCCGTCTGGTCCGAGGACGCGCTGCCAGACTTGGTCCTCACGGTCGCGACGGTCCGTCAGCGACGCGGCCTCTTCGCATCAAAGTCAACGGATAACATCCCAGTGACTGGGGGACTCGTCCGTCGATCCCATCGCGAAGGCGTTGGGGAACTCGAGATCCACTACTTGACCAAACCTCCGCCAAATATGCCGCCAGCCACCAGTAGCTGGCGCTCGGCTCTCGCGCGGAGGGGTCGACGCTTCCTCGGATAGCGTCATCGGCGTGCAGGCTCCCAGCTTGCGCTCGCCCTTGATGCCAAGACCTTCGGTGGTAGGTGTCATCGGGCCAGCGGCAGAGGACATTCAGCCGGAGGTTTCTGCACGTGGTGGGTCCGACGATGGGGCCAAGTTGACGGACCGCCCCGTAAAGGAACACACCGTGGCATGTGGCCGGCATGAGCGACCGCGCGAGAGGCGCTGTTTCCAGCCGCCCTCGACTGGCGCTGGAGCCCGAAACGGAGCAGCGGCCCGATGACGGGCGCGCATCTGTCGCGTCGGGTCACGACGGCGCGGCTCGCCACTCCTCGCATGCTCAAGGCGAGTCGGAGCTCGGGGAGCATGGTCATCTCACATCCTCCCCTCCGGAGTTCGTGTCCGGTACCAGCGGAGGTGGCAGTCGTCGACTGCGGCTCGGGGGTCCTGAGCGGGCCCACTCCCTGACAGGCCGCTCCACGGTGCCCCATAAGCCGCCATGAGGGACAGAGGCGAGACAGGACAGCGACGTCCCGGCGACTGCCCGCGACACGACCGAGTGCGAGTGAGACTTACAGCAACCCATACAGCAAACGGACTCCCCATGGGAGCGAACTGGGGCGGACTGCTCGGGACGTCACAAGGCGCCGACCAGCAAGACAAGAACAGAGCCGAAGGGGACGACGGCGAATGTCCCGGACGTGACTGGGCCTGCGACGCGGAGGGCACGCCTGGCTGAACTCGGCCACGGCCGAACGCACCGCGGCGCGCAGCATCGCCGGGGCATGGGCGTCGAGGAACACGGCGACGCCTGCGGCGCTGACGAGGGGCCGTTCGGCCGCGCTGCTGCGCTCTCCTGGGCGACGGTCACCCGGTCAGTGAGTACGCGGCACTCGAGGGATGCGGCCGGAGTCGATGAATGCGTCCAGGATCGACCGCTGCACGCGGACGTGTTTGCCAAGCTTGACGTAGTCGATGCGGCGCTCGGCGATGAGGCGGCGGATGAATCGCTCGCCCGTGCCCAGGTATTCACCGGCCTGGTCGGCGGTCAGCAGTTCGTCCGGCCCGGTGGGGGAGGTGCCGATCGTCCCGTCGGTCACAGGTCGGGAGCCCATGGCGGCATGCTGCCCGGGCGGCCTCCTGTTGTCCTCCGGCCAGCCGATCGCCGCGCGTCCGGCCACCACTCGGTGTCGCGTCGCCGCAGGCGACCGACCACGGACAGCACAACCGGAGTCCGACCGGAGGAGTGCTGAGGCGGACGAGTGCATGCGGTAGGGGGACCCGTGGCGGTCAGCGGCTCGGATCATGCGCCCCGGTCGTCGTGCACGGGGGCGGAGCCCGAGGGTCGTAGCGCTTCCAGCGCTGCCGCGGCGCCGGTCGAGGCGACCTGACGGCCGAGGTAGGTGTCTTGGGTGAGGCTCGGGTTGGCGTGGCCGAGCTGGTCGGCGATGGCGCGGGCGGAGAGGCCGGCGTGGTCGAGCATGGTCGCGGTCGTCTTGCGGATCACGTGGCTGGTGATGTGGTCGAATCCGGCGGTGGAGAAGGCGGCCCGCAGGTCGGCCTGCGTGTTGGAGGGGTCGCGCCATCCGCCGAGCGGAGCCGGGAACACCGGCACCTCCTCCGTTGCGGCGGGCTCACCCGCACCGACGCGGGAAGCCCTGCTCCGCAGCATCTCCACGCACCAGGGCGGGAGCAGCAGCGTGCGCGCGCCCGAGGCCGTCTTCGTGCTCTTGCGCACCAGGCCCTGACCCTTCACCCGGACGACCGTCGATCGGATCTCCACAGTCCCGGCGTCGAGGTCGAGCCCCTTCCACGTCACGGCCGTTGCTTCGCCGATCCGGGAACCGGTGGCCAGCATGAAGGCCACGAGATCGGGCACGTCGTTCCTGCTGGCCTGCTCATCGGAGCAGAGCCGGGTCAAGAGTGTGCGGGCCTCGTCGGCGGTCAGTGCCTTCGGCGCCTTCTTGACCGGTGCCTCGATGCTCCCGGTGTCACGGACGGGGTTGCGGTCGAGTGCGTCGTGACGAGCGGCCAGGCCGCAGACGCCACTGAGGACGCTCTTGGTCATCTTCGCCATCGCCGGGCCGTGCTTGTCGGCGATGAGGCGCAGGTGCCGCTCGATCGTGCCGACGCTGAGTTCGCGGACCCGCAGGCTGCCCAGGCCCGGAAGGATCTGCTGATCGAGGCGATGGCGATACACCTGCACGGTCGTGGGGCTGAGGTCTTGGAGGCCGGTGAACCACGCCTCGGCCAGCACGCTGACGCGCGTGTCGGGAGTGATGTCCCCGCCGATGTCGAAGCGGGCACGGTCGCGCAGGGCAAGCCGCAGCGCTGCTGCGGCGGCCGCCTTGGTCCGGGCGCTGCGTTCCACCTGGCGGCACTTGCCGTCGTGGTCCCGGTGCCAGGCGACGGCGCGATATCCGGACGGCGTGGTGTGGAAGCGGATCTTGCCTGCCGTTGCGAGCGCCAGCCCTGGCCTGCCCATGATTTACCCCTGATAAGTGACGGATACCGGCGGGTGGCGACGGTACCGGCCCGGATCCATGGCTGTCACGAATCTGCACGTCAGGGGCGGGTTCGGTACGTCGCGGGCAATCACGGAAAGGACTCATCGCCAAATCGCAGGGTTATTGGTTCGAGTCCAATCGGGGGAGCAAAACCGCAGGTCAGTGGTTTGTTGAGTCGGCAATTGATCTACCAAGGGCCAACAGACGACCAACAAACCCCTCTCCGCACAGCCCGGTGCGACCGCTGTCGAGGCATCTCCGGAGACGGCGTGACGGTGGCCGGCAACGGCGCGGCCGCACGGGGGAGTGTCGGTGGAGCCGGGCGGCCTCGACTGAAGGGTGCTGCTACAGCGTGCGCTGCAGTGCGGCGGCCGCTTCGGGGCTGGCGAGCCGGCGGCCCATGTAGACGTCCTGGGTGAGGCTGGGCCGGGTGTGGCCGAGGTGGTCGGCGATCTGCCGGGCAGACAGTCCGGCTTCGTCGAGCCGGGTGGCCACGGTCTTGCGGAACGTGTGCGAGGTGACCCAGTCGAAGCCGGCCCGGTCGAGAGCGCTGCGCAGGTCGCCGCTGGTGTTGTTCGGATCCCGCAGCCGGCCGTGTGGGCTGCGGAAGAGCACCGGCGGGTCGGCGTCCGAGGGCCTGGCGGCGCAGCGGCGGCGGAGCAGGTCGACCACGAAGGGCGGCAGGGCGATGGTGCGCCGCCCGGCGTCGGACTTGGGCACCTCCTGGATAACCAGGCCGCGGCCGGACACGCGGATGACGGTGGCGGTGACCGCCAGGGTGGCGGCGTCCAGGTCGAGCGCGGTCGGGCGGACCGCGCAGGCCTCGCCGATGCGCACGCCGGTGCCGAGCATGAGGTCAACGAAGTCAGGCAGGTCCAGCCGAACGGCCTCAGGGTCGCTGGCGAGCTCTCCCCGCAACCGCTGAGTCTCGGCGACGGTCAACGCCCGCGGGGTCTTCGCCGGCCGGGCGGTCCGTCGCAGGGAGGTCTCCCGGACCGGGTTGGTGGGCAGGGCGCCGTGGCGGACAGCGAGAGCGAGGATCCCGGACAGGACGCTGCGGGTGGACTTGGCCGCGCCGACGCCGTGGCTGCCGCGGACGGCGGTCAGCAGCCGGTCGACCGCGGGGACGGTGACCTCGCGCAGCCGCAGCTCGCCCAGGCCGGGCAGGACGTAGGAGTCGACGACGAAGCGGTACAGCCGCTTGGTGCCGGTGGCTAGCTCGCTGGCCTCGACCTCGGCCAGCCACAGTGCCGCGGCGGCGGCCAGCCGGCTGTCGGCGGTCGCGGCCGGCGTCGCCATTCCACCGCGATCGCGCAGGGCCTCGCGCAGCCGGCGTTCAGCGTGCGCGCGGGTAGAGCCGTAGCGAGTGACGAAGCGGCGCCGGCCGTCGAAGTCGCGGAAGCTGGCCCGGGCCCGCACCCGGCCCTTGCCGACCACGAGGAAGTCGATCATGCCGAAGGTCCCCACCGGCAGCGGCGGCCTTCCCATGACGACTTCCGCGCTCCTCGCCGGGGGCAGGGGAGTACCGGCCGGAACAGGCTCTGTGACGAGGGCGACACCGCGCGGTGACGGCGCGAGATTCTGGGGACAGCGCCGAGCCCTGTGGATGACGATGTCGCCGTCCGGCTCCGACCGTGACAAGCCTGCTGCAGTCCTTCTCCAGTACTGCTCCACCAGGGCTACCGAGCCAGACATCGTCCGGACGTGCAGCACTGTCCGACAGGCTCAATCGCCGGACAGGCCCGGCGGGCGCACAGGAAGGTGGTGACACGTCCGTGCGCTGCATAGACGCTGGCCTCCGGATCCCGCGCTCTTGGAGGTGCCCCGTGCCCGTGTCCGTGTCCGCTTCTCGCCTTGCCACCGTCTGGGGACTTGCGGCTGCATCCGTGCTGGCCGCCACGCCGTGTGCGCTGGCCGCTCCCAGCCCCAACGATCACAACTGCGCCGGGACCGTCGTCAGTTCACTCGGCTGGGCCTGGGTTCGGTCCGTCCGTCGCGGGCCTCGCCGAGGCGCAGGGCGTGGACAACCTTGGCCTGGCGAACTGTGGGCAGCCGCCGCGGAGCAACCCCTGACGGACCCACCGGTGCGACGAGGCTGACTAGGCAGGAGCGCCGACGGCCAGCGGCCCGCTCTTGGCCAATCCTGCAGGCAAGAGGTGTGATGGCCCGTGATCTTGAATGCTCCAGTCCAGCCGCAGGGGGGCGGCTTGGGTTCAACTCATGCCGCTCACCTCGATGGAGGCATCAGCAACTGCGAGAAGGGAATTCGGAGTCCGGCGGGTCGGGTCCAGGTGACGCACGCGACGATCAACCGGACGGCGGACCTATCACTGTGACCGTCTGAGGTTTCACAGGTGACGCTCGGCTTCCTGGCCGACGCTCGGGCCGCGCGGGTCTGGCTGGGCCCCAACCTGTCGCGAGTCGAAACGGGTGCGAGGCACCCTCAACGCCGACAGCTGGGATGCCTTGAAGTCGACGCTGGTGCGGCCTCCAGGGATGACTTCCGGCTCGGGCTTCTTGGCCATGCTCCGAGACAGATCGCAGGATGACACTTGAGTACGTCCGGGATGGGCCCACCGCGGAGTCAGCTGCTCCCGGACGGGGCACCGGCTGACCTCGTCGCATGCCGAACGGCTATCAAGCTCTTTCTGCTACCGCGGTGTCAGCCGCACCCATCCGTAATTCTTGACTGACGGCGACATCTTGAGTCAGTTGCTGCCGCAGCCGTTCAGCCAGCTCGCAAATCTGTCGTACCTCTTCTTCTGACATCGGCCGCATCACATCCGGTGGGGACAGTCCTTTCCGGAGAGCCTTAATCAGTGCAAAGAACTTCTTGCGCGCAGCGTCGGTAAGGAACATCCCTGCACCGTCCACAAAGTACCAGTTCTGCAGGACTTGCACGGCGTCCCGAGGGTTCGACCGCCAGGTGTTTTCCGCGGAGCGCGGTTCCTCGGCTATTATGGCGGAGATCTGAAAGAGGCGCTGATAATATGGAAGGCGACGGTCTGCAAGCAACCTTTGCTCGGTCTCATGAAGTTCGGCTCTACTCCGGGACCGAACATTGACGTAGGTCAGGATGCCCGTCGCCAGGGCGCCCACTAGAACCGTTGCGAGGCTAATCCATACTTCCATGCCTACTCCTCAAAGCTCCTGTGCTCCCGCTCTCCGACGCGCCGCTCGCGGCGCCTGGTGGACTGCTTCTGCGTCCTTAAATATGCTGAGACGCGCTTACGGAAGGGTGTAGCGTGCCAACTCAGCCATCTCCTCAGGGCAGATGAGTCCCGGCCGGCATTCTTTGTAGCGCAAGAGCAGGACATCTCCTATGGTGCCCGCAGGGACTTCCGGACTCCATGTCAATTGGCCATTAACATCGGGAGCCAAGGTGGCTGACGCCAGATGGCTTCCCTGGCCATCTCGATTCACACGGCACACCTCCGCGACGATCCTTATTCCCGGCGCTACGCCTATTCCCCTCAAGGTGACCTGTAAGCTTGATGCCGACTTTGCGACTATGTGCCCCGTCAGCTCCATGCCGCGCTGCGGGTTATTCATCGCGAGAACCGTGGTTTCCCCGTCCTCCGAACACTCATCTTCGCTGCCTTCTGCATTGACTATGCAGTGATGGACGAACAACATTTCCCATCGCTCGCGGAGAATAGGTACATCGAGCTCCCAGTCCACGCTGTCAAGAGCGTCCGGTTGGAGGATGCTGGTCCACAGGTGAACCGGATCCTCGCCAACCCCGTCCACGTCACTGACGGGAGCGTCGGGGGGCTGCCCCATGTCCAAGCGAGGCGTCCCGTCGATCCAGATCCTCAGGTGTTGCCCGCTCAGCCGCGACGCTTCGGCACGTATCCGTACGACAGGCTGGTCATCCTCTGTCGCTAAAGCGGCTGTGACCTTCGGGGTGACCGCCAGCAATTTTGACTCTACGGAGAGCTTCGCTGCGCCGTAGAGACCCAGGGACGTCGCGACAACGCCGAGGATTATTATGCCCGCCGCAGCTGCGAAAGATGCATCTACTACGAAAGCCCAGGCGATGCAGGCCGTGAACAGTAGAAAGACTGCAGCCGCCAGGATGGTCTGAAGTGAGATTGCGTCCCTAAACAGGTACCCGACCGCGAGAATCTCCAGCACCACCGCAAAAGCGATGTATACTAGTAAGCGACGCCTCTCGGTACCACCGGACGATCTCCCCTCTTCGACCTTCGGTTGGCCCGCTGCCTCTGATTGTTTCGCTTGCCTATTCGAGTTCTCGCGAATCAAGCCAATAAAGATTGGTATGGCAAAAGCTGCGGCCAACGCGACCAGGGCTGCTCCGACTGTGAGGCTGGCCTCTACCCACCAGGGGGCCCAACTGTCATCGTCGGAGTCGGTCAGGGGTCGCACGTTGGGGAAGAACAGTGCGGCGATAACGATCATCGTTCCGACGGCAGCCAGGGCCGCCCAAAGCTTCAGTCGCACGCGGGGGTCGACAGCAGGCGCAAAGAGGGCGGCAAGGAGGCCGCACCCAAGAAACAAAATGACGGCGAGTGACGCCAGAGGATTGACTCTAAGCGCCTGATCCAGCACTCCATCCTTAACGCCAAAGAACAGAAGCAGGGTCAGCAGGGCCGTGAATCCGCCGGCAGCCCACTTAGACGCAGCTTCGAGTGTGTCGGCGTGTATGTAGTCCCCCGGGGTCGAAGATGTCGCCTTCGACCGCTCTGGCCGATCCACGAAATACTCGAACTGGTCACCATCGTCGGACGCCGGCGCGCTGGCATCCTGCCATTCGATGACCTTGAGCCGCTTCCCAAGCCAGGTCCGCGACTGCTGCTCCGTCAGCTGTGGCTGTTGATCAGCGGGAGGTGACACGCTGGGAGTGTCCCGCCGCTGTGACAGGCGAGACAAGACCCGCAGTCGCGCGGAGCGCCCTCGGTGTCGCCTTCCCCGGGCATGTGTCAAATCGTAATCCCCGCGGGGTCAGAGCCCGCGTCAGCCGGACCCAAAGGTGGCTTTGCGGGACAGGTCAGCTGTAGCCGGGGATTGCCGAGGGGCGATCGGCCAGGAATTACGTCCCCGCTGGGGTATGAGACGTTGCGGAAGTAGGCCCTCGGGCTCCCAGCGCCTGTGCAGCATCGGCGCAGGTTCAGGCGCGTCATCGGTGTCTTGCCCGCCACCACGGCTAATCAGCGACAGGCTGTGGGCGCTGGTCGAGCTGCTGATCTCACTGCAGAAGCGGGCCGTGCACGTCCGCACCGCCGGCCCAGCACCTCCGATCGCGTTGTGCTCGAGGGGCTCGAGGTCCTCGGTGCCAGCAGGACGGCGGAGGGCTTGCCGTGCACGGTCACGTAGACGCGCTCGTGCTGCCCGCTGACGCGGGCGACGAGCTTGGACAGCTGGGCCTTCGCGGCGGCCAGCGAAAGCTTCGCCATGGTCAGGAGTGTGACCAGAACTGCTCTACCGGTTCAGCCTTCGATCCGACGGCTGAGAATCTGGTGGATCCAGGTCGGCGGCGGCGGCGCGACCGACTTACGACCAACGAACCACCCCCAATGTCCGACGATGACCAACAACGGCCGATCATGCGAATAAGCCCTGAGCTGCATGTTCGTCATTGGCAACCCCTGCCAACACTCCCAAGATCAACTCACAGGGTTATTGGTTCGAGTCCAATCGGGGGAGCAGAGCTCCTGGTGAGCGCCTCGTCGGTGGCGCGATGCGCCGACCATCAATCGTGCTGCTCGCTGTAAACCCCCGACTTTCGGGTCGCCCGGCGTCGTCGCCCGCCACGGGAACCCCTCGCTGCTGATCGCTACAGGGCACAGCGGATGGTCGCCGCCGTGCGGGGACTGGCGGTGCCGCGGCCGAGGTAGACGTCCTGGGTCAGGCTGGGCCGGCTGTGACCGAGGTGGTCGGCGATCTGCCGGGCGGACAGGCCCGCGTCGTCGAGCCGGGTGGCCACGGTCTTGCGAACGTGCGAGGTAAGGCACTCGAAAACCGGCCGGTCCAGGGCACGGCGCAGGTCGTCGCGCACGACCGGCGCCGATGAGGTCTGTCCACGAGGGAGGAGGTGCGACACCCTCTGGTGGATCCCGTCCATGGCGGCGGCCATCGCTCACCGATCACGGGTGTGTGTCGGTCATCTTGCGCTGCAGGTACCAGGAGAACCAGCCGCGATAGCGCTCCTGCAGTTCGGGCCGCTGCCAGTCCCTCCCGTCCACCCGCCGACGGCAGTCGGGATGGCCGCATGCGCAGTCCATGGCGCCGTCGTAGTCGTCGAAGAGCGCGTAGTCGGTCGTCAGTTCCTCGCCGGCGGCGATGTCGTGCATGGCGACCAGGACCACGTTCCCGGCGAAGCCGACGTTGGGTCCGCACGAGTGGTTGATGAAGAGCATCACGGCCTCGTACTCGTCGTCGGTCAGTGCGACCAGGTGCAGGTCATCGGTGATCTGGACGTCGGAGTCCTGGAGCCGCTCCGGAAGTGACCGCAGCTCCTCGGTGGTCACGATGTGGCCGCCTTTGACCGCGACCACCTCCCCCCACCCGATCGGCTCGACGGCCAGCAGACCGCGCCCGGCGATCCCGCTGGGTACTCCCTTCACGGCCTTGGGCGTGATCCACGTGCGCACCACGGGGGGGGGGGGGGGGGGGGGGGTACATCGCAACCGCCACCGTTCCTGTCCCGGCTCGTGGCGCTTCGGTGTATGGTCCCCCCCCGCGCCACCCCCCCCGCGGA
>NZ_JBJGYI010000065.1:0-13135 GCF_054049915.1 Geodermatophilus sp. SYSU D00766
GGCCGGCCGGCGACGCCCTCGAGCCGGTGCACGAGTCGCTGGACCACCTGCACCGGCTGCTGGCCGGCATCGAGCGCGACCGCGCCACCGCCCACGGCGAGCTGCGCGAGCAGATGGGCACCGTGGGGCAGACCAGCGCGCTGCTGCGCCAGGAGACCGCGGCCCTGGTCACCGCGCTGCGCACCCCGCACGTGCGGGGCCGCTGGGGCGAGGTGCAGCTGCGCCGGGTCGTGGAGGTGGCGGGGCTGCTCGAGCACTGCGACTTCGTCGAGCAGCCCTCCTCCACCAACGACGAGGGCGCCGGAGTCCGGCCCGACCTCGTGGTCACCCTGGCCGACGGCCGCCAGGTCGTCGTCGACGCGAAGGTCCCCTTCGCCGGCTACATCGAGGCCGTGCAGGCCACCGACGAGGCCGTCCGCGTCCAGCGCGTCGCCACGCACGCCCGGCAGCTGCGCGCGCACGTCGACGCGCTGGCCGCCCGCCGCTACCCCACCGCGTTCCGGCCCGCCGCGCCGTTCACCGTGCTCTTCGTCCCCTCCGACGGCTTCCTCACCACCGCGCTCGAGGCCGAGCCGGCGCTGCTGGAGTACGGCTTCGGCCGCGACGTCGTCATCGCCACCCCGAGCACGCTGCTGGCGCTGCTGCGCACCGTGGCCCACTCGTGGCGGCAGGAGCGGCTGGCCCGCGACGCCGACCAGGTCATCGAGGTCGGCCGCCGGCTGCACGCCCGCCTGACCACGCTCTCGGGGCACCTGACCCGGCTGGGCGCCGCCCTGGGCACCACGCTCACCCGCTACAACGAGACGGTGGGCTCCTACGAGCGCTCCGTCCTCGCCGCCGCGCGGCGCTTCGACGAGCTCGGCGTCGGCGAGGCGGCGGTGCCGTCCCCGCCGGAGGTCGAGGCGGTGGTGCGGCAGCTGCGGCCCGCCGCCGACGACGCGCCCGACGCCCTCGGCACCGTCACCGACGACACCGCCGCCTACGACACCGCCGCCCACCACACCACCGCCTACGACACCGCCGCGGACGACGTCCCGCTGCGCTGGCGGCTCACCGACGGCGGCTGAGCGGACCGGCTGACCGACCGGGCGGGCCCGTCCCGGCGGTCGCGCTGGACACCTCCGTCACACCCACCCCGCGACCCACCGAGAGTTGCCAAACCGACACGGCGACGTGTCGAGGGTCCACACGGGAAGGTGCCCCGCCGCAGGGCCCGCCGTCGCTACGGTGTGCACCGGGACCGGCCCGGCACGGGACGGCCGGACGGGACGGGGAGGTGGCCATGGCCTCGGCGAGCGCAGCCGACACCTGGCGCGACAGCGGGGTCCGCGGGCAGCGCCCCCTCGCCGGCGCGCCGGCTCCGCGCCCGGACCCGCCGCGGCACGACGCGACGCCCGCCCGGGCCTCGCGCATGTCGCTGCCGCCGGTGCCCCCGCCGCACCCCCGCGGCCGCCCGGGCGGCTCCGGCCACGGGGCGGGCATGGGCCACGGTCGCCCGGTCCCCGACTCCCGTCCCCCGGCGATCCGCCCGGGGCAGCGCACCCCCCAGCCGGGCCTGCCGCCGGTCGCCGGCCGCGACGGCACGCAGGCCCCACCGCGGCACAGCCGGCCGGTCGAGCGCGTGCCGGCCCGTGACGCCGGCCGGGAGGCGGTCCCCGGCCGCGGGTCGCGCGGCTCGTCCCGCCGCACCCCGCCCGACAGCCGCCGCGACAGCGGGCTGCGCGGCGTCCTCGCCGTCCTCGGGATCTTCGTCATCACCCTCGCCGGCGGCGCCGTCGACTCCTTCCTCGCCGTCGGTCTCGGCACGCTCACGCTGGTCACCCTGGTCGCGGCCACCGCCGTCGGCACCCTGCTGGTGCGCCCCCGCGACCTGCTCACCGTCGTCTGCTGCCCGCCGCTGGTCTTCGTCGCCGTCGCCGCGGTCAACATCGGCCTGGCGCCCTCGGCGAGCTTCAACCTCCCGACGCTGGCGACGATCCTGATCCGCGGCTTCCCCACCATGGCCGTGGCCACCGGTGTCGCCGTGGTGCTGGCCGTCGTGCGCTGGGCCGCCAGGCGCTGAGCCCGCGGCGCGAGACGAGAAGGGCCCCCACCCGGCCGGGGGGGGGCCCGTCTCGCGTCTGCGGCCCGCCGCACAGCGGGCGGGGCGGGCGGACTCGCCGCGCTCGGGCCGCAGCTCGCGCGGCAGCGCGAAGACCAGCCGCTCCTCGGCGGCCTTGACCGTCTCGACGTCGGGGTAGCCGCGCTCGGCCAGCCAGTCGAGGACCTCGCCCACCAGCACCTCGGGCACCGACGCGCCGCTGGTGACGCCGACGGTGGACACGCCCTCGAGCCAGGCGGGGTCGATCTCGGCGGCGTAGTCGACCAGGTGCGCGTCGCGGGCGCCGGCCTCCAGCGCGACCTCGACCAGCCGCACGGAGTTCGACGAGTTGGTGGAGCCGACGACGACGACCAGGTCGCACGCGGGCGCCATCTGCTTGACCGCCTGCTGCCGGTTCTGCGTGGCGTAGCAGATGTCGTCGCTCGGCGGGGACTGCAGCCCGGGGAAGCGGGTCCGCAGCTGGTCGACCGTGCTGAGCGTCTCGTCGACCGACAGCGTCGTCTGCGAGAGCCACACGACCTTCTCGGGGTCGCGGACCTGCACGTTCGCGACGTCGTCGGGTCCGTCGACGAGCTGGATGTGCGACGGCGCCTCACCGGAGGTGCCCTCGACCTCCTCGTGGCCGCGGTGGCCGATCAGCAGGATGTCGTAGTCGTCGCGGGCGAACCGCCTGGCCTCCTGGTGCACCTTGGTCACCAGCGGGCAGGTGGCGTCGATGGTGCGCAGCTGCCGGGCGGCGGCCTCCTCGTGGACGGCGGGGGAGACGCCGTGGGCGCTGAAGACGACGACCGAGCCCTCGGGCACCTCGTCGGTCTCGTCGACGAACACCGCGCCGCGCCGCTCGAGGGTGGCCACCACGTGCTTGTTGTGGACGATCTGCTTGCGGACGTACACCGGGGCGCCGTGGATCTCCAGCGCCCGCTCGACGGCCACCACCGCCCGGTCGACACCGGCGCAGTAGCCCCGGGGATCGGCCAGCAGGACCCGTCCGCGCTGATCAGCCATGACCCCATGGTAGAGACAGGACCTCCCTGCCCCCCGCCGCTCGCAGGCTCGCGGCGGGCCCCTGCAGGGAGGCCGCCCCGGAACGTCACCAACGTCACACCGGTGCGGCCCGCCCGACCGGGTGGCCCCGGCCGGGGCCGTGGTGCCGACCCGGAGACCCTGCGGCAGGCTGGGCGCATGTCCCGTGAGATCCCCGAGCCGGTCCGCGCCACCGTCGGACTGGCGGCCACCGTCCTCGACGACGTCCGCAGCCTCCCCCGGACGCTGCCGGGTCTGCCGGTGCGCATCGTCGGCATCGCGCTGCAGGCGGCGATGAAGCTGCAGCAGCAGTGGTCGGGACTGGTGGCCCGCGGCGACGAGGTGCTCACCGGGATCCGCGGCGAGCGCGAGCCGGGCATGGCCACCTTCGACGACGACGAGGACGAGCAGCCGGCGGGCACCGGGCTGGTGGCCCAGCCGATCGACGTGCTCCGCGACTCCGCGTTCGACCGCGCGCCCGACGTCGACACGACCGGCATCTCCGACGAGGAGGTCGCCACCCTCCCCGGCGACCCCGCCGCGGACGCCGTCGTGGCCGCCGTCGAGGACACCGCCGCGGCGCTGCGCGAGCCCGACACCGTCACCGAGCTCACCGAGGTCGACGTCATGGAGGTCGACGTCGACACCGACGCGGCCGGCCTGGTCGACGACGAGCTCGCCGGCCTGCCGCCGGAGCCGTCCCCCGCCGCGGTGGTCGCCGCCGTCGAGGACGTCACCGACCAGGTCCTGGGCGCCGAGGAGGCCGAGGCCGCGCTCGACGCCGCCGACTCCGCGCTCACCGCCGAGGACGCGCTGGAGAGCGCGCTGCTCGAGGCCGAGGGCACCGACGCGACCCCCGCGGCCGGCGCACCCGAGGACACCCCGGCCGCCAGCGACCCGGGCGGCTCCCCGGTCGGTGAGCTCGCCGGCGCCCCCGACGTGGGCAGCGACGACACGACCACGCCCGACGCCGCCGACTCCGGCACCCCCGACACCGACATCGGCCTCGCCGACGCCGAGGTCGACGTGGTCGGCCCCGACGGCGAGGTCACCACGGTCGAGGGCACGGTCACCGACGAGGGCGTCGTCGCCCCTGAGGGCGCCCGGGACACCGGCCAGGACACCGCGACGCAGGACACCGCGACGCAGGACACCGTGACCGACGAGAGCGGCACCCCGGTCGCCGCCGCCACCGGCGTGCGCACCGACGTCGGGGAGACCGACACCGCCGAGGAGGACGCCGCGCGCGCCGAGGGCGCAGCCGTCGACGCCGTCGGCGGGGAGTCCGCCGCGCCCACCGACGACCCCGAGGGCGGCAGCGACGTCTCCGGGTCGCAGGCGGCCGGGACGGCGCCGATCGAGGGCTACGACTCCTTCACCATCGCCCAGCTGCGCGGACGGCTGCGGGGCTACCAGCTGGCCACCGTCCAGGACCTGCTCGCCTACGAGGAGGCCACCCGCAACCGCGCGCAGTTCGTCACGATGCTGCGCAACCGGCTGGAGAAGCTCGAGCAGCAGGCGGTCGACGCCAGCCCGCTGCAGCCGCGCGGCTGACGACGGACCACCTGCCCCGGCGCGGCCCGGGACCCCCACCGGGGTCCCGGGCCGTCGTCGTCACCGGCGCCTGGCACAGTCGCGGGCATGACCGCCCCCTCCTCCCCCGAGGCGCCCTGGCCGGTGCGCACGGTGGCCCGCAAGGTCGCCGAGTGGATCGGCCGGCTCGGTGAGGTGTGGGTCGAGGGGCAGGTCGCCCAGCTCAGCCGGCGCAGTGGCGCCGCGACGGTCTTCCTGACCCTGCGCGACCCGGCCGCCGACCTGTCGGTGCCGGTCACCTGCGCCCGCGACGTCGCCGACCGGCCGGGCCTGGAGCTCACCGAGGGCGCCCGGGTCATCGTGCGGGCGAGGCCCGACTACTACATCGCCCGCGGCTCGTTCTCCCTGCGCGCGACCGAGATCCGCGCCGTCGGCCTGGGCGAGCTGCTGGCCCGCATCGAGCGGATCCGCCGGCTGCTGGCCGCCGAGGGCCTGTTCGACGCCGCCCGCAAGCGCCCGCTGCCCTTCGCCCCCGCCGTCGTCGGCCTGGTCACCGGCAAGGACTCCGCCGCCGAGCGCGACGTGCTGGTCACCGCCCGGCGGCGCTGGCCGGCGGTGCGCTTCGCCGTCCACCACAGCCTGGTGCAGGGCGTCAACGCCGCGGCGTCGGTCATCGACGGGCTGCAGCGGCTCGACCGCGACCCGGAGGTCGAGGTGATCGTCCTGGCCCGCGGCGGCGGGTCGGTGGAGGATCTACTGCCGTTCTCCGACGAGGGGCTGGTCCGCGCCATCGCCGCCTGCCGCACCCCGGTGGTCACCGCCGTCGGCCACGAGACCGACACCACGCTGGTCGACCACGTCGCCGACGTGCGCGCCGCCACCCCCACCGACGCCGCGCACCGCGTGGTACCCGAGATCGGCGAGCAGCGCCGGCTGGTCGACGGGCTGCGCGCCCGCGCCCGGCACCTGCTCACCGTCCGGGTCGAGCAGTCCGAGCGGTGGCTGGAGAGCGTCCGCAGCCGGCCGGTGCTGGCCGACCCCGAGCGGCTGCTGCACGGCCGGGCCGACGACGTCGCGGCGCTCCGCGACCGGGCCCGCCGCACCCTCACCCACCGGGTCGAGACCGCCGAGCGCGACCTCGAGCACGCCCGGGCCCGCGTCGCCGCCCTCTCGCCGCAGGCCACGCTGCAGCGCGGCTACGCGCTGGTGCAGCGGGCCGACGGCGCGCTGGTCCGCGAGCCGGGCGAGGTGGCCGACGACGAGCGGCTGTCGGTGCGGGTCGCGGGCGGGCGGCTGCCGGTGCGGGTCGACAGGCAGGATGGGCACCCGTGAGCGAGCAGCCGAGCGACCAGCCGAGCGAGCAGCCGGCCGAGCAGCCGACGCAGACCTACGAGCAGGCCCGCGAGGAGCTGGCCGACGTGGTGCGCCGGCTGGAGGCCGGGGGGCTGACGCTGGAGGAGTCGCTGGCGCTGTGGGAGCGCGGCGAGCAGCTGGCCGAGCTGTGCCGGCACTGGCTCGACCGCGCCCGCGAGCGGCTGGCCGCGGCCACCCCGGCCGAGCGGCAGGACTGAGCGCTCAGCGCACCACGACGGGCGCGAGGGAGCCGGCCACCGTCTCCAGCTCCCCGTCGTCGGCCGAGCCGGTGACCATCGTGGTGACGCCGCCGTCCTCGACGGTGAGCACCGTCTCGCCGCGGTCGCTGGTCAGCCGGGTCCACGTGCGGTCGCCGAGCTGCACGGTGCCGTCCTCCTCGGCGCCGTCGAGCACCGCGGTCAGCCGCTCGGCGCGCGGGTCGTCGGTGGTCAGGAAGCCCGCGTACTCCTCCGACGGCGTCACGTAGCCCACCTCCAGCGTGACGGGCGCGCCGTCGACGGCCTCCCCGGCGTCGGTCCGGGCGCTCGTCGGCCGGTAGCCGTCGGGCAGCCCGGTCGGCACCGCCACGGGGTAGGACGCCCGGGTGGCGGCCAGCTGCACGGTGCTGGAGGGGTTGATCGCCCGGACCGGGTCCACGTCGCCCTGCCGGAAGGCGATCCAGCCGACCACGAGCAGGCAGGCGACCACCAGCGGCAGCAGCGACCGGACCATGTTCGCCGCGCTCATCCGGTTGGCCCGCTCGACCGCCGACGGCGCCGGCGGCGGCTGCTCCGGCGCGAGCTGGTCCTGGGTGGGCTGCTGCTGGGCAGGCGGCTCCTCGGGGGCCTGCCGGCCCGACGGCCCGGTCGTGGTCATACCCCTAGGATCGCAGCACCGATCCGAAAACCCCGTCGCTCCACATCCCGACGCACCCGCCCGCCCGACCGGCACCGGGAACGGGGTGGCCGGAACGGTGGGCACCGGCGACGCTGCCGACGTTGGAGGTCCCGTGATCCTTCCCGTGCCCGACGGCCCCGTGCCCCCGGCCCCCCGCGTGAGCACCTTCCGCACCGACCGCCCCGCGCCCGACCGCAACCTCGCCCTCGAGCTCGTGCGGGTCACCGAGGCCGCCGCGATGGCCGCCGGCCGCTGGGTGGGTCGCGGGGACAAGAACGGCGGCGACGGCGCGGCGGTCGACGCGATGCGCGCCCTCATCGGCACCGTGACGATGCGCGGCGTCGTCGTCATCGGCGAGGGCGAGAAGGACGAGGCGCCGATGCTCTACAACGGCGAGCAGGTCGGCGACGGCTACGGCCCCGAGTGCGACGTCGCCGTCGACCCCATCGACGGCACCACGCTGATGGCCAAGGGCATGCCCAACGCCATCGCCGTCATGGCCGTGGCCGACCGGGGCGCCATGTACGACCCCTCCGCCGTCTTCTACATGGAGAAGATCGCCACCGGGCCGGCCGCCGCCGACGTCGTCGACATCACCGCGCCGGTCGCGGAGAACGTCCGCCGGGTCGCCAAGGCCAAGCACAGCTCGGTCGCCGACGTCACCGTCTGCATCCTCGACCGGCCGCGCCACGAGCAGCTCGTGCACGAGGTCCGCGAGGCCGGCGCCCGGATCAAGTTCATCTCCGACGGCGACGTCGCCGGCGCGATCGCCGCGGCCCGCGAGGGCACCGGCGTCGACCTGCTCATGGGCATCGGCGGCACGCCGGAGGGGATCATCGCCGCCTGCGCGCTCAAGTGCATGGGCGGTGCGCTGCAGGGCCGGCTGTGGCCCAAGGACGACGAGGAGCGGCAGAAGGCGCTCGACGCCGGCCACGACCTCGACCGGGTGCTGGAGATCGACGACCTGGTGCGCGGCGACGTCTTCTTCGTGGCCACCGGCATCACCGACGGCGAGCTGCTGCGCGGCGTGCAGTACCGGTCCGGGGGCTGCACCACGCAGTCGCTGGTGATGCGCTCGCGCTCGGGCACCATCCGCTCGATCGACAGCCTGCACTCGCTGGAGAAGCTGCGCGCCTACTCCGCGGTGCCCTTCGACCGCTCCCACGAGGACGACTGAGCGGTCCGCCGCAGGTCAGCCCAGCCGCGCCTCGCAGGTGCCCTGCTCCTCGTAGGGCAGCCGTCCCGCGCACGTGCCGGCGTAGTCCTCGTAGGGCGAGCCGATGGGGGTCTCCAGCCACAGCCGGTCGCAGGCCGCCCAGTCACCGGCGAAGCAGGCCTCGGCCAGCGGCTGGTAGGTGGCGTCGTCGCCCAGCCCGGTGGGCGGGGTGGGGTCGGCCGGCGTCGTCGTGCCCAGCCGCTCCTGGCAGGCGTTGGTCTGGTACGGCACGCGGCCGGCGCAGGTGCCGGCGTACTGCTCGTACTGCGAGCCCGAGGGCGTCAGCCGCCACAGCTCGTCGCAGGCGGCGAAGTCCCCGTCGAAGCAGGCCTGGGCCAGCGGCTGGTAGGTGGCGTCGTCGCCCAGCCCGGTGGGCGGCACCGGCGCCGCCACGGACCCGCCCCCGGGGGTCGGCGGGGGTGGCGGGCTCGACGGCGACGGGGTCGGGGGCCGCGACGAGCTCGAGGTGGACGGGCTCGACGACGACGGGCTCGACGACGACGGCCCGGCGGAGGACGAGGAGGCGCTCGTCGTCCGGGGCGGGTCGGCGACGGGGGTGTCGCTGTCGCGGAGCAGGAAGAACAGCAGCACGCCCAGGCCGGCGACCACCAGGACGCCGACGACACCCAGCACGACCGCCAGGTTCCTCCGCTTCTGCGGCGGCGGCTGCTGGCCGTACTGCGGGCCTTGCTGCTGCGGGTACGGCCGGCCGTACGGCTGGTTCGGGTCGTGGCCCTGTCCGTACTGCTGTCCGTACGGCTGCCCGTACGGCTGGCCGTACTGCTGCGGGAACTGCTGGGTCGGGTCGTGGCCGTACTGCTGGCCGTACTGGGGGCCGTACTGCTGCGGGTACGGCTGCTGCCCGTACGGCTGCTCCGGGTCGGGCCGGCCGAGGGGCGCGGTCTGCTCGCGCGGCTCCCCGCCGTGCTCACCGGGCTGGAACTGCGTGGTGGGCGGAGCCGGCTGACCGAGCTGCCGCGTCGGTTCCTCGGGCTGCCCCCACCCCTGCTGCCCGGGCTGCCGGCCCGCAGGGTCCTCGCCGCCCTGCGGCGGGTACGGGGGCTGCGACATCGCGGGAACTCCTCGGTCCGGGTGCTGGCGGGGCCAGGCTAGGTCCGCAGGACCGGCGCCGACCAGCACCTCCGGGTCACGGGGCGGCCGCGACCCGGCTCCCTACTCGAGGTCGGTGCAGGACACGACCGCCCACGCCTTCACCCGGCCGCCGCAGGTGAGCGCGTACTCCTCGTAGTCCGACAGCGGTGGGGAGGCGGCGAAGAGGTCGTCGCAGGACTGCAGGTCGCCGTCGAAGCACTGCTGGGCGTAGCCGTCGAGCACCGGGTCGGGCCCGAGGTCACCCGGCGCCACCGGGGCGGACTGCTCGACCTCCTCCACGGTCCCGCTCACGTACGCACCGGCGCCGCGGGAGAGCGCGTCGGCCACCGACGTCCCCATGGCCTCGCCCGCCGCCCGGCCGGCGTCCTCCGCGACCCCGCGCAGCAGCACCACCGCGACGACGGCGGCGAGGACCAGGCCCACGACGAGCCCGGCGGCGACGACCGCGGCGCCGCCCAGACCGGCCCGGGCCGCGGGCGGGGGCACCGCGGGCGCTGCGGGCGGGACGGGAGGCCGCCCGGCAGCGGGGTCCCAGGTCCCCCAGGGCGTCCAGCCCCCGACGGGGACCGTGCCGGGTGCGGGGTGCTGCGGGTGGGTCACGGAGCCTCCTGGGACCGGGGTGTCCGGCGCACGGTAGGAGCCCGGCCGGCGCGGGCCGGGGTGCCGCTCCGGGCCCGCGCGCGGCAGGGGGCGCGGGGGTCCTCCTAAGGTCACGGCTGCAGCACAGAACCCACCGACACCACACGGGAGCCAGCGTGGCCACCGAGCAGGACCACCGCATCGAACGAGACTCCATGGGGGAGGTCCGTGTGCCCGCGTGGGCGAAGTGGCGGGCCCAGACGCAGCGCGCCGTCGAGAACTTCCCCATCTCCGGCACGCCCGTCGAGCGCGAGCTCATCGCCGCCCTGGCCGCCATCAAGGGCGCCGCGGCGCGGGTCAACGCCGACCTCGGGGTGCTCGACGGCGACGTCGCCGCCGCCATCGCCGACGCCGCCGCCGAGGTGGTCTCCGGCTCCTGGGACGACCACTTCCCCATCGACGTGTTCCAGACCGGCTCGGGCACGTCGAGCAACATGAACACCAACGAGGTCATCGCGACGCTGGCCACCGAGGCCAGTGGCACGTCGGTGCACCCCAACGACCACGTCAACGCGTCGCAGTCGTCCAACGACGTCTTCCCCTCGGCCATCCACGTGGCGGCCACCCGCGCGATCGTGCGCGACCTGGTCCCGGCGCTGCGGCACCTGGAGGCCTCGCTGTCGCGCAAGGCGCAGGAGTTCGCCGAGGTGGTCAAGAGCGGCCGCACCCACCTCATGGACGCCACCCCGGTCACCCTCGGCCAGGAGTTCGGCGGGTACGCCGCCACGATCCGCTACGGCGTCGAGCGGCTCGAGGCCTCGCTGCCGCGCATCGGTGAGCTGCCGCTGGGCGGCACCGCCGTCGGCACCGGGATCAACACCCCGCCCGGGTTCGCCGCGGCCATCATCGAGCGGCTCGGCGCGGAGCTGGAGCTGCCGCTGACCGAGGCCCGCGACCACTTCGAGGCGCAGAGCTCGCGCGACAGCCTGGTCGAGGCCTCCGGGCAGCTGAAGACGATCGCCGTCGGCCTGGTGAAGATCGCCAACGACCTGCGCTGGATGGGCTCGGGCCCGCGCACCGGCCTGGCCGAGATCAACCTCCCCGACCTGCAGCCGGGCAGCTCGATCATGCCGGGCAAGGTGAACCCGGTGATCCCCGAGGCGACCATCCAGGTGGCCGCGCAGGTCATCGGCAACGACGCCGCGGTCACCTTCGCCGGCACCACCGGCGTCTTCGAGCTCAACGTGACGCTGCCGCTGATGGCGCGCAACGTGCTCGAGTCGATCCGGCTGCTCGCCAACGTCAGCCGCGTCCTCGCCGACCGCTGCGTCGACGGGATCACCGCCAACGTCGAGCGCTGCCGCGAGTACGCCGAGTCCTCGCCGTCGATCGTCACGCCGCTGAACAGGTACATCGGCTACGAGGAGGCGGCGAAGGTCGCCAAGCAGTCGCTGGCCGAGCAGAAGACGATCCGCCAGGTCGTCCTCGAACGCGGTTACGTCGAGCAGGGCAAGCTCACCGAGGCCCAGCTCGACGAGGCCCTCGACGTCCTGTCGATGACCCACCCCTGACCCGCCGCCGGGTGGGCCGGGACCCCGGCCCACCCGGCGGGAGGACCGTCCGTGTCGTCGGACGGGCCCGACGCCAGTAGCGTCGGACCACCATGACCGAGACAGCCAGCGCCGCAGCCGACAGCGCCGCGGCCGACCGCGCCCCCGAGGTATCTCTCCGGCACCCGGGAGGTGAGCTCCCGCTGCGCGTGGTGCCCGCGACCGAGGGGTCCGACGGGCTCGACGTCTCCAAGCTGCTGGCCACCACGGGCCAGGTCGCCCTCGACATCGGCTTCGTCAACACCGCCTCGTGCACCTCGGCGATCACCTACATCGACGGCGACGCCGGCGTCCTGCGCTACCGCGGCTACCCGATCGACCAGCTCGCCGGGAAGGCGAGCTTCCTCGAGGTCACCTACCTGCTCATCTACGGCGAGCTGCCGACGGCCGACCAGCTGGCCGAGTTCGACAGCCGGCTGCGCCGGCACACCCTGCTGCACGAGGACCTCAAGCAGTTCTTCCGGGGCTTCCCGCGCGACGCGCACCCGATGCCGGTGCTGTCCTCGGCGGTCAGCGCCCTGTCGACCTTCTACCAGGACTCGCTGGACCCCTTCGACGCCGAGCACGTGGAGATCTCCACCATCCGGCTGCTGGCCAAGCTCCCGACGATCGCCGCCTACGCGTACAAGAAGTCCGTCGGCCAGCCGTTCCTCTACCCGGACAACTCCCTCGGCCTGGTCGAGAACTTCCTGCGGATGACCTTCGGCTTCCCCGCCGAGCCCTACGAGGTCGACCCCGAGCTGGCCGCCGCGCTCGACATGCTCTTCGTGCTGCACGCCGACCACGAGCAGAACTGCTCGACGTCGACCGTGCGGCTGGTCGGCTCCTCGCACGCCAACCTCTTCGCCTCGGTCTCGGCCGGCATCAACGCGCTGTTCGGCCCGCTGCACGGCGGGGCCAACCAGTCGGTGCTGGAGATGCTGGAGTCCATCCAGCGCGAGGGCGGGGACATCCCGGCGTTCGTCGAGCGGGTGAAGCGCAAGGAGCCCGGCGTCAAGCTGATGGGCTTCGGCCACCGGGTCTACAAGAACTACGACCCGCGCGCGGCGATCGTGAAGCAGACCGCCGACACCGTGCTCGACAAGCTCGGCGGGGACAACCAACTGCTCGACCTGGCCCGCCAGCTCGAGGAGATCGCGCTGTCCGACGACTACTTCATCGAGCGCAAGCTCTACCCGAACGTCGACTTCTACACCGGGCTGATCTACCGGGCGATGGGCTTCCCGACGCGGATGTTCACCGTGCTGTTCGCCCTCGGCCGGCTGCCCGGCTGGATCGCGCAGTGGCGGGAGATGATCGACGACCCGTCGACGAAGATCGGCCGGCCCCGGCAGGTGTACACCGGCGAGACCGAGCGGGCCTTCGTCCCGCTCGACGAGCGCTGACGACGGCGCCGGTGGGCGGCGAGCCGGCCGAGGACCTCCTGGTCCTGCCCCCGATCCCCCTGGCGACCGGCCGCCTGCTGCGTGACGACGACGACCGGGTGCGGGTGGTCACCGCCGTCGAGCTCGTGGTGTCCACCGCGGACGGGGGCGAGCACCGCATCGCCCTCGTCCCCCGGCACGGCGCCTGGTGGCCCCCCGACCGCTGACCTCCTCCGGGCACTTCCGCGGAAGTGCCCGGACCGGGCCGGCCCGACCCGGGCACATGCCCGGAACTGCACGTGCCGCGCCCGCGCCCCGGGTGGACTTGCGCGGACGCGGCCGTCGC
>NZ_JBJGYI010000066.1:0-12520 GCF_054049915.1 Geodermatophilus sp. SYSU D00766
AGGCCGGCAAGGCCAACCGGCACCACGATGGCGGCCGCGCCCGCAACCGCTACCGCAATCCGCTGATGGGCCACGGCTTCATCCACGTCGTCCTCGACGACCACTCCCGCACCGCCTACGCCGAGATCACGAGGACGAGACCGGTCCCACCGCCGCCGCCGTGCTGCACCGGGCGGTGGCCTGGTTCGCCGCCCGCGGCGTGACCGCCCGCCGGGTGCTCACCGACAACGGCGGCTGCTACCGCAGCCGCGACTGGGCCAGCGCCTGCGCCGAGTTGAGCATCACGGCCAAGCACACCCGGCCCTACCGGCCGCAAACCAACGGCAAGGTCGAACGGTTCAACCGCACCATGACCAGCGAATGGGCCTTCGCCCAGCTGTTCACCAGCGAGGCCGACCGCCGCGCGGCCTTTCCTGGTTGGCTGCACGCCTACAACCACCACCGGCCCCACACCGGCATCGGCGGCCATCCACCTATCAGCCGCCTGACCAACCTCCCCGGTCAGTACAACTAGCGGAGCGTGACCTGGCGGGAGAGCAGGCCGGCGCGGGCGCGGCGCTCGTCGGCGGTCAGCGAGCCGGTCGCGGCCAGCGCCTCCTCCAGCCGGGTGCCGAACTCCGCGGCCGGGCCGTTCCACTCCTGCGCCGGGGTGTCGGCGGGCAGGTCCCACACCGGCACGACCAGTCCGTGCGCGCGGAAGGCGCCGGCGTAGCGGGTCCCCTCGCCCAGCAGCAGCTGCTCGGCCGCCGAGAGCCGGGCCAGCGCGTCGAGCAGCGGCTCCTCCGCCTCGGGCCGCACCCACCGCAGGTGCGCCCGCTCGCTGCCCGGGCGCACCCAGTAGGCAGCGCCCAGCCCCTCGAGCCGCTCGGTGGGCAGCACCGCCTCGTTGGCCTGCTGCAGGCCGGCCCGGGCGGCGGGGCCGGCGTCGGTGCCCTCCAGCCAGAAGCCGAAGTCCTCGTGCACGGTCACCTCCAGCGGCGCGGACGGGTCGAGCAGCTCCTGCAGCCGCGGGCCGGCCGAGCCGGCCGCACCGATCGGCCCCGGGTCGACCGGCGCACCGGCCGGGGCCTCCAGCGCGGCGGCCAGAGCGGTGCCGATGTCGCGGCTGACGTCGTCGGAGGAGGCCGGCAGCTGGACGCCGAGCAGGATCTCGCCGTTGGTGCGCACCAGCGCGGGCGCGCCGCCGGGCAGCACGCTGGCCAGGGTGACCTCGCGGCCGTCGGTCGTCGTCAGCGGCGCGGTGGCGGCGGGCACCAGCTCGCGCAGCGCCACCCAGTCCGGCTCGCCGGGCAGGCCCTCGAACGGGCGGGTCACCGGCGGTGCGTAGCCCGAGCCGTGGCAGTGCTTGTACCGGCGGCCGGACCCGCAGGGGCAGGGGGCCTTGGGGTTGACCCCCTCCTCGGTGCGGGCGGGCGCGGGACGGCGGCGGGTCGCGGATCGAGCCATGCGGCCAGGGTATGTGGGGCCGAGTGGCGCCCCGCGCCGCCTAGGGTGCCGCCGTGACCCCGCTCGACCTCACCGACCCGGCCATCGTCGCCGACCCCTACCCCGCCTTCGCCGCCGCCCGGGCGGTCGCGCCGGTGCAGTGGCACGAGGGGCTGGGGCTGTGGCTGGCGTTCAGCCACGCCGAGAGCAACGCCGTCCTGCGCGACCGCCGGCTGGGCCGGATCTGGCGGGACCGCACGCCGGAGGAGCGCTTCGGGTCGTTCAACCTGATCCACCGCAACGCCCTGCTGGAGATGGAGCCGCCCGAGCACACCCGGCTGCGGCGGCTGGTCAGCGCCGCCTTCGCGCGGGGGCACGTCGAGCGGCTGCGGCCGTGGGTGCAGGAGCTGGCCGACTCCCTCGTCGACGGGCTGGTCGAGCGCTCCGGCGGCGCGGCGGAGGTCGACGTCCTGTCGGGGATGGCCGAGGAGCTCCCCGTCGCGGTCATCGCCGAGCTGCTCGGCGTCCCGGAGGCGGACCGGCCGCTGCTGCGGCCGTGGTCCAACGCGATCGTGAAGATGTACGAGTACGGCCGCACCGAGGACGTCGAGGACGCCGCCGAGCGCGCCGCCGCCGAGTTCGTCGGCTACCTGCGCGGGCTGGCCGCCGAGCGGCGCCGGAGCCCGGGCGAGGACCTGCTCACCCACCTGGTCACCGTCCGCGACTCCGACGGCGACCGGCTGACCGAGGACGAGCTGGTCACCACCTGCATCCTGCTGCTCAACGCCGGCCACGAGGCGACGGTCAACGTCAGTGGCAACGGTCTGCTGGCCCTCCTCGAGCACCGCGACCAGCTCGACCGGCTGCGCGCCGACCCGGCCCTGCTGCCCACGGCGATCGAGGAGCTCATGCGCTTCGACTCGCCGCTGCAGCTGTTCGAGCGCACCGCCACCGAGGACGTCGAGGTCGGCGGCGTGACCGTGCGCCGGGGGCAGAAGGTCGCCGCGCTGCTCGGCGCGGCCAACCGCGACCCCGCCGTCTTCGCCGCGCCCGACACCCTCGACGTCGGCCGCGCCGAGAACCCGCACATCTCCTTCGGCGCGGGCGTGCACTTCTGCATCGGGGCACCGCTGGCCCGGGTGGAGCTGCAGGCCTCCTTCGGCGCGCTGCTGGCCCGCACGAGCGACCTGCAGCTGGCCCGGCCGGTGCGGCGGCGTCCGGAGTTCGTCATCCGCGGCCTGGCCGAGCTGCCCGTCGTCCTGACCCGGTAGTGGCCGGCGTCCCGGAGGTGCTCGGCCGGCTGCGGGCGCTGGCCGACCCGGCGCGGCTGCCGGGGATGGCCCGCTCCGGCATCGGCGGCGCCGACGTCCTCGGGGTCACCGTCGCGGAGCTGCGCGCGCTGGCCCGGGAGCTGGGCCGCGACCACGCGCTGGCCGCGGGGCTGTGGGACTCCGGCGTCCACGAGGCGCGGATCCTCGCGAGCATGGTCGAGGAGCCGGCGGCAGTGGACGGGCGGCAGCTCGACGCGTGGGCGGCCGGCCTCGACTCGTGGGACCTGTGCGACCAGGTGTGCCAGAACCTGGTCCGGCGCACGCCGCTGGCCTGGGCGAAGGCGCTGGAGTGGAGCGCGCGGCCCGAGCCGTTCGTCAAGCGCGCCGGCTTCGCCGTCATGGCCGGGCTCGCGGTGGGCGACAAGGGAGCCGACGACGACCGGTTCGAGCCGTTCCTGCGCGCGGTCGCCGAGCGGGCCGACGACGACCGGCCGGTGGTCCGGAAGGGGGCGAGCTGGGCGCTGCGGCAGGTGGGCAAGCGCAGCCCGGGCCTGCACGCCCGCGCCGTCGAGACCGCCTCGGGACTGCGGTCGGGCGGTACCGGCGCCCGCTGGGTCGCCGCCGACGTGCTGCGGGAGCTGCAGTGGTGACGGCGCGACGGGACGCGGAACTGGCCGTGCTCGTCCGCGACGCCGGGCCCGGGCTGCTGCGCACCGCCGTCCTGCTCACCGGCGGCCGGCAGGCCGGCGAGGACCTCGCGCGGGCGGCCCTGGTCGACGCCCTCGGCCGGTGGCGGCCGGTCGCCGACCCGGCCGCCGCGGCCCGGCGGGCGCTCGTCGACCTCGCCCTCGGCCGGCGCCGCGGCCCGGCGGACGGGCAGGTGGTGGCCGAGGTCCCCGGCCCGCTCGCGGACCCCCGCGCCGAGGAGCTGCGGACGGCGCTGCTGCGGCTCGAGCCGGCGGTGCGCGCGGCCCTGGTGCTGCGGCACGCCGACGGCCTGGGGGAGGCGGAGGTCGCGCGGCTGGTGCGGAGCCCGGCGGACGCGGTGCGCGACGACCTCGCCGGGGGCAGGGCCGCCCTCGGCGCGTCCGGGGAGGACGGCGGCTCCGGCCTGAGCGCCCGGCTCCACGACCTGGCCGACGAGCTGACCTGGCCGGAGTCCGCCGTCTCGCCCGACGCGGTCGCCGACGGGTACCGGCGGCGGCGCCGCACCCACGCCGCCACCGTGGTCGGCGGGGCGCTGCTGGCCGCGGTCCTGGCCGCCGGGGTGCCCGCCGCCGTCCGGTCGGTGACCGCCGGCCCCAGCGAGCGCGAGGGCCCGGTCGCGGACCGGACGGTCCCGCCGGAGGACGGGCCGGTCGTCCCGCCCCGCCTGGAGGCCGCCGTCCTCACGCTGGCCGCGCCGCTCACCCTCACCTCCCCGGCCGAGTGGGACCGGTGGCTGCCCGCAGGGAGGCCGGCCCGGGACGTCGAGGGCTCCTGCCCGCCGCTGGCCGAGCCGCTGACGGCGCGGCTCGGGGTGCCGATGGGCTACGGCGGCGGCGCGCTGCCGCGGGGCCCGGTGGGCTGCACGTGGGTGCCCGAGCCCCGGTCGCTGTCCGAGGGCGGTCCCTACGACGACGCCCAGCTGGTCGGCGTCGGTTTCGTCGCGGACGAGGACGGGACGGCGATCGAGCGGCTGCGGACCGAGGTCCTGCCCGCGGCCGCGCACCGCGACACTCCCTGCCTGGCGGCCGACGTGCCCGGCGGTGGGGCGCTGATCGGCTGCACCGGCCCCGGCGGGAGCACCGCGACGCCACTGGTGCTCGCCGTCCCCGACGCCCGCGGGGCCGGGGTGTGGGTCCTGTCGGCGGCCGCCCAGCACGAGGCCCCGCGGTCGTCGGCGGAGGTGCTGGCCGCGCTGGTGGAGACGCTGCGCCCGGTGTACGGCTGACCGTCCGCCGCTCCTGGAACGTGACCGGCGTCACTGGCACGATGTGCACGTGCGCGGCCTCATGCAGGACACCCCGCTGACCGTCGACGCGGTCTTCCGCCACGCCGAGCGGCACTTCGGCGACCAGACGCTGGTCACGAACGGCCCGGCCGGCGTCCGGCGCACCACCTACGCCGAGTGGGCCGGGCGCACCCGCCGGCTGGGCGGGGTCCTCGACGCCCTCGGGGTCACCGCCGACGGGCGGGTCGGCACCTTCGCGTGGAACTCCAGCCGCCACATGGAGCTCTACTTCGCCGCCCCCTGCACCGGCCGCGTGCTGCACACGCTCAACATCCGGCTCTTCCCCGAGCAGCTGACCTACATCGCCAACCACGCCGAGGACGAGGTCGTCTTCGTCGACCGCACGCTGCTGCCGCTGCTGTGGCCGCTGGTCGACACGATGAAGACCGTGCACCACGTCGTCGTCATGGACGACGGCGGCGACGCCGAGATCCCCGACGACCCCCGCGTGCACGACTACGAGACGCTGCTCGCCGAGGCCGACCCCGTCGAGTTCGCCGTCCGCGACGAGTGGCAGGCGGCCTCGATGTGCTACACGAGCGGCACCACCGGCAACCCCAAGGGCGTCGTCTACTCCCACCGCTCGACGTACCTGCACACGATGGCCGTGCTCGGCGGCAACGCGCTGGGGCTCTCCGAGCACGACGTCGCGCTGGCGATCGTGCCGATGTTCCACGCCAACGCCTGGGGCCTGCCCTACGCCGCACCGGCCGCGGGGGCGGGCCTGGTCTTCCCCGGGCCGCTGATGCAGCCCGAGGCGCTGGTCGACCTGCTGGTGGCCGAGGGCGTCACCGTCACCGCCGGGGTGCCCACCATCTGGCAGGGCGCGCTGCCGCACCTGGCCGGCCGCGAGCACCGGCTGCGGCTGATCACCTGCGGCGGCTCCGCGGTGCCCCGGGCGCTGTCGGAGGCCTACCGCGAGCAGGTGGGGCTGCCCCTGCTGCAGGGCTGGGGCATGACCGAGACCTCCCCGGTCGCCTCCCTGGCCGTGGTGCCGCGCCGGTTCGCCGACGCCGACGAGGACACGAAGGCGACGCAGCGGGCCCGCGCCGGCGTCCCGGTGTTCGGCGTCGAGGCGCGCATCGTCGAGCCCGCCACCGGCGAGGAGCTGCCGTGGGACGACGCGGCGACCGGCGAGCTGCAGGTCCGCGGCCCGTGGTGCGCCGCGGAGTACCACGACCCCGATCCCGGCGTGGTGCTGTCGACCCCCGACGGCTGGATGCGCACCGGCGACGTCGCCGCGATCGACGCGTTCGGCTCGATCCGGATCGCCGACCGCACCAAGGACCTCATCAAGTCCGGTGGGGAGTGGATCAGCTCGGTCGACCTGGAGAACGCGATCATGAGCCACCCGGCGGTCGCGGAGGCCGCCGTCGTCGGGGTGCCGCACCCCAAGTGGGACGAGCGGCCGCTGGCCTGCGTGGTGCTGCGGCCGGGCGCCGCGCTGACCGCCGAGGAGCTCGTCGAGCACCTGCGGCCGCTGGTGGCGCGGTGGTGGCTGCCGGACGCCGTCGAGTTCATCGACGAGGTGCCCAAGACCAGCGTCGGCAAGTTCAGCAAGAAGGACCTGCGCAGCCGCTTCGCCGACTACCGGCTCCCGTCCTGACCCGCTGACGCCGACCGGGGCGGACGGCACCGTCCGCACCGGGGCGGCCGCGTGTGGAACGTGAGCGGCGTCACTGGCACGATGCGGCCATGCGCGGGCTCATGCAGCACTTCCCCCTCACCGTCGACGCGATCTTCCGGCACGTCGAGCAGCACTACGGCGACGGGACGATCGCGACCAACAGCCCCACCGGGGTCACGAAGGTGACCTACGCGGAGTGGGCCGAGCGCACCCGCCGGCTCGGCGGCGTCCTCGACACCCTGGGGATCAGCGCCGACGGCCGGGTGGGCACCTTCGGCTGGAACAGCCAGCGGCACCTGGAGCTGTACTTCGCCGCGCCGTCCACCGGGCGCGTGCTGCACACGCTCAACATCCGGCTCTTCCCCGAGCAGCTGACCTACATCGCCAACCACGCCGAGGACGAGGTCGTCTTCGTCGACCGCACCGTGCTGCCGCTGTTCTGGCCGCTGGTCGACACGATGAAGACCGTCCGGCACGTGGTGGTCATGGACGACGGCGGGGACAACGAGATCCCCGACGACCCCCGCGTCGCCGACTACGAGACCCTGCTGGCCGAGGCCTCCCCGGTCGAGTTCCACGTCGAGGACGAGGACAGCGCGGCCTCGATGTGCTACACGAGCGGCACCACCGGCAACCCCAAGGGCGTCGTCTACTCCCACCGCTCGACGTTCCTGCACACCATGGGCGTGCTGATGCCCAACGCCTTCGGCCTGGGTATCCGCGACGTCGCCATGCCGGTCGTGCCGATGTTCCACGCCAACGCCTGGGGCATCGCGCAGGCCGCCCCGGCCGCGGGCGCCTCGCTGGTCATGCCCGGCCCGATGATGCAGCCCGAGGCGCTGGCGAAGCTGATCGTCGACGAGGGCGTCACCTTCACCGCCGGCGTCCCGACCATCTGGCAGGGCGTGCTGCCGTACCTGGCCGGCAAGCCGCACAAGCTGCGCGACATCGGCTGCGGCGGCTCGGCGGTGCCCAAGGCGCTGTCGGAGGCCTACCGCGAGCAGGTGGGCCTGCCGATCCTGCAGGCCTGGGGGATGACCGAGACCCACCCGGTCGCCTCCTCGGGGATCCTGCCGCCCCGCTTCGACGACCTCGACGACGCGGGCAAGGCCGACCAGCGCGCCCGCGCCGGCATCCCGTTCCTCGGCGTGGAGGCGCGGATCGTCGACGCCGACACCCTCGAGCCGCAGCCCTGGGACGACGAGGCCACCGGCGAGCTGCAGGTCCGCGGCCCCTGGTGCGCGCAGGACTACTACAACCCCGACGCCGGCGTCGTGCTGACCACCGAGGACGGCTGGATGCGCACCGGCGACGTCGCGGCGATGGACGCGTTCGGCTCGATCCGGATCGCCGACCGCACCAAGGACCTCATCAAGTCCGGTGGGGAGTGGATCAGCTCGGTCGACCTGGAGAACGCGATCATGAGCCACCCGAAGGTGAAGGAGGCCGCGGTCGTCGGCATCCCGCACCCGAAGTGGGACGAGCGGCCGCTGGCCTGCGTCGTCCTCCGGGAGGGCGAGGAGGCGACCGAGGAGGAGATCCTCGAGCACCTCAAGCCGCTGGTGGCCAAGTGGTGGATGCCCGACGCCGTCGAGTTCATCGACGAGGTGCCCAAGACCAGCGTCGGCAAGTTCTCCAAGAAGGACCTGCGCAGCCGGTTCGCCGAGTACCCCGTCAAGGGCTGACCGCCGGGGCCCGCCCCGCGCGGGCGGGCCCCGTCCGTTCCACCCGTGGGGCGGGTGTGACGCGCGATCCGATCGCCGGTGACCTCTAGCGATCGGCCAACTACGGTGCGCACGTGACTTCCGCGCCCGTGCCGTCCTCCTCCCCCGGCAGGCACCGGGCGGGCCGGGTCCGCCGCCGGTCCTGGGCCGGCGGCCTGGCGGCCGCCGGGCTCGCCGCCGCGCTGGCCGTGCCGGGGCTGACGACCGCCGGGTCCCCGCCGGCCGCCCCGTCGGCCGCCGAGGTGGCCGCACAGCCGGCCCTCGAGCAGGCCCGCGACGTCCGGCGCGCGCCGTCGGCACGCCCCGCGCCGCACTCGCCGGCGCCCGGCACGACGGCGCCTCCGACCGCCGCCGCTCCGGCCGGCGGGACGACGACCGCCCCGGCACCCACCACCGCCGCGGCCCGGCCCGGCCGCAGCGCCGCGGACACCGCCGCCCTCACCGAGCTGGCGGGCGTGCCGACGGCGACCTGGCTGGGCGCGTGGAGCGGGGACGTCACCGCCACCGTCCGGCAGGAGGTCGCCGCCGCCCGCGCCGCCGGCGCCGTGCCGGTCCTCGTCACCTACAACGTGCCCGGCCGGGACTGCGGCGGGTACTCCGCCGGCGGCGCGGGCTCGTCCGCGGCCTACCTGGACTGGGTGCGCGCGGTGGTCGCCGGCATCGGGACGGCGCAGGCGGTGGTCGTCGTCGAGCCCGACGCCCTGGCGCAGCAGTGCGGCGACACGGCGGAGCGGACGCAGCTGCTGCGGACCGCCGTCGGGTTGCTGGAGGCCAACCCCGGCACCCACACCTACCTCGACGCCGGCAACCCGACCTGGGTCGACGCCGCCACGATGGCCGGGCGGCTGCGCGCCGCCGGGGCCACCGGTGCCGACGGGTTCGCCCTCAACGTCTCCAACTTCGAGACCACCGCGAGCAACCTGGCCTACGGCCGGCAGGTGTCGTCGCTGCTCGACGGGGCGCACTTCGTCGTGGACACCAGCCGCAACGGCAACGGCCCGGGCACCGACTGGTGCAACCCCCCGGGCCGGGCGCTGGGCGAGCGCCCCACCGCGGCCACCGGGCAGGACCGGGTCGACGCCTACCTGTGGGTTAAGCGGGCCGGCGAGTCCGACGGCGAGTGCAACGGCGGGCCGCCGGCGGGGACGTTCTGGGACTCCTACGCGATCGGGCTGGTCCGCGGGGCGTAGCGCTCAGCGCACGAACGGCGGCTGGCCGGTCTCGCTCACCATGGGCCGGCCGGCCGCCTCCCAGCCGCCCATGCCGTCGCCGACGTTCACCGCGTCGTAGCCGTTGTGGTTGAGCCAGGCGGCCACCCGCGCCGACCGGCCGCCGCTGCGGCAGACGACGTAGAGCGGGTCGCCCTCGGGGACCTCGTCGAGCCGGGCGGGGACCTCGCCCATCGGGATGTGCGTCGCGCTCTCGACGTGGCCGGTCACCCACTCGCCGTCCTCGCGGACGTCGAGCACCACGGCGTCCTCGGGCACCTCGGCGGCGGGCACGGTCGGGACCTGCTGCGGCATCACGCCCCCCACTGTCCCAGGTCCGGCTCGTGCGGGGCCGCGCCGCGTCCCGGCTGCGAGGATGGACGTGATGACCGCTCCCCCCGCGCCCCCGGTCCACGAGCCGGCCTGGCCGCTGTCGCGCTCGGCGATCTGGCTCTGGGTGACCGAGGGCGTGATCGGGACCCTCGTCTACGGCGTGCTCGTCGGCGTCGGCGTGCTCCTCGTGCCCGCGTCGGTGGGCGGCCCGGTGCCCGTGCTGCGGTGGCTGCTGCCGGTGCTGGTCGCCGTGTACGCGGTGGTGGCGATCGGCGTCCGGCCGTGGATCCGGTACCGGGTGCACCGGTGGGAGGTCACCGCGGAGACGGTGCACACCCTCACCGGCTGGCTGACCCGCACCTGGACGCTGGTGCCGGTCGCCCGCATCCAGACCGTCGACGTCACCCGCGGCGTGCTGCAGCAGCTCTACGGCCTGGCCAGCGTCGCGGTGCTCACCGCCTCGTCGCAGGGCACCGTGCGGGTGCCGCACCTGGAGGTCGCCGTCGCCGAGCGGGTCGCCGAGGACCTCGCCCGCCGGGCCGAGCAGGTGCGGGACGAGGCGACGTGACCGAACCCGCCCCACCGTCCCCGCCGCCGGCCGTCGCAGCCGTGCCGCCCGGCGACGGCGCCCCGGCCGGGGCCCGGCGCACCTCGCCGCTGGTCGTCCTGGTGCACACGGTGACGTTCAAGCAGGCCCGGCAGGTCGTGCCCGCCGCGATCCCGCTGGTGGCCGCGGTCGGGATCGACGGCGTCGGCGTCGTCGTCGCGCTGGTGGTGGCGGTGACGGCGCTGTCGCTGCTGTTCGCCGGGCTGACCTGGTGGCGCACCACCTACGCCGACACCCCGTCGGCGGTGGTGGTCACCCGCGGGCTGCTGGCGCGCTCGGTGCGCACCGTGCCCAACGACCGCATCCGCGGCGTCGAGGTCGAGGCACCGGCGCTGCACCGGCTGTTCGGGCTGGTGCGGGTCCGCATCGACGCCGCCGCGGGGACGCTGACCGGCAGCGACGAGGAGGTCGTCGTCGACGGCGTCCCGCGGGCCGAGGGCGACCGGCTGCGCGTCTCGGTGCTCACCCACCGCCGGGCGGCGCGGCCGGTGCCGGCCGGCGCCGACCCGTCCACGGCGGCGGAGGAGCCGGCCGAGGAGGAGCTGGCCCGCTTCGACCCGCGGTGGCTGCTCTACGCACCGCTGGTCGCCAGCTACCTCGCGGTGCCGCTGGCCGCGGTCGGCGCGCTGTCCCGGCTGCTGCAGGAGCTGCCCCGCGACCTGCGGCCCGACGTCACCGGCCCCGACCTCAGCGACGTCCGGGTCCTCGTCGTCGCCGCGGTCGCTGCGCTGGTGCTGCTCGCCGTCGGGGCGGTGCTCGGGGCGGCGGTGGTCAACTGGGGCTTCCGGCTGGTGCGCCGCGGCGGGTCGCTGAGCGCCGTCCGCGGCCTGGTGACCCGGCGGCACACCGAGCTGGAGGTCGACCGGATCCGCGGCGGCACGCTCGCCGAGGGGCTGGGCATGCGGCTGGTGCGGGCCGCCCGGGTCAACGCCCTGGTCACCGGGCTGGGCGCGGCCAGCCGGCGCGGGCAGCTGTTCCCGCTCGGGCCGCGCGCGGAGGCGGTCCGGCTGCTGGGCCTGCTCGTCGACGACCCCGGGCCACTGCGCGCGCACCCGCCGGCCGCCCGGCGCCGTGCGGTGGTCCGGGCGATGCTGGCCGGCCTCGCGGTCGCCGCGGCCGGCGCGGCGCTGCAGGCGGCCACCGGCTTCTGGGGGCTGCTCGCCCTCGGCGTCGTCCTGACCGTGCTCGGCGTGCCGCTGGGCCTGGGCCGCTACGCCGCGCTCGGCCACGCGGCCGGCCCGCGCTCGTTCAGCGTGCGCAGCGGGCTGCTGGTGCGCGAGCAGGCGGTGCTGCAGCGGCGGGCCGTCGTCGGCTGGCAGGTGCGCCAGACGTTCTTCCAGCGCCGCGCCGGCCTGGCCACCGTGGTGGCCTGCGTCGGGGCGGGCACCGGCGGCTACGCCGCGGTGGACATGGCCGCCGCCGACGTCGCCGCCTTCACCGCCGCCGCCTCCGGTCCCTGGGCCACCGCGCCCGGTCGCGGGGACGGCCCCGCCGGCTGACCCGCCGCGCTGGCCCCTCGGGGCCAGTTCACCGAGACGGCCGCGTGTCGATCACGCGCCCGGGTAGCCCGGGCGGGATGCCGACAGCGCAGCGGCACGTCCGCCGCTCAGCTCCTCCCGCCGGTCCCCGAGCCGAGACCGACGCGGCCGGCGAGTGCGGCCGCCTCCACCCGGGTGGCCACCCCGAGACTGCGCAGCAGCGCGGCGACCAGCCGCTTGGCGGTGCGCTCGGAGACGTGCAGCGTCGTGGCGATGTCGACGGTGCTCGTGCCGTCGGCGACCAGCCGCCACAGCCGGCGCTCGTCGCTGGTCAGCCGGTCGGCGACGGTCTGCTCGCCGGTCGGGGCGGCGTCGTCGAGCAGCTGGCGCAGCAGCGGCTCGGGCACCACCGACCAGCCGTCGAGCACCGCCAGCAGCGGACGGACCAGGCGCTCGGGGTCGGCGGACTTGGGCAGGAAGCCGGCCGCGCCGGCGCGCAGCGCCTCCAGGGCGGCGTCGGCCTCGGCCAGCCCCGACAGCGCCACGACGCGCACCACCGGGTCGGCCCGGCGGATGGCGGCGATCGCCCGCACCCCTCCCGGTGGCGGCATGTGCAGGTCGACGACGGCGACGTCGGCGTGGTGCCGGCGGACCAGCGCCGCGGCCGCGGAGGCGTCGTCGGTGGTCGCCACGACGCGCACCCGCCCCTCGCTCACCCCCGGCAGGAGCAGCGACAGGCCCCGGCTGAACAGCGGGGGGGGGGGGGCGCCCGCCACGTCCACGCGCTCGGTACGCCCAGGCCCCGCGTCGGGCCCCACGACCCTCCTCAACGCCCCCCCGCCGCCCGGGCCCGG
>NZ_JBJGYI010000067.1:0-11881 GCF_054049915.1 Geodermatophilus sp. SYSU D00766
CCGGCGGGCCCTCGACGCGGAGGAGGGCCCGCCGGACCCGGGGTGATCACGGTGGGCTGCTCGCGACTGCGGGGAAGTCGTCGTCCCGGGCTCGGCGCAGGCGGCGAGTTCCCCGCAGTTGCCGTCGGCAGGTCAGGAGCGGGGCGGGAAGCAGCAGAACTCGTTGCCCTCGGGGTCGGCGAGCACGTCCCAGCCGATCTCGCCGGCGTCCTCGTCGGCCTCGTGGCCCGGGCGCTCGTCGGAGGCCCGCACCACCGTGGCACCGGCGGCCTGCAGCGCCGCGGAGTCGCCGACGACGTCGAGGTGCACCCGGTTCTCGACCACCTTCTCCTCGGGCACCGGGTTGAGCCAGATCATCGGACCGGCGCCGGCCGGGTCCTCGATGCGCACCGGCCAGTCGGGCTCGCGCGGCGTCCCGTCGGGCAGGGTGTCGCGGCGGACGTAGCCGATCGCGGCGCACCACCAGTCGGCCAGCGCCTGGTGGTCGCGGGCGTCGATGCAGAGGTCCTTGAAGCGGGCGGGTGCGTCGGCCACGGGTGCGGAGGGTAGGCCGACGCCGTGGCCGTGGTGATCGGGACGTCGGGGTGGCAGTACCGCGACTGGCGCGGCCGCTTCTACCCGCAGCGCCTGCCGCAGCGGCTGTGGCTGGAGCACCACGCGCGGCACTTCGCCACCGTCGAGAGCAACGCCGCGTTCTACCGGCTGCCCGAGCGCGACACCTTCGCCGCCTGGCGCGAACGGACCCCGCCGGACTACCGCTGGGCGGTCAAGGCCAGCCGCTACCTCACCCACGTCAAGCGGCTGCGCGACCCCGAGGAACCGGTGGCCCGGCTCGTGCGGCACGCCGAGGGCCTCGGGGACCGCCTCGACGTCGTCCTGCTGCAGCTGCCGCCCACGCTCAAGGCCGACGTCGGCCTGCTGCGCGACTGCCTCGCCTGCTTCCCGCCCGGCCTGCGCGTCGCCGTGGAGCCGCGGCACGCGACGTGGGAGACCGACGAGGTGCGGGCGCTGTTGGAGCGCTACGGCGCCGCGCTGTGCTGGGCCGACCGGGCCGAGCGGCCGGTGACACCGCTGTGGCGGACGACGACCTGGGGCTACCTGCGGCTGCACACCGGCGCCGAGGGCTGGGGCTACCCGCCGGCGGTCCTCGAGGAGTGGGCGCGGCGCCTGGCGGACACCTGGGCCGACGACGAGGACGTGTTCGTCTACCTCAACAACGACCCCGGCGGCGCCGCCGTCGTCGACGCCGTCGCGCTGGCCCGCGCCGTGCGGCGGGCCGGCCGCACGCCCACCCGGGTGCCGACGCCGGAGGAGGCGACCGGCGCGGCCTGGGCGGCGGCCTGATCAGCCGAGGACGTGCGGGTCCTCGCGGTGGTGGACGCCCAGCTGGTGCGCCGCCTGCTCGAGCGCGTCCTGCACGGCGAGGGTGTCGGCCAGCGGCATGACCGCGCTCTCACGGGACCCCTCCTGCACGCACCGGGTGACCTCGGCGAGCTCGTGGGAGTACCCGACCCCGTCCGGCGGGAGGGTGATCTCCTCGGGCTCGGCGCCGGTGCGGTGCAGCACGATGGTGGCCGGGTGGTGGAAGCGGGGGAGGACGTCGACCCACCCCTGCGTCCCGAACACGCGGGCCTGCCCGGGCGTCGGGTACCGCAGCGAGGTGGTCAGCGTGGCCGAGCGGCCGTCCGCCCAGCCGAGCAGCAGCGCCGCCTCGGCGTCGACCCCGGTGGGGTAGGTGGAGCCGACGGCGGTGACGGTGTCGGGCGCGCCCAGCAGCATCTGGGCGAAGGAGACGACGTAGACGCCGAGGTCGAGCAGCGCGCCGCCGCCGAGCTCGAGGGCGAACAACCGGTCGGCGGGGTCGTAGGCGCGGTCGACGCCGAGGTCGGCCTGCACCGACCGGACCTCGCCGATCGCGCCGTCGGCGACCAGCTCCCGCAGCCGGACGACGGCGGGCTGGAACCGCGTCCACATCGCCTCCATGACGAAGACGCCGCCGGCGCGCGCGGCCTCGACCACCTCCTGCGCGCCGGCCAGCGTCGCGGTGAACGCCTTCTCCACCAGCAGCGCCTTGCCCGCCTCGATGGCGGCCAGCGCGACCGCGTGGTGCTGCGGGTGCGGGGTGGCCAGGTACAGGACGTCGACGTCGGGGTCGGCGACGATGTCGGCGTAGGAGCCGTGGGCGCGCTCGAGCCCGTGCTGCTCGGCGAACGCCCGCGCCCGGTCGATCGAGCGGGAGGCGACGGCCACCGGCCGGGCTCCGGGCACGTGCGCGAAGTCGCCCATCACGCTCTGCGCGATGCGGCCCGGCCCGACGACGCCCCAGCGGATCTCGTCCACGGCGTCGACCGTAGTGGGCGGGCAGACTGGGGCCCGTGGCCGTGCTGATCGACAGCCCCGTCTGGCCGTGGCGGGGGCGCCGGTGGTCGCACCTGGTCAGCGACGTCTCCCACGACGAGCTGCACGCCTTCGTCGCCGCCGAGCTCGGCATCCCGCGCCGGGCGTTCCAGGGCGACCACTACGACGTCCCCGAGGACCTCTACGACATCGCCGTCGCCGCGGGCGCGCAGCCCGTGGGCGCCCGGGAGCTGCTGGCCCGGCTGACCGCCGCCGGGCTGAGAGTCAGGAAGACCGCGCGCGCAGCAGGGCGAGCTCCGCGGTGAGGTTGGCCCGCGCCCGACCCTCCCAGGCCGCCGTCGCCGGCAGCCGGTAGAGCGCCGGAAGCGCGAGCAGCGACTCCAGCACGGCGATCCGCCCGGCGGTGAACACCTCGTCGGTCAGGTGGCCGTACTCGGCGCGCACGGCGGAGGCGTAGGCGGCGTAGGCCTCCGGGGGCGCGGCGAGGACGGCGAGGTCGGCGTCGCAGAGCACCGCCCCGTCGGCGTCGTCCGGCGCGGCGTCGTGCCCGGCGGTGAGCAGCACCAGCCGCACCACCTCCTCGACCCGCGCCGCGGGCACCAGCCCGCGCAGCCCCGCCCGTGCCCGCTCGGCGCTGACCTGCTCGTTGTCACCGCGGCGGGGGTCGTAGACGACGTCGTGGTACCAGGCGGCCAGCCTGACGGCGGCGGGGTCGTCGGCGGCGGCGCCCAGCTCGGCCACCAGCCCGAGGACGGCGGCCAGGTGGTGCAGGTCGTGGTAGCGGCGGTGCGGCTCGCTCCACGCGGCGACGACGGCCGCCCACTCGGTGCGCGCGGTGGGGGAGTCGCCGGTCAGCGCCGCGAAGTCCTCGTAGCCGATCACGCGACCCCGCACCGCCGGACGGTGAGCAGCGCCAGCGCGCGGGCGACGGCGGCCACCTCGGCCACGGGCACCCGCTCGGCCGGGCCGTGCGCGAGGTGCAGGTCGCCGGGGCCCAGGTGCAGCGCGGGGACCCCGGCCGCGGCGTAGAGCCGCAGGTCGGTGCCGGCGGTCACGGCCCGCTCGGGCGGCCGGGCCCCACCGGTGTCGACGACGGCGTCGCGGACCTCACCGAGCAGCTCGTGCCCGGCCGGCAGCGACCCGCTGGCGAAGGCCCCGCCGGTCCAGGCCACCCGCACCGGGTGGACGGCCAGCCACGGGTGCTCGGCGCAGAACGCGGCGAGGCGCTCCTCGAACGCCGCGCGGGCGGCCTCGACCGGCTCGCCCAGCCGCACGCCGTACCGGCCCTCGGCGACCAGTCGGTCGGGCACCGTCGAGGCCCAGTCCCCGGCGTGCACCGTGCCGATCGACAGCCCGAACGGGTACCGCTCGCCGGCGAAGCGCGGGTCGGCGTCGCGCTGCCGCTCCTCCTCGAGGGCCCGCAGTTCGGCGTGCACGGCGGCGAACAGCTCCACCGCGCTGACCCCGCGGTCGCGCATCGCCGCGTGGGCGGCGTGCCCGGTCACCTCCAGCCGGAAGGTCAGCGCCCCGGCCGCGGCGGTGACCACGGCGCCGTCGGTGGGCTCGGGGATGACGCAGGCGTCGCCGCGGTGGCCGCGGGCCAGCGTCGCCCACGCGCCCAGGCCGCCGTCCTCCTCGCCGACCACGCTGTGCAGCGCCACCGGCCGGCGCAGCCGCACGCCCGCGGCGCGCACCGCGGCCAGGGCCGCCAGCGCCGCCGCGAGGCCGCCCTTCATGTCGCAGGCCCCGCGCCCGTGCACCGCGCCGCCGGCCAGCCGGGGGACGAACGGGTCGCCGCCCCACAGCGCGCGGTCGCCGGTCGGGACGACGTCGGAGTGGCCGCACAGCACGAGCGCGGGGTCCCCCTCGACCCGCCCGGGCAGCGTGCCCACGACGCCCCACGCCTCCTCCCGGTCGACCTCCTGGCCGGGCGCGTCCGGGGCGGTCGCGGCCGCCGCCAGGTCGATCGCCCAGCGGTCGACGTCGCACCCCAGCCCGTCGAGCTCGGCGGCGACCAGGGCCTGCACCTCCGACTCGGCCGCCGAGCCGCCGACCGAGGGGACGGCTACCAGCCGGCACAGCAGGTCGACCGCGGCGGTCTCGTCGACGGCGTCGAGCACGGCGGCCTCGGTCGGTGTCAGGTCGGCCACGGCTCCGGAGTCTGGCAGGCCGGGTTCCCGGCGATCGGGTGTGTCATCCCCGGGGAGAGGGGTACCGTCGGTTCTGTCCGGACCGGGCGATTCTGTGTCCCCGGGTGCCAATTGGATACCGCCGTCGCGGAACACCGCCCCGACCCCGGTCGGGGGCTGGAGCCGCGTCGTGCCTCTCGCCGCGAGGCGACCAGAGCCCGGTCCGGACCCTCCTCAGCCGCCCAGCACCCACCCGCACGGGTCGGCCAGCGCGTCCGCCGCCTCCGGCCCCCACGAGCCCGGCGCGTAGGGCTGCACCTGCGGCCGGGCGTCGAGCAGCGGCGAGACCGCCCGCCAGGCCTGCGCCAGGCCGGCGCTGGTGGTGAACAGCGACCGGTCGCCCACCAGCACGTCGTGGATGAGCGAGGCGTAGGCCGGCAGCGGCTCCCCGCCGGGCACCTCCCCGAGGTCCAGCGACGCCCCCGCGACGGCGAGGTCGAGGTCGGGGCCGGGGCGCTTGGCCACCAGCCCGAGGTCGAGGGAGCCGGCCCCCTTGAGCGACAGCGAGACGGTGTTGCCGCCCCCGGGCGTCGGCCCCACCGGCCCGTCCGGGCGCCGCATGACGAGGGTGACCCGCTGGTGGCTCTCGGCCAGCCGCTTGCCGGTGCGCAGCAGGAACGGCACCCCGCGCCAGCGGTCGGTGTCCACCTCCAGCCGCGCCGCGACGAAGGTGTCGGTGCGGCTGTCGTCGGCGACGTGGTCGAGGTCGCGGTAGCCGTCGAACTGCCCGAGGACGACGTCCTCGGGCGCCAGCGAGCGGAACGCCGTCAGCACCGTCTCGCGCGCCTCCTGCAGGTCGTCCGGCGCGAGCGAGGCCGGGGGCTCCATGGCCACCTCGGCGGCCACCTGGAACAGGTGGGTGACCAGCATGTCCAGCGTGGCGCCGGTGGCGTCGTAGAACTCCGCCCGGTCGGCGACGTCGAGGGTCTCGGGGACGTCGATCTGCACCTGGGCGACGTGCTCGCGGCTCCACACCGAGGAGAACAGCCCGTTGGCGAAGCGCAGCACGTGCAGGTCCTGGGTGCCCTCCTTGCCGAGGAAGTGGTCGATGCGGAACACCTGCTCCTCGTCGAGGACGGAGTGCACCAGCTCGTCGAGCTCGCGGAACCCCTCCGGTGAGGTGCCGTAGGGCTTCTCGTAGACGACGCGGGCGCCCTCGGCCAGCCCGTGGGTGTCCAGCGCGCGGGTGATCCCCTCGAACGCCCCGGGCGGGACGGCGAGGTAGTGCACCAGCTGGGCGTCCGCGCCGATCTCCTCGCGGGCCCGCCGGACCTCGTCGAGCAGCTGCCCGGGGTCCTCGGGGGTGTGCCCGCCGCCGGCGAAGCGCAGCCGGTCGAGCAGCCCGTCGGCCGGGTCGCCGTCGCCGTGCTCGGCCAGCGCGTGGCGGACCAGGTCGCGGAACTCGTCGTCGGACCGCTCGCCGCGGCCGCTGCCGATCAGCCGCCAGTCCGCGGGCAGCAGGCCGCGCCGCTGGAGCTGGTCGAACGAGGGCAGCACGAGGCGCGCGGCGAGGTCGCCGGTGGCGCCGAACAGGACGAAGACGGTGGGGGGCAGGTCGGCCATGTGCCCAGCCTCGCCGCCCGGCTCCCCAGGCGCGCGCCAGGTGCGTCTGAGGGGGCCTCAGACCCCGGGGACGGGCGAGGACTGCCCGGTCGCCCGATGCCCGGGGTGCCGCCTCAGGCCGACCGTGGTCGCCGTCCCCACCGGACGACCACACGAGGAGACCGTCGTGAACACCTACCCCAACCCCGGACTCGAGGCGGAGCTGGCCTACCGGCGCGAGGTGCTGCAGTCGATCGGGCACGGCACCCGGCGCGGCTCGCGGCGCGGTTCGTGGCTGCGCCGGCCCCGCTAGACGTGGCGGCGCCCGTCCTGTCGCCGGCGCGTGCCACGATCGGCGCCGTGCCGCGCTGGGACGAGCGACCCCTCGTCGGCCGGGCCGGTGAGCTGGCCGCCCTGGAGGCGGCCGTCGAGCGCGCGGTGGCCGGCCGTGGCTCGGCCGTGCTCGTCGCCGGCGACGCCGGCGTCGGCAAGTCCCGCCTGCTCGACGAGCTCACCGCCCGGGCCACCGCGCGCGGCCTGCGGGTGCTCGTCGGGCACTGCGTCGACCTCGGCGAGGTCGGCCTGCCCTACCTGCCCTTCGTCGACCTGCTGCGGCCGGTCGCCGCCGAGCTCGGCGAGGACGCCGCGGGCCTGTTCGCCGCCCGGGTCGGGAGCCGGGAGCCCGACGCCGCCGACCTGCCCAGCCCGGTGCGCACCCTGCGCCCGCCGGTCGACGACGGCCGGCTGCAGCTGTTCGAGTCCGTCGCCGGCGCGCTGGCCGGGCTGGCGTCCGACGCGCCGGTGCTCGTCGTGCTCGAGGACCTGCACTGGGCCGACCGCTCCAGCCGCGACCTGCTGCGCTACCTGCTCGCCCGGCTCGGCGACGAGCCGGTCGCCGTCGTCGCCTCCTACCGCTCCGACGACCTGCACCGCCGGCACCCGCTGCGCCCGCTGCTGGCCGAGCTGGTGCGGCTGCCCGGCGTCGAGCGGCTCGACCTCACCCCGCTGCCCGACGCCGCGGTCGAGGAGCTGGTGCGCGGCCTGGCCGCCGGGGTGCCCGACCGCACCGTCGACGACGTCGTGGCCCGCGCCGAGGGCAACGCCTTCTACGCCGAGGAGCTGCTGGCCGCGGGCCTGGCGGGGGAGACCCTGCCGCTGGGCCTCACCGACGTGCTGCTGACCCGGGTCGAGCAGCTGGCACCCGGCGCGCAGCAGGTGCTGCGGGTGGCCGCGGTGGCCGGCCGGCGGGTGCGGCACGAGCTCGTCGCCGCCGTCGGCGGGCTGTCGGACGCCGAGCTGGAGCGGGCGCTGGCCGAGGCGGTGCACTCGCACCTGCTCGTCGTCGGCCCCGACGGCGCCTACCGCTTCCGGCACGCGCTGCTGCGCGAGGCCGTCCTCGCCGACCTGCTGCCCGGCGAGCGGGTCCGGCTGCACGCCGCCGTCGCCGCGCACCTGGCCGCCGTCCCCACCGCGGGCACCGCCGCCGAGCGGGCCCACCACCTGCGGGAGAGCAACGACCTGGCCGGCGCCCTGGCCGCGTCGCTGGAGGCCGCCGACGAGGCGCGCCGCGTCGGCGCCCCGGCCGAGCAGCTGCAGCACCTGGAGGCCGCGCTCGCGCTGTGGCCGGCGGTGCCCGGCGCCGCCGACCGCGCCGGGCGGGGCCAGGCCGAGCTGCTGCTGGAGACCTCGACCGCCGCCCGCCGCGGCGGGGAGCTGCACCGGGCCGTGGCGCTGCTGCGGGCCGCGCAGGACGTCCTCGGTCCCGACGGCGACCGCGAGCTGCGCGCCCGGGTGCACTACACGCTGGCGCAGGCGCTGGCCCGCATCGAGGACCAGGCCTCCGCGGTGCGCGAGACCACCGCGGCGATGGCCCTGGTCCCGGCCGCGCCGCCCTCGCCGGTGCGCACCTGGGCCGCGGCCACGCACGCGCGGGCCTGCTACGAGGTCGGCCGCCGCGCCGACGGCGACGCCGCCGCCGAGGAGGCCCTCACCGCCGCCGACGCCCTCGGCCTCGACAGCGCCTGGGCCGACGTCGCGGTGACGCTGGCCCGCTCCCGCGGCGGGGACGGCCTGACCGCGCGGCTGGAGGAGGCGCTGACGCGGGCCCGCCGCTCCGGCGACGCCGACGTCGAGATACGGGTGTTGTTCAACCTGGCGATCGTCGCCTACGAGGCCGGGGCGGTGCGCGAGACGCTGCGCTGGAGCGACGAGGGGCTCACCCGGGCGCAGGTCCTGGGCGTCGAGTGGTCGTTCTACGCGGCCGAGCTGCGCCACCTCGGCGTCGTCTCGCGGTACGTGCTCGGCGACTGGGACGGCAGCCTGGCGCTGGCCGACCGGCTGGCCCGCGTGCCGGAGATGGCGGCGCACGTGCGGGCCGCGGGCCTGCTGGTGCAGGTCGGTCGCGGCGACCCGGCGGCGGCCGCGCGGATCGCCTGGGCGCGCGGCCTGGCCGGGCGGCTGGACGCCCACGTGCTGCTGCTCGTGGCCACCGCGGGCGCCGAGATCGACCTCGCCGCCTGGACCGGCGACCCGGCCACCGCGCTGGGCACCGCGCGCAGTGCCGCGGCCACCCTGACGGAGCTGTGGGGCGACGAGCGGCTCGCCGTCGTGCGGCTGGTGGCCACCGCGCTGGCCCCGGTCGCCGACGCCGCCGTCACCGCCCGGCTCACCGGTGACGCCGCGGCGCTGGCCGAGTGGACGGCGGCGGGGGAGTCGCTGGTGGCCCTGGGCAGCTCGGCGGTCGCCGACCACGCCCGCGCCGTCGGGCCGCACGGGGTCGAGGCCGAGGCCTGGGTGGCGCGGCTGGACGCCGAGGCCGCCCGGCTGGCCGGCGACGCCGCACCGGAGCTGTGGGCGGCCGCGGTGGAGGCGTTCGGCTACGGGCACCTCTACGAGCAGGCACGCTCCCGGTGGCGGCTGGCCGAGGCGCTGGTGGCGAGCGGCGACCGCGACGCCGCCCTCGGGCCGCTGACGTCGGCCGCCGACACCGCGCGCTCGCTGGGTGCGCGGCCGCTGGCCGACGCCGTCGCCGCGCTCGCCCGCCGCGCCCGGCTGGAGCTGCCCGGCGCCGGCCGCGCCGTGGCTCCGGCGGCGGTGTTCACGCCGCGCGAGACCGAGGTGCTGGCGCTGCTCGCCCGGGGCCGCACCAACCGCCAGATCGGCGGCGAGCTCTACATCAGCGAGAAGACCGCCAGCGTGCACGTGAGCAACATCCTGGCCAAGCTCGGCGCCGGCAGCCGCACCGAGGCGGTCGCCGTCGCCGCGTCGAGGGGCCTGCTCCCCACGGGCTGAGGAGCCCCCCGGTCAGTAGGTCTCGGCGGTGGTCGTCCGCCGCGCCGGCGCGCCCGGGGCGTAGGCGTCGGTCCGGGTGACGCGGCGGCGGCGCGGGCCCCACAGGGCCACCTCGAGCACGATGCCCAGCGCACCGGCGGCCATGAGGATCCAGCCGACGACCCGCAGGTCGATGCCGCTGACGTCCACGCGCAGCGCGAAGGTGAGGACGGCGCCCAGCGCGAGCAGCACGATGGCGGTTCCGAGACGCATGGCGGTTCCCTCCCTGCGGCGGGGCCACACCGTCGGGGCTCCCCGGGGTCCTCCCGCCGCGGCGCCCGCGTGCCCCGGCACCGGCGGTGAACCGGTCACGGGCCCGGGATGACCCGAACGGGTGGCACCGGCCGGCAGGCCGGGCACTTCCGCGGAAGTGCCCGGCCCCGGGCGGCCTCAGAGCATCGTGCGGAGCCGCTCCCGGCGGGCGCGCAGCACCTCGACCGACGCCGACGCCGACGGCGGGCCGGGCACGGACTTGCGCAGCTCGGTGTGCACCACCCCGTGCGGCCGCGACGTCTTCGCCGCCACCCGCGCGACCAGGCGGTTGACCTCGCGGCGCAGCTCGGCGGCGTCGCGCCACGAGCGGCCGGCGGCGTCGTCGGCGAGGTCCTCGTCGGGGTGGTCCTCCACGACCGGCAGCTCGCCGGTGTCCTCGTCGTGCACCCGCTGGGCGATCCGCAGGCGCAGCTCGTCGTCTCGCCGGGCCAGCAGCGACGCCGTCTGCTCGGCGGTGAGCAGACCCGGGATGCCGAGGAACTCCTCGTCCTCGGGCGCGACCGCCACGCCGTCGGAACCGGTGTGCGCCGTCCCGCCGTGCAGCACGTGCGCGAAGCGGGCGTCGGCCTCCAGCGCCTCCCACTGCTTCAAGCCCACCGCCTCGCGCTCCTTGGGCGGCAGCGGGTCGAGGTCGAGCGCCTCGGGGTCGGCCGCCTTGGGCGGCGGCATGACGTGGTTGCGCTCCTTCTCCAGCGACGCCGCGAGCCCCAGCAGCGGCCGGACGGCGGGGAGGAACACCGTGGCGGTCTCGTGCGACGCCCGCGAGCGGACGACGCGGCCGACGGCCTGGGCGAAGAACAGCGGCGTCCGGTAGGAGGTCATCCACGCCAGGACGGCGGCGCGCGGCACGTCGACGCCCTCGGAGATCATCCGCACGCAGACGGCGATCCGCGCCGAGCCGGCGGCGAAGCGCTCGATCTTCTTCGACGCCTTGGGGTCGTCGGAGAGGATCAGCTCGGGCGCCTTGCCGGTGATGCGCTTGACGATGCGGGCGTAGGCGCGGGCGTCGTCCTGGTCGCTGGCCAGCACCAGCCCGGCGGCGTCGGGCATGCCCCCGTGCTCGCGCAGGTGGGTGATCCGCTCGTCCATCGCGGCGATGACGTGCGGCACCCACTGCCCCTTGGGGTCCAGCGCGGTGCGCCAGGCGGCCATCTCCACCGAGCGGGTGCCGGCCTCCGACAGCGACGCGGCCACGACCTCCCCGGCGGAGTTCCGCCAGCGGGAGGTACCGGTGTAGGCGGCGAAGACGACCGGCCGGACGACGTCGTCGGCCAGCGCCTCCTTGTAGCCGTAGGTGTAGTCGGCGCGGCTGACCAGCCCGGCGCCGGCCTCCCCGGCGTCGCCCTCGAACCCGTCCTCCTCGTAGCGCACGAAGGGGATCCGTTCGTCGGCCTTGGTGCGGAACGGCGTCCCGGTGAGGCACAGCCGGCGCGCGGCGAAGCCGTAGGCCTCCTCGATCGCCTCGCCCCAGGACAGCCCGTCCCCGGCGTGGTGGACCTCGTCCAGGACCACCAGCGTCTTGACGGCGGTGGCGCGCGCAGCGTGCAGCATCGGCTTGCCCGCCACCTGCGCGTACGTGGTCACGTAGCCCTGCGTGCCGGCGCGCACCGGGCCGACGGCGTTGGTCAGGCCGGGGTCGAGCACGATGCCCATCCGGTCGGCCGCGTCGGCCCACTGCAGCCGCAGGTGGTCGGTGGGGCAGACGACGATCACGCGGGCGACCTCGCGCCGCTGCAGCAGCCGCGCGGCCAGCGTCAGGGCGAAGGTCGTCTTGCCCGCGCCCGGGGTCGCGGTCACGAGGAAGTCCTTGGGGGCGGCCTCCTCGTAGCGCTCGAGGGCGGCCTGCTGCCACGCCCGGAGCGGTCGGCTGGTCGTCTGCGGGGCGACCGCCCCGGCCCGTGCTGCACTCGCCATCTCGCGGCCCATCCTGCCTGCGGCGGCGGAGACACGCCCAACCGGCCGCCTCCCGCGCGCCTCCCGCGCGACGACGTATACGCGCCGGTCCGCACGCCGCTGACCTGCACGGACGCCGTCGGCGGCGGTCGGTGGGTGGCGCGTCTCACGCGGCGGGCGGACCGGTCCGTCGCACGCGACCGCGGGGGGGGGGGGGGGGGGGGGGGGGGGGGGGGGGGGGGGGGGGGGGGGGGGGGGGGGGGGGGGGGGGGGGGGGGGGGGGGGGGGGGGGGGGG
>NZ_JBJGYI010000068.1:0-11673 GCF_054049915.1 Geodermatophilus sp. SYSU D00766
CCGGCAGGGACGGGGGCCGGCCGGGGGTGGGGGGGGGGGGGCGGGAGGGGGGGGGGGTGGGGGGGGGGCCCCGGGGGGCCCACACTCCCCCATCGTGGACCCCGCCGACGTCGGCCTGCGCAACGACACCTACCGCGCGTTCGTGGCCCTCGGCCGCGCGCCGTCGGCCGACGAGGTCGCCGCCGCCAGGGGGACGACGGCCGACGAGGTCCTGCAGGGGTGGCGGCGGCTGCACGACGAGCACGCCCTCGTCCTCGACGCCGGCGGGACGCGGATCCGGATGGCCAACCCCTTCTCCGCCGTCCCCACGCCCCACCGGGTCCGGGCCGGCGGCCGCTGGTGGTACGCCAACTGCGCCTGGGACGCCTTCGGGATCTGCGCGGCCCTGCACACCGACGGGCGCATCGAGACGTCCTGCCCCGACTGCGGGGACCCGCTGACGATCGCCGTCGAGGACCAGCGGCCCGACGACCCGTCCCTGCTCTTCCACTGCCTGCTCCCGGCACGGCGCTGGTGGGACGACATCGTCTTCACCTAGAGCACGATGAACCTCTTCCGGTCGGAGGAGCACGTCACCGCCTGGCTCGGCACCCGTCCCCCCGGCGTCACCGTCCCGGTGACCACCCTGAGCGCGCTGGCCCACGCCTGGTGGGGCGACCGGCTCTCCCCCCGCTGGACGCCGCACTCCCGGGAGCACAACCAGGCGGTCCTCGACGGCGTCGGGCTGACCGGCGAGTTCTGGCGACTCGGCTGATCGCCCGGGACGACGTCAGCCCGTGCTCCTCAGTGACGGCGGCCCGCCCCGTCCCAGGAGGTGCATCAGCGAGGCGGCCTCGTCGGTGATGATCGCGTCGACGCCCAGGGACGCGGCGAACTGCATGTCGCGTGGGCGGTTGACCACCCACACGTGCACCTGCAGCCCGGCCCGGTGCACCCGGGCGACGAGCCCGGGGTGCTGGCGCAGCAGCGCCAGGGACGGGCCGACGGCGGTGCCGGCCGGGAGGACCGCCCGCGACCGCGACCGGGGCAGGACCTGGCGGACGAGGTGCACGGTGGGGAGGTCCGGCGCCAGGACCCGGACCCGCCGCAGCGCCGTCGGCGAGAAGCTCATGACCCGCACCGCCGGGCGTCCCGACCACTCGAGCGGACGCCCGCCGGAGAGCAGCCCGAACCTGCGCAGGCTCCTCAGCAGGGCCGCCTCGACCTGACCGGCGTGGCGGGTCGGGTGCTTGGTCTCGATCGCCAGCCGCACCCGCCCGGGCGTGGCCGTCACGTAGTCGAGCAACCGGTCCAGGGTGAGCACCCGGCCGGCGTCCTCGTCGGCCTCGACGTCGTCCTCCTCGACCGCGGGACGCGACCGGCGGCCCCGGATCGCGGCAGCCCGCGGTCGCCGGTGGACCACGCGGTGCTGCTCCAGCTCGGCGAGGTCGAGGGCCGACACCACGCCGCGACCCGTGGACGTCCGGTTGATGCGGCGGTCGTGCACGCACACCAGGACGCCGTCGCGGGTCATCCGGACGTCGCACTCGACGGCGTCCGCGCCGAGGGCCAGCGCCTGCTGGTAGGCGGTGAGGGTGTGCTCGGGGGCCTCCGCGGAGACGCCGCGGTGCGCCACGACCTCGATCTCCGACGGTGCGCGCGGCGGCAGGCCCCCGACGCTCCCGCTGCGGCCCCTGCCGGTCCCCGTACGGGACACGCGATCTCCTCGAACGGTCCCTGGACCGGGCGCGGACGCCGGGTCGTCGTCGTCCGGCGGCAGGACCCGTCCCGCCGCCGCTGGGCCCGCCTCCTACCCGGCGCCTCCCGGGCGACACGTGCGCCGGCCGTCCGGGACCCGGCCAGGCGGCCATGCCACAGCAGACGGCGGCAGTGCGATGCCGGCTCAGGCTCCCTGGTGGGCGGTGACGAGGGCCAGGTTCTCCCGCGCGCAGACCGTGACCGGGTGGTCGGGGCCCGCCGCCTGAGACAGGCCCTCGACCACCTGCTCGAGCAGCTCCCGCGCCGGCCCCCACTCGCCCGTCCCGGCCCGGACGGCAGCGAGGTCGCCCTGGGCCGTCAGGCTGTCGGGGTGGGTCGCACCCAGGGTCCGCGTCAGTCCGTCCACCACCCCCTCGAGCAACCTCCGGGCCTGGCACCACTCCCCCGACTCCGCCAGGACCAGTGCCAGGTTGGCCTCCGCCGTCCGGGTGTCCGGGTGCTTTCTGCCCAGTACCCGCTGCCGTACGGACACCACCTGCTCGAGGAGCCGGCGGGCCTCGGCCCGCTCCCCCAGCACGGTGAGGGCTTCGGCGAGGCCGCCCTGCGCGGTCAGCGTCGCCGGGTGCTCCGGGCCCGACACCCGCATCCGGGCCGCCACCAGCCTCTCCAGGACGCGCCGGGCCTCGTCGAACTCGCCCGCTCCCATCAGGACGAACGCCAGGTTCCCGGAGGTCGTCAGCGCGCTCGGGTGCTCCGGTCCCAGCGCCTGCTCCAGCGCCCGCTCCATGCGGTCCAGCACCCGCCGCGCCGCTGCGAGTCCCGTCAGGTCGGCCAGCGACAGCGCCGTGACCGCCCCGGCGGCGAGGACCAGGGGCTCACCGGAGCCGGACGCACGCAACCTCGCCGGTAGCACGCGCTCCAGAGGCAGCCTCGCCTCTTCCAGGTCGCCCATGTCGGCCAGGTCGCCCAGCGCCGCCAGGTCGGCCCCGCCACCACCCAGCGCGGACGGCCCGGCCGGTCCCGGCTCGGGCAGCACCTGCGCCAGTCCGCCGATCACCCGTTGCAGCACCTCTCGCGCCTCGATCCACCTCCCCAGGTGCCACAGGGTGAGGGAGAGGCTGGCCTGCGCGGTGAGCGTGGCCGGGTGGGCGGGGCCCAGCACGTCCGACCGGGTCGTGGCGACCTGGTCCAGCACCCGGCGCGCCCCGTCGAGGTCCCCCAGGGCGAAGAGGGTCCGCGCCAGGTCGACCTGCGCCGTCAGGGTGTCGGGATGCTCCGACCCCAGCTCCCCGGCCAGGCCTGAGACCGTCCGGTCCAGCACACGGCGAGCGCCGCGGAAGTCCCCGCAGACGTGGAGGTACCGCGCGACCCCTCGTAGGTCCTCGTCGGTGTCAGGGAGTGTGGCCAGCAGGTGTGGCAGCAGCGCCGAGAGGGCCGGCCAGCCCGCCGGGTCCTCCGGATCGACGGGGAGAGCCCGGTGGAGGAGGGTGCGCGCGGCGTGCTCCCACGCCATTCGCTGCTGGTCCGACATCTGGTCACGGACCACGGCCTGGACCAGGCGGTGCACCGACACCGTGCGCCCGTCCCGAGGTGTCCCGGCGTCCGTCCCCCGCACGCTCCGGGAGCCGGCCCCCATCCGCACCAGGGAGTAGCGGTACAGCGTGGCCAGGGCCGTGTCCAGGGCCAGCTCGTCCTCGGTCAGCGGGCCGAGGACTGCGGCGGTCTCCGGTTCCAGTTCTGCTGCGTCGGTGCCGCCGGACAGCAGCAGGGCGAGAGGGACGTCGTCGGGGGCGTAGCAGGCCAGGAGCCGCAGCAGCCCGGCCGGCGTCGGGCCGAGGGCCTCCAGCGCGACGCTCCACGTCCGGGCGATCGGGTACTCGTAGTCGGCCGGATCTCCCCGCCCCAGGAGATCCGGGCGGCGCCGGCGGTACGCCTTCAGGTAGGAGGCCAGGGTGGCGCCCGGGGAGGCCGAGATGTAGGCGCCTGCCTGTTCCAGGCCCAGTGGCAGGTGGCCCAGCTCCTCGGCCAGCTCTGCGGCGCTGGCCTCGTCAGGATCGCCGGTGCGGCTGACGAGGAACGCGGTCGCCGCCGGCGCGTCCAGGTCCGGCACCTCGAGGCGAGGGTACGGGTACCAGCTGGGGTTGCGGCTGGTGACCAGCACGTGCCCGGCCCCGGCCGGCGGGAGGAACTCACGAACGGCGTCCGGGCTCTCGGCGTTGTCGAGGACGATCAGCCACGGGTCCGTGCGCGCGGCCAGCACGGCCTGGGTCACCGCGACCGCGTCCTGGCCCTCCGCGTCGACCTCCAGTTGGGCGGCCAGCAGCGTCCCCAGCTGGGTGGCGACCGTGACGGGCTCGGCCGTCGCCACCCACCACGCCAATCCGTAGTCCTCCGCTATCCAGTGCCGGTGGGCGTACTCGAGCGCCAGGCTCGACTTTCCCACCCCGCCCAGGCCGTGCAGCACCAGCACGGCCGGGCCAGCATGCTCGCTTGCGGTCAGGTCGAGCAGCTCCCGCCGCACCCGGTCCAGGAGCTGCTCGCGCCCCGTCACGCGGTGACGGGGCGGCAGGAAGACCGCGCGTCGAGCGACTGTGTCCCGGTTGACCTGGAAGAGGTTGGTCTGCCGGTTGAAGTTGCCGGCCTGTACCCCCTGTGCCCGCTGGGCGCCCACCCGTGGCGCGCCGACAGCCTCCCCCGGCACCACGTCCTCGGTCACCCGGCGCCGAAGGTGTTGATCTGCTCGTTGCGATCACCGACCTGCACGCCCTGCGCGTGGGGGGCGTCCACCCGGTACTTCCCGGCGGCGCTCCCCGCCGAGTCGGCGAGGGCCAGCACCCTCTCCGCCAGCTCCAGCACCTCGGCGTCGCGGTCAGCGCCGGTCTCGGTCACGTACTTGCGCAGCAACGGCTCGTATGCCTTCGGGTCCTTCTCGTGCTCGGCCAGCGCCTCCTCGGCGGCCGGCCTGCCGGCGAACCGTCGGCGGAGGACCTCCCGCAGCTTCGCGTACGCGTCCCGCACCGCGGAGCCGGCGACGTCCTGCACCCCCGCCCCGACCCCCGCCGCCAACGCTGCCAGAAGCAGACTCACGGGTTCCATCTCGGCCCCTGTCGTCGGACTGTGACCAGTCTGCCACCGAGGGTGCACGGATCGACAGGGCACTAGGGCCATCAGCGGCTGGGGTAACGCCCGCGGCCGGTTGGCATCGTCGCCACATCGGACAGCGGCACGCAGAGTTCAAAGTCCTCCTCGTAGGCGATGACTCGGGTCGCGACGGGACCGCGGCGACCAGGCAGTTGAGCAGTGACATCTGTACGAACCGAGATACATGTTCGCGTCGAACCGTGCCGAGTCGGTGACCAAGCTCGTTTCCACATGAGCGCCTCGACCTGCCCCGGCTCACAGCGAGCCCCGAGGCGGACGCCGAGCGGTGACGATGCGGTGACGGGATCCACCACACAATCCCCATCGCCTGTGGCAGGCTCTCGCCTTCTGTGACAAAGACCACATTGGGGGAGCGGATCATGACGGATGCGGTCGTCGGGTTGTCGGAGTCGATCGAGGCACTGAGGGCTGAGCTGCTGAAGTCGGTGGTCGCCGGGCACGGACAGCAGATGCGGTTTCAGTTGGAGCCGGTCGAGCTGACCCTGGAGGTGGCGGTCACCAAGGATGTCCACGGTCAGATCGGCTGGAAGGTGCTCGAGTTCGGCGCCTCCCGGGAGGGGGTCACGACGCAAACCCTTACCTTGACGCTACGGCCACTGTGGCAACGGCCCGATGGCACGGTCACCGCAGACTTCTCGATCGCCGTTCAAGGCGCCGCCGGGCAACACTTCGGGCCCCGCCGGTCGCCGGAAGTGGCGCCCGAAGCCACGGAGGATTCAGGAGCAGCGGGCGGCTGACCCATGACATCCGCGGGTGACCCTGGTGTGGCCCTCGACCGGGTGGTCGCGGTGGTGGCGACCTTGGCTGATGGACGGGAGCAGGTCGGCTCGGGCTTCCTCGTCAGCGGTCGCGTAGTACTTACCGCGGCCCACTGCACCTATGACAAGGCGACAGGGCAGCAGCCGGACAGGTTGCGGGTCATTCGAGCGGTCGACGGGCAGTCCACGGACAAGCTGAAGGTACTGCCGCATGCGGCGCTGGATGTGGCCGCCCTTCGGCTGGCCAATGCGCCGTGGAAGGCCGATCTGCCCTCGGTGAGCTATGCAAGAGTCGACAGATCCCGGTCTGGGGTGCTGCGGGATTGTGTCTGTATCGGGTATCCCCTGTTCCAGTACGACCCCGGCCTACAGGACCGCCGAACCGCTGAGCTGCACGGCGTCATCTACCAGACGGACGAGGCCGAGACCGGGCGACTCCTTCTTCGCGAGCCGATGCTGACCACCGTTGGCGGACCGACTACTCCTCCCGAGGACGGTCAGCCAACGCCGTGGGGTGGGCTGTCCGGGGCCGTGGTCTTCCATCAGGGACGCGGGCTCGGTGTTGTGGTTGAACACCACCCCCGGCAGGGCACGGCCGCAGTGCAACTGGTGGCGTTCGATCAACTGGCCGGTGCCACCGACGTCGGCGCCCGCGCCGTTGCTGCAGCGGTGTCCCTTCCTTCGAGGGGATCTCTGCCATGGGCGGCTGCTGATCCCGTTGAACCGTTGGCGGCGCTCGTCGACCTAGTCGACGGCGGGGACCTGCCGTGGATGCGAGATCTCAACCCCTATCGGCTCGGCGCGACGGCCTCCGACTACGGCAATCAGGCCACCTTCGGCCAGCGGGACCCCTACGTTCCCCGGACCGCCCGAAAGGTAGACCGGCGGCTGAAGGAGGCGCTCACCCCGGGATCGATGGTGCTTCTGGTTGGGCCGTCTAAGTCGGGCAAGACGCGAACCGCCTTCGAGGCGGCTCAGCGACGCTGGCCAGACGCACACGTCCTCGTTCCCTTGGTGGCACACCTCAGCGGGCTGGCCGCCCATCCTCGGCTCTCGACGACCGATGACTCGATCATCGTGTGGCTCGATGATCTGCAACGATTCTTCACCAGTGCCGATCCACTGACACCCGCCCTACTCGACCGGCTGCGTGGCCGGCCGGGGCCGACAATTGTGCTGGCGACTCTGCGTCAGGAGGCACGGGACCGGCTCCGCGATGCGACGGGCGAGCTGTCCCGGGATACGCGCAGTGTGCTCGAGGCCGCCGCCACCATCGAGTTGACGCATACCTCCGCGGACCCGGTCGAGCAGGCTGCTGCCCAGGCCGCCTATCCCGATGCGGACCTCGGCGGTGTCGGGCTTGCCGAGGAGCTGGCGCACGCGCCGGCGTTGCTGCGGGCCTACGACGACACCGAGGCCGCGGACCCGTTGCAGCATCGAATCGTGCGGGTGGCGATCGACTGGGCCCGGGCCGGCGTGCCTCGCCCGATTCCGGAGCCCGATCTCGTCGAGCTTGCCCAGGACGCGCTCTGGCAGGAACGGCCCGATGTGGAGGTTGAGGACCGGCAAGCCGCCGATGCCGTCAAGAAGGCACGCACGGCGCTGCCCGGTACCGGCCGTGCCGCCCTTCTGCTTACCTACCCGCTGCCTGACCGTATCCGCGGATATCGCCCCTTCAGCTACCTCATCGCCGCCGACGACGGCCAACGCGGTCAAACCCGGCCCGTTCCTCGGGGTTTCTGGCTGCAGGCGCTGCAACGCTGCAGCCCTGATGAGGCCCACGACATCGGCACGGCTGCCTACTACCGGCGCGAAATTGATGCCTCTCTGAAGGCCCTGCACCGTGCCGCCGGAACCGGCGATGCCGAAGCTTTGCGCCAGATCGGCTTCATTCTGGCAAGAGAAGTAGATCCGCCGGACCTGCCAGCTGCCCGGACCGCCTACGAGCAGGCGGCCGAAGCTGGCAACACCACCGCCCTGTACAACCTGGGCAATTTGCTGTCCCAGCTACTGGACCCACCCGAGCTGGACGCTGCCCGCCGGGCCTACGAGCAGGCCGCCGCCGCCGGCAACACGGATGCCCTAAACAACCTGGGCATCCTGCTGGCCGACCGGTGGGATCCGCCGGACCTGCCCGCCGCCCGGACCGCCTACGAGCAGGCCGCCGCCGCCGGCAACACCGGCGCCCTGAACAACCTGGGCATCCTGCTGGCCGACCGGTGGGACCCGCCGGACCTGCCCGCCGCCCGGACCGCCTACGAGCAGGCCGCCGCCGCCGGCAACACCGGCGCCTTGTTCAACCTGGGCATCCTGCTGGCCGACCGGTGTGACCCGCCGGACCTGCCCGCCGCCCGGACCGCCTACGAGCAGGCCGCCGCCGCCGGGCACACCGATGCCCTGTTCAACCTGGGCATCCTGCTGGCCACCCGGTGGGACCCGCCGGACCTACCCGCCGCCCGAACGGCCTACGAGCAGGCCGCCGAAGCCGGGCACACCGGCGCGCTAAACAACCTGGGCAACCTGCTCTCCGACCGGTGGGACCCGCCGGACCTGCCCGCCGCCCGGACCGCCTACGAGCAGGCCGCCGCCGCCGGGCACACCGACGCCCTGTTCAACCTGGGCATCCTGCTGGCCACCCAATGGGACCCGCCGGACCTGCCCGCCGCCCGAACGGCCTACGAGCAGGCCGCCGAAGCCGGGCACACCGGCGCCTTGTACAACCTGGGCATCCTGCTGGCCGACCGGTGGGACCCGCCGGACCTGCCCGCCGCCCGGACCGCCTACGAGCAGGCCGCCGAAGCCGGCAACACCGGCGCCCTGTACAACCTGGGCATCCTGCTCTCCGACCGGTGGGACCCGCCGGACCTGCCCGCCGCCCGGACCGCCTACGAGCAGGCCGCCGAAGCCGGGCACACCGGCGCCCTGCTCAACCTGGGCAACCTGCTCTCCGACCGGTGGGACCCGCCGGACCTGCCCGCCGCCCGAACGGCCTACGAGCAGGCCGCCGCCGCCGGCAACACCGACGCCCTGTACAACCTGGGCATCCTGCTGGCCACCCAATGGGACCCGCCGGACCTGCCCGCCGCCCGGACCGCCTACGAGCAGGCCGCCGCCGCCGGCAACACCGACGCCCTGCTCAACCTGGGCAACCTGCTGGCCACCCGGTGGGACCCGCCGGACCTGCCCGCCGCCCGGACCGCCTACGAGCAGGCCGCCGCCGCCGGGCACACCGACGCCCTGCTCAACCTGGGCAACCTGCTGGCCACCCAATGGGACCCGCCGGACCTGCCCGCCGCCCGGACCGCCTACGAGCAGGCCGCCGAAGCCGGGCACACCGACGCCCTGCTCAATCTCGGCATCCTGCTGGCCGACCGGTGGGACCCGCCGGACCTGCCCGCCGCCCGGACCGCCTACGAGCAGGCCGCCGCCGCCGGCAATGCCAGGGCCCTGAACAACCTGGGCATCCTGCTGGCCGACCGGTGGGACCCGCCGGACCTGCCCGCCGCCCGGACCGCCTACGAGCAGGCCGCCGCCGCCGGCAACACCGACGCCCTGTACAACCTGGGCATCCTGCTGGCCGACCGGTGGGACCCGCCGGACCTGCCCGCCGCCCGGACCGCCTACGAGCAGGCCGCCGAAGCCGGCAACACCGACGCCCTGATCAATCTGGGTTTCGCATACGCGATGGCGGGTGACGCTGTCCAAGCAAGACATGCCTGGGAGGGGGCGGTCGACTCCGGTGAACCTCAGACTCTTGCCGTCGCAGCCGTGAACCTTGCCCCGCTGCTCGTTCTCGACGGCGACCGAACCACTGCCCAACGCCTTCTGCGCCGAGCACATCACGCTGGCTTACAGGAGGCGGCGGAATATGCAGATGCAATTAATGGCGACCCCGCGGTCCGGAGTCGCGCGTGTAATCGACTCGCGGCTATGGCCGATACAGACGCCCTCAACTACAGAGGCCTAGCAGCCTTGCTAGGTGGCGAAATCGCGACGGCCCGTCAACTGTGGACCGACTCGCAGGACGATAATGACGGTGTCGCTCCCCTACTCTTGCGCTTGACGACTGAATGGGAGACTTCCGATCCATAATTGGGACGTCTTGCGATCGGCGGGATCCTAAGTTGGCTATTTGTTGCTTCGGCGTGCAGACGAGGTAGCTGGCCGCCTACTCGAGCCAGCGCGCCAGATGGATGAGCAGTGTCACCTTGCCCGCCTGGGTGCCGCCCGGGGTGAGGACGCACGACGACAACGCGCCGAACAGCATCGGGGTCGACCGAGGGCCGCTCGTGTCGATCCGCCCCAGGGCTGCGCGAGGCCCGCTTGACCGGGCCGGGCAGGCGCCCAGCACCCAGGGTCGTCGTCAGCTGGCACGGGCCGCGACCGGCCAGCGGCATTGGGCCCGCTTGTCAGTCACGGTGCCGGCACCGTGTCGCCCGGCAAACGTGTCCGGCGTGCTCAGACAGACGGGTCGCCCTCCGGCACCTCGGTCGCGACCACCTCGGCCACCTCCGCGTCCTCGCCGGAGAGCCCCTCGGCATGCTCGTGCTCGTCGTGGAAGGCCAGCCAGCGCATCCCGAGGGCCTCGCGCTGCTCGTCGTCGACAGCCTCCTTGAACGGGGGGAAGAAGTCGGTCTCCTCCTCGGCCATGTGGTCGGCGTTGACCTGCCGGGCGGTGCGCACCGCCTCCCACCAGGCCTCGCTGCCGACCTCGTGCTCCCCGACGGCGGCCACGGCGTGCCGGATCTCGTTGTGGTCGTGCACGCCCTCCGCCGTCTCCTCCTCGCCGTCCGCCTCCTGGGCGAGCAGCGGGTAGAACAGCTGCTCCTCGGCGACGGCGTGCACCTCGAGCCTGGCGTGCAGGGCCTCCCAGGCGGCGGCGAGCTCCTCGCCGGACAGCTCCTCGAGCGCCGAGAACTCCCGCCGGAAGACCTCGTGCTCGGCCAGGACGAGGGCGGTGATCTCGAAGTCCGACATGCCGGGCGCCTACCCGTACCGAGCGGGAGGTAGGCGGCCGTCGGCCGGACCCACGCCATAGCCTCGGCGTCATGCGTGCCGTGCAGATCACCGAATTCGGTGGACCCGAGGTCCTCAACGTCGTCGACCTGCCCGATCCCGTCCCCGGCGACGGCCAGCAGCTGTACGAGGTGAGCGCGTCGGGCGTGAACTACGCCGACACCCACCAGACCGAGGACAGCTACCTGGCGCCCCAGCAGCTGCCGCTGGTGCCGGGCGCGGAGTTCGTCGGCCGCCCGGCCGGCGGCGGGGAGCGGGTGGTCGGCCTGGTCGAGGGCGGTGGCTACGCCGAGAAGGTCGTCGGCACCCCGCGGCTGACCTGGCCGGTACCCGACGGCGTGACCGACGAGCAGGCGCTCGCCCTCGTGCTGCAGGGCAGCACCGCCTGGCACCTGCTGCGCACCAGCGCGCACCTGGCCGCCGGGGAGTCGGTCGTGGTGATCGCCGGGGCCGGCGGGGTCGGCTCGCTCGCCGTCCAGCTCGCCAAGCGGTGGGGCGCCGGCCGGGTGATCGCCACCGCGTCCAGCCCGGAGAAGCGGGCGCTGACCGAGGAGCTCGGCGCCGACGCCTCCGTCGACCCCGCCCTGGCCGACGACGACCCGAAGGCGTTCACCGCCGCGCTGCGCGAGGCCAACGGGGGCCGGCGGGTCGACGTCGTCCTGGAGATGACCGGGGGCAACGTCTTCGACGGCGCGTTCTCCGCGCTGGCGCCCTTCGGCCGGATCGTGTTCTACGGCATGGCCGGCCGGCGCCCGCCCAAGCCGGTGCAGCCGCCGTCGCTCATGGGCACCAGCCGCGCCGTCGTCGGCTTCTGGCTGGCGCACTGCTTCAGCCGCCCGGCCATGCTCGACGCCGCGATGGGCGACATGCTGCCGCTGGTCGCCGACGGCGCCCTGAAGCCGGTCGGCGGCGGGCGCTACCCGCTGACCGCCGTCCGCGAGGCGCACCAGGACCTGCTCGCCCGCCGCACCACCGGCAAGCTCGTCCTCGACCCCACCCGCTGAGGCGCTCCCCCGCGGAGGGAGGGCGCGCCCTCCCT
>NZ_JBJGYI010000069.1:0-11441 GCF_054049915.1 Geodermatophilus sp. SYSU D00766
CCACCGCGCCGTGGCCATGCGCACCGACAAACGCGGCTACGTCTTCGCCGGCACCGTCACCGTCGCGGCCATCCGCATCTGGCTGTGTGACCTCACCCGCCGAGATCGCTCAGACAGGCCCTAGGCGTGCCGATCGACCAAGCCGAGCCGGGCAACGAGGGTGGCGGCTCGATCGAGGTGTTCGCCGACGGCGCCGACGCGCAAGTCCGGTCGGACTACATCCAGCAGACCCTGCAGAGCCTCGGCCCGATCGCAGGCACGAAGTACCACTTCCTAGCCGGGCCAGTCCTCGTCCGTGTCAACGGCGAGCTGCCCCCGTCGGTGGCGGCTGAGTACGAGGCTGCAAGCGCTGGTCTGGCCTGATCCGACGCCCGATGCGACGGAGAGCTTGGCTCGTCGACCTCCGAAGAGGTCGACGAGCCAGAGCACACGGGCATCGCCGTCAAGCAGCGCGACCCGAACACGTCTGGCACAACGGTGGCGGTCCTCCATGGCCCGACCGCGCAGCCCCAGGCTGTGGCTTGAGGCAACAACGATCGGGTGTTACAGCGGCCGCAGTACTGGCGGGCCGGCCGAGATGTCCCATAGCGACCCACTTGAGGACACCGCTCATCGAGCGCGGCGACGAGCGAGGGCGCGCGAGAAACGAGAGAGCCACCTCGACTCGCGGAACGCCCTCTCCTGGTCCAACAGCAGTTGCGCGAGGGAGACCGTGTCGTCCGCCAACCTCGGGTCCAGCCTTCCGGAGTGGTCGAGATAGGTCCGGAGTCGCTGCTGAAGCTCATTCGCCCGCTGCTGGGGGCTGGCGGTCAGCACGACTCGACCGGCCTCCACCGATGGCTGAATGACGGTGCCGTCCTGCCCGAAGAAGATGTACTCGTCGTTCTCGACGTCGATGGCCTCGAAGTAGCCCTCGGCGGCTGCTAAAGAGGGGTGGACGTACAGGACGCTTGGCCCCTCAAACGTGTAGACCGCCAATCGTTGAGCCACCTCGCCAGCCTTCCTCACCCGGGTCGCCGCGAAGGCGACCGAGGGCTCCTTGGCCGCCCCCGTAGGGAGCCGGGGTCCTGTCTCTGAGCGGCCCACTTGGGGACACCACGAGGGGTCGATTGCGGCTGGTGTGCCAGGTCACGCGGACTGCTCACTGCCCAGCGGCCGGTGGAACCTCCGCCGTGGCACTGAACCTAGATACACCGCTGCCAGGGGCGCTCCATCGGCCAAGGGCTGGCGCCGTGGCGCTCAAAGCATCAGGAACATGCTTCCAGTCGGCGCGTCCATGTCTATGTTCTTGCCGGGCACGATGCTTGCTGTGATGACGACGAGGGCTTCGTCGACGTCAGCGGCAGGATTAAACCAATGGCGACTATCGACCGTCATGCGGTTCACCAGGCCATCGTCATCGAGTAGACAGTAGGTCGGTCCGCCGTCTTCCGGCTGAGAGAAGCCTTGCAACTGCTGCCTGTTGGCAGGACGGGTGAGTCCGTCGATCAGCGTCTTTGTCCGATTGTCCGTGTCCCCCAATGGGCGGCGCCCCTGGCGTGTAAGCAGCAATACATCCAGTTCGATAGCGGTACGGAAGCGCTCGTGGGCGGGTGAAATGAACTGCCAACCATCGACCTCAGATGTCACATGGCGTGCACTTGGACCGCCGAGCATATGTCCGATCTGCTCTCTGATCTGCGGATGGAAGGCGCGACGCAACCGGGCCTTCGCTTCGCTGACTCCGCGCTGAGTCGCAGGCAGATGTCCCTGGTAGGTCAGAGTGAGCTTCACCCCAACCATGTTGCCCGAGCGTTCACGGAGTTCACCTGCCCCGCCGAGATCTCGATGGGCAAGTCGAGTTCGTGGCGATGACGACTGCACCGATGCGCGTTACGGGGGCGTCTGCGGTTCCCGCGGGTACGGGAACCGCAGAGGGACTTGATGTCTCGAGGGTCCGACCTGTCGCGCCCGGCGCCAGGTGCCCCTAGAGCGCCTCGCGCGCCGGGCCTCGTATGCCTGAACCGCCCACTTAGGGACGCCGAACTGCCCCGCCGCCCTCAGACCCCGGCAGGACGACCGGCGCTACTTGATCAAGGGTGATCGACTGGCGGTTCGAAAGGTCAGCGTCAAGCCAAAGCCCGAGCGGCTTGCCGGCTCGAACTAGGCGATCGTCTTGCGATGTCCAGATGATCATGTCCAGCAGGCGAAGGTCAGGGATCAACGGCAAGTCCGGCACCAATTCACTGGCGTCCGATCGAAGCTGGGCGAGCGTCTCGCCATACCGGTCGAGGGCCGCGGCTAATGCGTTGACGACTCGCTCGATGCGTTGCCAGCGAGGTTGTCTTCCCTCACTGAAGCCCTCCCGGGCAAAGCCGAATGCCATCGCGACGTAGCCGTCCAGAACCGGGATGGAGGCCGGCCGATAGAGAGCCGCCATCTTCGTTGTCTTTGGCGCCCAGACCCCCTCATATCCGAACCTGCAGACCATCGTCACTGCCTGCCGACCCCTCTCGTCCAGGATGTTGAGATCCCCAGCCGGGACGGCGGCCAGACGCTTCGCAAATCTGGTCCGTTCCTCCAGGGTGAATCTGGCGACGTCGCCCACCTGCACGCGTCCGGCGAGCGCCCCCGCCCAAAGTAGGGACCAAGGAGTCAACGAGGCAAACAGCCCGGACTTGCGCGCCTGAACACCGCACAGGTCGTAGGACAACCACCCGCTTACAGGGTTGGTGCAGAACGACTTCACACGTGTCAACGCATGGTCGTAGGGGATCGGCGGCAATGCGGGCCCCGTGAATCCGCGAGCTACGTCGAACGCTTTACTGGTCGCCATCAGATCAGTCTGACGGTTCGCCCCGGCCAGTCGAACCCCGACCTCAGACGGCGGTGGCACGCCGTCCCCCGACACGCCGTCAGTGGACGCATGGCCGAGAGAGCAGGTCCTGGGGCCGTCTTATGTCCCTGAGCGGCCCATTCAGGGACACCGGGGTACGGACACTGAAAAGGTTCGACACTGGCTGGGAGCCCTTCTCGTCGGTGCCGAGCGCCAACTCTCCATCGGCTAGCGCTTAGTCGCCTTCGCGGTCGCATCCTGGGCAGCGGCTTGACGGGCTGCTTCCTGCCTCGCCGCCCGTTTTGCTTCCGCCCGGATCGAGGCTTGCCGGGCCCCCTCCTTCCAAGCAGCTTCGCGGCCGGCCTCACGCGTAACCCGGATCGCCTCTGCACGCCGGGCCGCCTCTGGACCTGGGGTAACGCGGAGCTCGGCCTCCTGCTCAGCCCAGATCAAGTCGCGCGCGGACTGGGCCGCCCCTAGCCGCCATCCGCCGTCGGCCACCTCAGCCGGCGCTCGCCGGGCGGCCGCCTCACTCCGGGCGCGCTGGGCGGCCACCTCCCGCTCCTCCACGGCGCGGAACACTCGTCGCGCGTGTACGTTCTTCGGACTCATCGCACCAGTCAATGAGTAGTAGAAGAGCGCAATGCCCTCCTCGCGCGCGTAGGTGAGAGCGTGGGCGCTGTAACCGGTACCGGTGAAGAAGAACAGCGCCTGATGCGTGTTGCGTCCCCCGCGTGCCCCGACGAGGCGTTGAAGCTCGGACCGGCTGACCTTCGCGGCCCGCCACTTGACCTGGGCGAGGGCGTCACGGGCTGCTACGTCGATACCGCCATCGGCACCAGCGTTGGTGACGTCGGCGTCTGCGTAGCCCCACCAGCGCATCCAGGCCGCGGCGTTCTCTTCAGCCAACTGCCACGTGTCGATTTGTAGGGGCTGCGGTGCCGGCAAGGACGACTCCTAGTTCGAGGTGCCCGAACAGGCTACAAGCGTGGCCATGCAATCCCTGGCAGCCGAGCTGGGAGCGGCGACTCGCCTGCGCTGCACGCTCAGCGTCCTGGCGACTGCCGATCCCTGAAGCCGCCCTGGGGACGAGCCCGCCCTCGTATCCTCAAGCGGCCCACTTTGGGTCCAGCGCAAGCGGCGACGTCCACCGGAGCGGTACAGCGTGGCCAGCTACTGTTCTGCGTGCCCTACCCCGTCTGGAGCTACTTCCCTCGCAACCTGCGTCCGCCACAGTGGGCCATTGACTTCGTCGCAGTCGTCGCGTCGGCCGAGGGCCAAGTCTCGACCGTCGAGAAGAAGACGGGCATCGACAGCGACGGAGTCTTGCGCGAGCTCGCTCCCGGGCTGACCAACCTGGGGTATGTGGTCGAAAGCGGCAAGACAAGGTCGGCCAAGATCTTTCGTCCCGTCCTCTTTGGCGAGAACGGCGTTCCCGAGGTGCAGTATGAAATCGACGCCTTCCACGATGGGCTGGGTATAGCCGTCGAGGTGGAGGCTGGCCGGGGGGCGGCGGGCAATGCCGACTACAGGGACATCGTGCGCACATCCCTCATCCTCGACGCGCAGCACTTGGCGCTCCTAATGCCCATCAAGTACCGGACCACATCAGGGCAACGGGCGCATGCCATTCCGGCCTACGAGCGAACTCGGAATCAATTTGCCGCCATCTACGCATCTCAGCGCCTGAGGTTGCCCTTCCAAGGCGTCTTGCTGATTGGTTACTGACTAGGCGGTACGCGAATACTCGTGGATCGATCGCGGCCGAAGGTGCTAGAAAGAATAGAAAGAGGCATGGGGTCAGGAGAGAAACCACGGATCGCGGACGCCGTCATCGGGCCACCTGAAGTGGCGAGGCCACCCGTACGCGTACAACGACTTGGCACCCCGCGACACATTGCAGCGCCAATGCGCTGGCCGAAGGTTCTCCAATGTCGTCAATCCCCCCTTGGACCAAGGAATCACGTGATCGGCGGTATCGGCGCCAGCCTCGCCGCACAAGTAGCACAAAGTGCCGAATGCCTCAAACATCTGGCGGACCAACTTGAGGTCCGCTTGGCGCGCGTGCGCACGGTCAGCGGTCACCCAGGGAACCTAGGCCGGCAGGCGGGGCCAACGGCTCAACCCTGTACTGGTCCAAGTTGCCGAACCAAGTCAAAGCGGCGAAGGAGGGTGGCGGAGACTCGAGGTACCTGCCGCCTCACGAGTGGTAACCGGACGAGCTTGACTGAGCCCTAAGCCTGCCGTGTCCCTGAAGCCGCCCTCGTCGCGAGCCGGCCGCAAGCGTCTGAGCGGCCCACTAAGGGCTAGTCGCCGAGCTTACTTAGGCTGCCGCCGTGGCCCGGGCTGGCTTGATCATCGGCATCATCGGAGCGGTCTTGGTCGTTGCGGACGTGGTCTATCGAGTCACGACGATGACCAACGTCATTGACGGGGGCGCCTCGGACACGGACTTCGATGCCGAGCTGCGGAGGGACAAGCTGCGGGCGCTGACGACGGGCGTGCCCGGCCCGGTACTGGTCGTCATCGGAGCCGTCCTGGTGTGGATCGGGGACTGAGCGGCCCACTCAGGGACATCACCAGCGAACTTCCACAGCTGGGTGAAGCCGCACGTGCAGCGCAGCACGCTGCTCGGCAGGCCGCCAAGATCAACGCTGCGGAGAGAGCCGCGCGCATCGTTGTCCGTCGATCGGAGGGTGATTATCGGGACGCCACGCGCTCATACAAGATCGAGATCGACGGCGTTTTAGCTGGCAAGGTCGGGCCAGGCGATCAGGTCGAGTTCTCCGTCGACCCGGGTGAGCACTCCATCAGGGCGGTCATCGACTGGACAGGAAGTCCCGTCACGCCAGTGACCGTGAGTCCCGGCGGGACGGAGCGGCTGATCGTTGAACCCGCTGGAAACGCGTTTACGGCGCTCCTGCAGATCTGGAAGCAGGATACGTACCCCACGCTGTCCGCCGAGTAACGACGGCGTAGGCCACCGCCCTCGCGCGTGTCTCCAAGGCCGCCCTGCGAGCGGCCGGCACGGGCGTCCCTAATCGGCCCATCAAAGGACACCCGCACTCGCACCATGGGGTGGCGACGCCTCTCCTGACGGTCGCCCCCGCTGTCGCCCCTCATAAGTTGTGCCGCATGACCAGGCGAGCCGAGCGCAACGTCGCCACCAAACCGTGGTTTCTTGTGCTGGCCGCGCTGATCGTCGTCGGTACCACCGGAGGCGTGGTCCGCGGGATCCTCACGCAGGACGCAGATGCCCTGATTCTCGTAGCAAGCACTGCGACGGCGGTCGGCTGGCTCGTAGTCCTCGTCCTCGGGGTGATTGGCCGTCGTCGCGAGCGGCGGGAACAAGCCGAGACAGGCAATGACCGTGATGGACGGTAAGCGAGTCGCAGTCCTCGGTGCCCTGGAGCCGTCCCAGGGTGAGCCGGCGGGACTGTCCCTGAGCGGCCCACTATGGGACACCTTGACCGGAGGCGCGTGGCGAGCGCGCCAGGGATCTGGCACGGCGCGAGCTCCGAGCCAGATGTCCATCCTGAGGGGCGCGGGGAAGGGGCTGGCCGCTCATCCCAGACCGTGCACAGTTGCCTGATCGGACGACCGCTAGCATTGCGCGTTCTCAGCTGCCGGACCGACTCCGGCCCTGTGCGATCGCGCTGAGTCGTTGGGCGTCCGCCTCGGTCTCGGCGGCATCATCAATCGTCCACGGGGGCGCCTGTTGCCGGTAGCGGGTGTCGTAGTCCGCGTTGGCGCGATCGACACTCGCCTTGCTGTCCAGAACGAGGTGCCAGTCCCCGTCGGGCATGCGAGCCCATAGGTCGTTGACGAACTGCACATAGCCGTCATCGTCAGTGTCGACGTACACGCGAACCAGCCTTCGAGACATGTGCCGACGGTAGGGCTGGTGGCGGCCGACCGCCGGCGTCTCCGCTCGATCGCCTGTCAGCCGCCTCCCGTCCTTGAGTCGCCGACCTTGGACAACGCGACCGGGTCGGACCTCTCACAGCCAGGGGTTGGAGTCGCCGGACGAGGCCGCGACCTGAAGTCACAGGGGGTGTCCCATCGGCCAGACGTGGTAGACCGACGACGTGGCAACGATGGCGCGTCTTCGCTTCGGACGGCTCGCGGAAGCGTGGAAGGGGGAAGCGTCGGACTTCACCCCGCTGTTAGCAGAACAGCTTGACGCAGTTGGCGCTGCGATTGGAGTGGATCTGACATCCCTGGGTGAATCCGAGGTTCAAACAACTGGCGGACGACGAATCGACATCGTGGCTCGAGGCGAAGATGGATCCGAGATCGTCATCGAGAACCAGTATGGCCGCGCGGATCACGATCACCTCACGCGCGGTCTAGCGTATGCAGTTGCTCGTCGAGCTCGAGGGCTCGTCATCGTCGCTGAGGAGCATCGTGACGAGTTCCGAGCCGTGGCTCAGTACCTCAATGAACTCGCGGAGCACGACACCGAGCGCGGTATCGCGGTGTGGCTCGTGGAGGCCAAGGCCGTACGGATCGAGGACAGCCCTTGGGCCCCCCTGTTCCAAGCCGTGGTCGAACCGAACTCCTTCACGGCGACGGTGGAACAAGCTAAGCAGTCTGAGGTCCTCGGCTCCCTTGAGGAGTTCTGGGGTCAATTCGAGTCGCCGGCCGCCCTCGCAGCCGCGAAGACCGTTTTGTCGAGGTGGGTAGGCGCTGGTTACCGCCGACGGCTTGGCCCAAACCATGTCGTCCTCGAGGCAGCTGGCCCTTCAAAGTCTGGCTATCGAACCGTAGTTGCTCTGTACTCCGATGGCCGCGTCCTTGTTCCCTTCGGCTCCTATGCAGGTCAGAACAGCGGCATTGCGATCGCCCCTCTCACGACTGCCGACTTCCGGTCGTCGGCTGACGTCTTGTTCGGGTTCAACGGCTCCGAACGACAAGCTCGGACTACCCCTAGCTGGCTCGCGCCGGAGGTAGCGGAACCGCTCCTTGAGTTCTGCTTCAACGTTGCGCACGCATACAGAGCGGCCTTGACCACGGCCGACATAGGTGAGCCCGGCGGTCGCCTAGTTTCCCAATAGCCGCGTGCCTGGTCGGTACGCCAGCCACGCCGAAAGCCTCGTTGCTAGCCGCTTAGTGTCCCTGAGCGGCCCATTAGAGGCACCCGACCCGTGCCAGTTCCGGGCTGTGCTCACGGTCCTTCAGAGTTCGAGGTCACGTGCCGATGACCGTTGTGGAGCGCACGCCGCTCCAATAAGCCAGCCGAAGCCCGCCGTGAAGGACGCACATGACTCATCCCACCACCGCCGCCGACCTGCAGGACACGGCCACGGACGAGGCTCTCTGCCCTGAGTGTGGTGCGGAGACAGCCGTTGACGCCGACCTCCGCCTGCAGGCGCACGGCGGCTACGAGGGGAAGCCGAAGGTATGCGCGGGCGGTGGCAAGGCTGCCGGGCACTTCACGGCGCCGCTGTTCCCGAAGCGCCCGAAGCGAGCGCTCCGCCCTGTCGTCGCGAAGGTCGCCTCTGTCAGGTTCCAAACCGAGGAGGCCTGGCGGACGCGGCTCACCTGCGCCAAGTGCTCCAAGATCGAGACCTTGCCGTACGCGACCTTCGAGCCGGTCCTGATGCCGTTCCACGGCAAGTGGGTTCAGGGCAACAGAGAGCCATGTCCGGGTGGGGAGCAGATAGCCGGGACGCAGAAGCTGATCACGCGCAAGGCCGATCGCAGCGACATGATGGTCGGGATCGGTTCCGTCATCGTGATCCTCGTTCTCGCGTTCTTCGCGCTGAGCAGCTGCTTCGGGGACGACGACGCTGACACCGCGTACGACAGCAACGACGTCTCGAGCTACGACACCTCGGACGGCTACCAGGCACCGTCCAGGTCCACTGCGCAGGCCGCGCCGCGCACGCAGGACACCTCGATACGTGACTACGTAAGGGCCGCCGGGATTAGCGACCAGCTCGTCGGCCAGCTAGGCCAGGTGGCCGGGGACACCGGTTACGGCCTTACGCGCGGAGTGCCACTCGCATTCGACGATGCGCAGTCGTTCGCCGTTGTGATGATCGACAACTGCAGGGAACTCAACGCCGGCACCGTGAGCATCGAGCAGATGATCAGCCGCGATGTCTCCGACGGGGCGCCCGTCGCGGATGCCAGGGCCATGGCGGCCTTCCTCCAGCAGACCTTCTGCCCCGCCGTGCGGTAGCCGGGGTTCAGGACGTCTGCGAGACATCAGCGACGACAACTTCTGCCCGAGTGGGGTGACGCTCCGGAATCGTTGAGCCGATGCCTGAGCCCGATCTGCGGAGCTTGAAGCAATACTCCCGGCGAGCGCTTCGCTACCTGCAACACCTGAGGCGACGATGTCGCCTCCCCGCTTGAGAGAGAAGTGAGGAGGCGTGGTCGCCGGCTCAGGTGCCTTTCGTGCCTGAGCGGCAGAGCAAGAGCTGGTTCGAAGACGTCACCGGGACTGTCCCTAAGGCCGCCTTCAGGGACATCAGCGGAGACGTCTGACACCGACCGTCCGCCTCAGCAGGACCGCCCGCGACGGCTGCCTGGCGACCCCAGGAGGTCCCTGGAGACCGCCGTCAGTGACGCCGTCGCCGTACTGGAGAACGACTGCAGGCTCGGCGCACCTTCGGAGCGACCTCGCGCGTCGTCCACAGCTGACAGCGCATTCACGGATGTCGCTTGAGGCGGCCGCTCGTTGGAATCGCGCGCTAGGTCCGGGACGAGAGCGGCAACGGGGCCGCTCCATCCCACCCAAGGAGAGCGCCGTGGCCAGCATCGCCCGCCGCCCGGACGGCACCCACCGCGCACGCTTCCGCGATGCGGTCGGCCGAGAGCACGCCCGGCACTTCAAGCGGAAGGTCGACGCCCAGCGGTGGCTCGACGAGATGACCGCAGCGATGGTCACCGGCCAGTACGTCGACCCTGCGGCCGGCCGGGTGACCGTCCGCGAGTATGCCGAGCAGTGGCGCGCCGCCCAGGTCCACCGGCCGACCACCGCCGCTCACGTCGAGACGATGCTCCGCCGGCACGTCTATCCGACGCTCGGGCACAAGCGGCTCGCCTCAGTCCTGCCCAGCGACGTCCAGACGCTCGTGAAGCGGCTGTCGGCCGAGCTGGCGCCGGCCACCGTCGGCGTCGTCCACCGCATCCTCGCCGCGGTCTTCAAGGCCGCCGTTCGCGACCGCCGGATCGTCGCCTCGCCGTGTGAGGGCACGCGGCTCCCGAAGGTGCACCGTGGTCGCATCGAGCCACTGTCGTGGGAGGCCGTCCATGCCCTCACGGACGCGATGCCCGACCGCTACCAGGCGCTCACCACGCTGGCCGCCGGGACGGGCCTCCGGCAGGGCGAGGTCTTCGGCCTCACGGTCGACCGCATCGACTTCCTCCGCCGCCAGCTCACCGTCGAGCGGCAGCTGGTCACCATGCCCGACCGCGCTCCCTACCTCGCGCCGCCGAAGACCCAGGCGTCGGTGCGGGTGGTCCCGCTCCCCCAGGTCGTCCTCGACGCCCTGGCAGCCCACCTGGCGGAGTGGCCGACGGATGGCCTGGTCTTCACCACGGAGCTCGGAGCGCCCATCCGCCGGACGGCCTTCTCCGCGCGCGTCTGGCGGCCGGCCGTGCGGCAGGCCGGCTTGAGCGGCGTCACGTTCCACTCGCTGCGGCACTTCTACGCCAGCCTGCTCATCCGGCACGGCGAGTCGGTGAAGACCGTGCAGGCCCGATTGGGGCACGCGAGCGCCGCCGAGACGCTCGACACCTACAGCCATCTGTGGCCCGACTCGGACGACCGGACGCGGGCCGCCGTCGACTCGGTCATGCGCGCATCTGCGGACTACGTGCGGACTCAGCACCCCCTCTGACTCCGTAAGCCCAGGTCAGAGGGGTGCGACGGACGAGTCGGCCTGTACGCCGGGTTCTGTCCTCGGGCGCCTCGCGGCCTCCCGATGGGCGGTCATCCATCTAGGCCCGCCGTTGCCGGCGGGCTCGAGCGGTCCACCCGCAGGCCTCGGGCGGGCAGCCCTCGAACGCCTGCGCGGGACGCCGGCCGGTCACCCGTCCGCCGTCCCTTCTCGACCTTGCTCCGGGTGGGGTTTACCGAGCCACACCGGTCACCCGGTGTGCGGTGGTCTCTTACACCGCCGTTTCACCCTTACCAGCGCGAACGCTGGCGGTCTGTTCTCTGTGGCACTGTCCCGCGGGTCACCCCGGGTCGCTGTTGGCGACCACCCTGCCCTGTGGAGCCCGGACGTTCCTCGGCGACGGGGTCTCCCCCGCCGACGCGACCGCCCGGCCGACTCGTCCGTCGTGCCGGTCAGTCTACGGGGCCACCCGACGGGGTTCCGCAACGTCCCGTCGCCACCGACACGCGCAGCGCGACGCGACACGCCGTCGACCACCTGCCAACTCCTCCAGTTCACCGCCCTGGAGTTGGCACGAGTGCACAAGCCCTCTACGGTTTGCCGCGTCCGGCCGGTCGTCGAGTCCCCCGACCGGGGGAACCGCGCCGGATGCCGCCGAGTCGGGGGGGGGGGGGGGGGGGGGGGGCGGGGGGGGGCCGCGGCGCGCGGGGGGGGGGGGGGGGGGGGGGGGCGGGGGGGGGGGGGGGGGGGGGGGGGGGGGGGGGCCGCCTCGG
>NZ_JBJGYI010000070.1:0-11326 GCF_054049915.1 Geodermatophilus sp. SYSU D00766
CCCGCAGACGGCCCGCCAGTTCAGGACCACGAAGTCGCCGACGGCGACGTTGGTGACGCCCTCGCCGACGGCGGAGACGACGCCGGCGGCCTCGTGGCCGAGCAGGAACGGGTACTCGTCGTTGATGCCGCCCTCGCGGTAGTGCAGGTCGGTGTGGCAGACCCCGCAGGCCTGCACGTCGACCACCGCCTCCCCGGGCCCGGGATCGGGCACGACGATCGTCTCGACGCTCACCGGAGCACCCTTGCTGCGGGCGACCACGCCCCTCACCTCGTAGGCCATGCGCTGACCCTACGGGCGCCGCTCCCGCTGGTCAGGACCCGCTCGACGCGCGGGTTCCGGGACACCGACGTAGCGTTCTCGACTGGTCAGGACCCGTGCGGGGCCGGCCGTGCCGACCGAGCGGAGGTCACCGTGGCGCTACCCGGCTTCCTGCGGCGAGAGCGCATCGTCGCCCGACCCGGCTTCAACCGCTGGCTCATCCCGCCGGCGGCCCTGGCGGTGCACCTGTGCATCGGTCAGGCGTACGCCACGAGCGTCTACAAGACCGCCCTCGTCGGGCACTTCGAGACGACCCAGACGGCGATCGGCATCGTCTTCTCCATCGCCATCGTCATGCTCGGCCTGTCGGCCGCGCTGTTCGGGACGTGGGTCGACCGCAACGGGCCGCGCGCGGCGATGTTCACCGCGGCCTGCTTCTGGGTCACCGGCTTCCTCGTCGGCGGGCTCGGGATCGCCACCGGCCAGCTGTGGCTGCTCTACCTCGGCTACGGCGTCATCGGCGGCATCGGGCTGGGCATCGGCTACATCTCGCCGGTCTCCACGCTGATCAAGTGGTTCCCCGACCGCCCGGGTCTGGCCACCGGCATGGCGATCATGGGCTTCGGCGGCGGTGCGCTCATCGCCTCGCCGCTGTCCCGGCAGCTGATGAGCTGGTACGACCCGGGCTACGACGGCACCGCCGGCACGGTCCCCGACGGCAGCGCCGTCGCCGCGCTCTTCTTCACCTTCGCCGCCGTCTACCTGGTCTTCATGATGTTCGGCGCCTTCATCGTCCGGGTGCCCGCCGAGGGCTGGAAGCCGGCCGGCTTCGACCCGTCCACGGTCAAGCAGAAGGCGCTGGTCACCACGGAGAGCGTCTCGGCCCGCAACGCCGTCAAGACGCCGCAGTTCTGGCTGCTGTGGACCGTGCTGTTCTGCAACGTCACCGCGGGCATCGGCATCCTCGAGCAGGCCGCGCCGATGATCCAGGACTTCTTCCGCTCCGGGGACACCTCGACGGTCGCCGCCACCGCCGCGGCCGGCTTCGTCGGCGTCCTGTCGCTGTTCAACATGGCGGGCCGGTTCGTGTGGTCCTCGACGTCGGACTACATCGGCCGCAAGCCGATCTACATGGTCTACCTGGGCGTCGGCCTGCTGCTCTACGTCGCGCTGGCCACCATCGGCAGCAGCGCCACCTGGGTGTTCGTGCTGCTCGCCGCGGTGATCATCTCCTTCTACGGCGGCGGGTTCGCCACCATCCCGGCCTATCTGCGCGACCTGTTCGGCACCTACCAGGTGGGCGCCATCCACGGCCGGCTGCTCACCGCCTGGTCGGCCGCCGGGATCGCCGGTCCGCTGATCGTCAACAGCGTCCTCGACACCCAGGGCGAGCCCGGCAGCCTGGTGGCGGCCAACTACCGGCCGGCGCTGTTCATCATGGTCGGCCTGCTCGCCGTCGGGTTCGTCGCCAACCTGCTGGTGCGCCCGGTGGCCAGCAAGTGGCACGAGCCGCGCCACGACGCCGCCCCGGCCACCACCGCGACCCGCGAACGGAGCGCCACCCGATGAGCACGTCGATCTCGAACGAGCAGTCCGCCAACGGGCAGCAGCCCGTGCACACGCCCACCGGGCTGATCGCGTTCGCGTGGACGCTGGTCGGCGTCCCGCGGGCCTACGGCCTGTACCAGAGGGTTAAGACGGCACTCACCCTGTTCACCGGCTGACCCCGCCGGCCACTTCCGCGGAAGGGCACGGATCAGGACCGGCGCAGGGGCGGCAGGGGCAGGTGCGCTGACAGGTCGGCGCGGTTGCCGCTGGCGCTGACCCGCCCGTCGGCGACGGCCTCGGCCCAGCCCAGCTCGCCGGTGGCCAGCCGCAGCCAGGTGGCCGCGTCGGTCTCGACGACGTTCGGTGGGGTGCCGCGGGTGTGCCGCGGCCCGGGCACCAGCTGGACGGCGACGTGCGGCGGCACTCGCAGCTCCACCGAGCGGCCGGGGACCTGCTGGGCCAGCCACCGGGCGCTGGTCTTCACCGCCGCGCCCAGCAGCGGCCGCGACGGCTGCTCGGCCTCCCCGGTCAGCCACGGGCGGACCGCGTCGACGGCGGCGCGCAGCTCGTCGGCGGGGATCGGCTGCTGCGCCGGCATCAGCTGGTCGGGACCGCGCCCGCCGGCACCGTGCCCACGGTGGCCTCGGGCGTGCCGAACAGCGCGGGCAGGGTGGCCGTCCAGGCGGCGCGCAGCTCGGCCAGCGGGAGCTCGGCGACGCCGTCGACGGTGAGCGCGTCCCCGCCGGTGGCGCCGAGCTCGGTCACGGCCACCCCGGCCCACTCGGCGGTGGTGCGCACCGCCTCGGGGTCGGTCGTGGTGACGACGGCCCGGGCGCCGGACTCGCTGAACAGCGCGGTGAAGGGGTCGTCTCCGAGCCGCAGCGTCGCGCCGGTGCCGTACCGCAGCGCCGACTCCGCGAGCGCCTGCGCGAGGCCGCCGTCGGCGAGGTCGTGGGCGGAGGTGAGCAGCCCCTCGCGGGCCAGCGCCCCGAGCAGCTCGCCGAGCACCCGCTCGGCCTCCAGGTCGACCGCGGGCGGGCGGCCGCCGAGGTGGCCGTGCGCGACCGACGCCCAGGCCGACCCGCCGAACTCCGGCCGGGTCTCGCCGAGCAGCAGCACCGTCTCGCCGTCGGCCCGCCAGCCGGTGGGCACCCGGGTGCGGACGTCGTCGTGCACGCCGAGGACGCCGATGACCGGCGTCGGGTTGATCGCGACGTCGCCGGTCTGGTTGTAGAGGCTCACGTTGCCGCCGGTGACCGGCAGCCCCAGGTCGCGGCAGGCGTCGGCCAGGCCGCGGACGGCCTCGGCGAACTGCCACATGACCTCCGGCTCCTCCGGGGAGCCGAAGTTCAGGCAGTTGGTGACCGCCAGCGGCCGGGCGCCGCTGACGGCGACGTTGCGGTAGGCCTCGGCCAGGTTCAGCTGCGCGCCGGCGTAGGGGTCCAGGCGGGCGAAGCGGGCGTTGCCGTCGAGGCTCAGCGCGATGCCGCGGTGGGTGTCCTCGTCGATGCGGACCACCCCGGCGTCGTCGGGCTGGGCGAGCACGGTGTTGCCGCGGACGTAGCGGTCGTACTGCTCGGTGACCCAGGTCTTGTCCGCGCCGTCGGGGCTGGCGACGACGGCGAGCCAGTGCGCGGCCAGCTCCTCGGGCGTCTGCGGGCGGGGCAGCGCGGCGGGGTCGTCGGCCCGCAGGTCGTCGAGGTCGGCGGGGCGCTGCATCGGCCGCTCGTACACCGGGCCCTCGTGGGCGACGGTGCGCGGCGGGACGTCGACGATCCGCTCGCCGTGCCAGTCGACGGTGAGCCGGTCGCCGTCGGTCACCTCACCGATGACGGTGGCCAGCACGTCCCACTTCCGGCAGACCGCGAGGAACTGCTCGACCTTGCCCGGCTCGACGATCGCGCACATGCGCTCCTGCGACTCGCTCATCAGGATCTCGGCCGGCGTCAGGGTGCTGTCGCGCAGCGGGACGCGGTCGAGGTCGACGTGCATGCCGCCGGTGCCGGCGCTGGCCAGCTCCGACGTCGCGCAGGACAGCCCGGCGCCGCCGAGGTCCTGGATGCCGGTGACCAGGTCGGCGGCGAAGATCTCCAGGCACGCCTCGATGAGCAGCTTCTCGGTGAACGGGTCGCCGACCTGCACCGACGGCCGCTTGGCCGGCCCCTGCTCGTCGAAGGTCTCGCTGGCCAGCACGCTCACGCCGCCGATGCCGTCGCCGCCGGTGCGGGCGCCGAAGAGGACGACCTTGTTGCCCACGCCCTCGGCCTTGGCCAGCCGCACGTCCTCGTGCCGCATGACGCCGACGCACAGCGCGTTGACCAGCGGGTTGCCGCTGTAGCAGTCGTCGAAGAGCAGCTCGCCGCCGATGTTGGGCAGGCCCAGGCAGTTGCCGTAGCCGCCGACCCCGGCGACGACGCCGGGCAGCACGCGGGCGGTGTCGGGGGCGTCGGCGCGGCCGAACCGCAGCGAGTCCATGACGGCGACCGGTCGGGCGCCCATGGTGAGGATGTCGCGGACGATGCCGCCGACGCCGGTGGCCGCGCCCTGGTAGGGCTCGACGTAGCTCGGGTGGTTGTGCGACTCGACCTTGAAGGTGACGGCGTAGCCGTCGCCGACGTCGACCACGCCGGCGTTCTCGCCGATGCCGACGAGCAGGTGCTCGCCGCGCGGCAGGTCACCGAAGCGGCGCAGGTGCACCTTCGAGCTCTTGTAGGAGCAGTGCTCGCTCCACATGACCGAGTACATGGCCAGCTCGGCGGTGGTGGGCCGGCGGCCCAGGATGTCGCGGATGCGCGCGTACTCGTCGCTCTTGAGGCCCAGCTCGGCCCAGGGCTGCTCGTCGTCGGGGGTCTTCGCGGCGACCTCGACCGTGTCGACGCTCATGCGCTCACGACCGACTGCAGCACGCTGGTGAAGAAGGGCAGCCCGTCGGTGGAGGGCCCGGTGAGCTCCTCGACGGCGTGCTCGGGGTGGGGCATCAGCCCGACCACCCGGCCGTCGGCGCTGGTGACCCCGGCGATGTCGCGGAGGCTGCCGTTGGGGTTGCCACCGACGTAGCGGACGGCGATCCGGCCCTCACCCTCGAGCCGCTCGAGGTCGGCCGGTGCGGCGACGTAGCGGCCCTCGCCGTTCTTGACCGGGACGACGATCTCCTGGCCGGGCGCGTAGGCCTGCGTCCAGGCGGTGTCGGCCCGCTCGATGCGCAGCCGCTGGTCGCGGTTGCGGAAGTGCAGGTGGCTGTTGCGGGTGAGCGCGCCGGGCAGCAGGCCCGCCTCGCACAGCACCTGGAAGCCGTTGCAGATGCCGAGCACCGGGAGGCCGTCCCGGGCGGCCTGCACGACGTCCTGCACCAGCGGCGACCGGGCGGCGATGGCGCCGGCGCGCAGGTAGTCGCCGTAGGAGAAGCCGCCGGGCAGGACGACGGCGTCGACGCCCCGCAGGTCGTGGTCGGCGTGCCAGAGGACGACCGGCTCGGCGCCGGCGAGACGCACCGCGCGGGCGGCGTCGACGTCGTCGAGGGAGCCCGGGAAGGTGATGACCCCGATGCGCACGGCTCAGGCCTCCGGCAGGTGCAGCTCGACGTCCTCGATGACCGGGTTGGCCAGCAGCGTCTCGGCGATCTGCTCGAGCTCGGCCCGGTCGGGCGTGCCCTCGACGTCGAGGACGAAGTGCTTGCCCTGGCGGACCCCGGTGACCTGCGTGTGGCCGAGGCGGCCGAGTGCGCCGAGCACCGCCTGCCCCTGCGGGTCGGAGATCTCGGGCTTGAGGACGACGTCCACGACCACCTGAGGCACGGCTCCCGAGCGTACCGGGGCCCGCGCGGTGGCCGAGATCGGCGCTGTCGTGGCCATCAGCGCTCGATGGCCACGAGACCGCCGATCTCGTCAGCGCAGCGCCCGGCGGATCCCCGCGATCACCTCGTCCGGGCGCCCGAGGACGTCGGCCGAGGTGAAGCGGAGCACGGTCCAGCCGGCCGCGACCAGGCGGTTCTGCCGGCGCACGTCCCCGACGAAGACGTCGCGGTCGCGGTGGACGTCGCCGTCGAACTCGACGATCACCCGCCGGTCGGGCCAGGCCAGGTCCGCGCGGCCGAGCTGCCGTCCGGCGCCGTCGCGGACGACGTGCTGCAGGACCGGGTCGGGCAGACCGGCGGCGTGCACCAGCCACCGCAGCACCGACTCCATCGGGGACTCCGCGCGCGGGTCGGCGACCGGCAGGACGGCGCGGGCGCGGGCCGACCCGCGGCCGGTCGGCCGCCGGGCCAGCTGGCGCTCGAGGTCGGCCCGCGACACCCAGCGATCGAGGAACTGGTCGGTCACGGCGAGCAGGGCCGGCGGCTGCAGCACGCCGGCGAGGTCGCGCCACGTCCGCTCCGGCGTGGTGACGGGCATCGCGCCACGCCGGGTCACGTCCGCCGCCGGCAGGGGCGTCCTGTGCACCCGGCGGTCGCGGCGGCTCCCCGACCGGGAGCTCATCGGGACGGTCACGTCGACCCGCCGGTCGGAGCGGTCCTGCAGCGGGACCTCGACGTCCCAGAGGACCGCGGCGGTGGTGTGACTGGCCACGGCTCCGGGCGGCGCGGTCAGCAGGACGGCGGCGAGCCGGGAGCGCACCTCGCCGGACAGCGCACGCGGCAGGTAGGTGTCGCGGGAGAGGCGCTCGACGTCGGCGTGTCGCAGCTGCCAGTCGCGGACGCCGGCGTCGAGCGCCTGGGCCCGGGTCGCGGGCCCGGTGAGACGGGATCGGACACGACGGGTCGGCACCCGCGCACTCTGGCGCGAACGGCACGCGTCCCGCTCCCGTCGTCCACAGGCCCCTCCCGCGAGATCGGCGGTCTCGTGGCGATCAGCGGCTGAGGGCAACGAGACCGCCGATCTCGCGGAGAGAGGTCAGTCGACGACGAGGCGCCAGACGGCGTCGGGGTCCTCCCAGTGCGCGTTGTGGCCGGCGCCCTCGATCAGCACCGCGCCGGGGTCGATCCGCCGCATCGCGGACAGACCCACCATCGGGTCCGCCGAGCCGGCCGCCAGCCGCAGCGGCGCCCGCGCGCGGGACAGCACCTCCTCGACCGGCGGGCCGACGGCGCCGAACGCGCGCGGGTCGAGAGCCGGCGTCCAGCCGCCGTCGACCTCCCGGACGCCGGCGGCGGCCACCTCGGAGGACGGGTCCACGAGCCCGGTCAGCCCGGCCAGCCGCAGGTGCCGCTCGACCGCCTCCTCCCGCGTGGCGAACACCTGCGGGGGACGGGAGGCGAGACGGCGGGCGCCGGCCTCCTCCTCGGGCGTCCACTCGATCTTGACGCCGACGGCGACCACCCGGTCCACCTCGACGCCGTACCAGCCGCCGGCGAGCACCGCGCCGACGACGCCGCCGAAGGAGTGCCCGAGCACGGTGACCCGCTCGGCGCCGGAGGCCACCGCCACCGCGGCCACGTCCGCGGCGTGGACCGCGTACCCGTAGGGCGGCTCCGCGAGGGAGGCCCCGTGCCCGCGCAGGTCCGGCACCGCCCAGGAGCCGGGCCAGGAGCGCTCGACCAGCGGCAGCAGCCGGTCCCACACCGCGCCGGTGGCCCCCAGCCCGTGCAGCAGGAGCAGCAGGTCGCCGCCCGGCCCTCCCGAGCGGTAGCTGCTGCCGGCGCGCGTCGAGGACACGTCAGCGGAAGGTAGTGCCCGTGAGCTGCTCGTAGGCGGCGACGTAGCGCTCCCGCGTGGCGGCGACGACGTCGTCGGGCAGCGCGGGCGGGGGGGAGACGCGGTCCCAGCCCGAGGAGGTCAGCCAGTCGCGGACGTACTGCTTGTCGAACGACGGCTGCGGCGACCCCGGCGACCACGACGCCGCCGGCCAGAAGCGGGACGAGTCGGGCGTGAGCACCTCGTCGCCGAGCACCAGCCCCCCGTCGTCGGCCAGCCCGAACTCGACCTTCGTGTCGGCCAGCAGGATCCCCGCCCCCGCGGCGATCTCGGCGCCGCGGCGGTACAGCGCAAGCGTCAGCTCGCGCAGCTCCGCAGCGCGGGCGGCGCCCACCAGCGACTCCACGCGCGCGAAGTCGATCGCCTCGTCGTGCTCGCCGGCGGCGGCCTTGGTCGACGGCGTGAACACCGGCTCGGGCAGCCGCGACCCCTCGACCAGCCCCGGGGGCAGCGGCACGTCGCGGATCGAGCCGGTGCGCGTGTACTCCGCCGTCCCCGAGCCGGCCAGGTAGCCGCGGGCCACGCACTCCACCGGCAGCATCTCCAGCCGCCGCACCAGCACCGCCCGGCCGGCCACGGCGGCCGGCACGTCGGTGGCCGACAGCAGGTGGTGGGCGGCGCCGAACGCGTCGAGCACCGGGGCGAGCTGCTCGAACCACCAGACCGACAGCTGGGTGAGCACCCGCCCCTTGTCCGGGATCGGCGTCGGCAGCACGTGGTCGTAGGCCGAGATCCGGTCGGAGGCCACGAGCAGCAGCCGCCCCGGCCCGGCGTCGTAGACCTCGCGGACCTTGCCGCGCGCGACGAGGGGCAGGTCGAGGGTCACGACAGCGCGGCCAGCCGGTCGAACAGCGGGCCGAGGTTGCGCACGTAGCCCTCGGGCCGGCAGATCTCGTCCAGCCGCGCCTCGTCGAGGGCGACCCCGGAGGCGGCCGCGCGGGACCGCAGCGTCTCCCGGAACGGCGTGCCGCCGTTCCACGTCTCCATGGCCGCGCCCTGCACCAGGGCGTAGGCGTCCTCCCGCGACAGCCCCGACTCGACGAGCTCCAGCAGGACGGCGGAGGTGTAGATCAGCCCGCCGGTGAGGTCGAGGTTGGCCCGCATCCGGTCGGCGTCGACGACGAGGCCCTCCACCAGGCCGGTGGTCAGCTGCAGCAGGTAGTCGGTGGTGATGGCGGCGTCGGGGAGGAAGACCCGCTCGGTGGAGGAGTGCGAGATGTCGCGCTCGTGCCACAGCGGGATGCCCTCCATCACCGGGACGACGGCGGCGCGCACCACCCGCGCGAGCCCGGCGATCCGCTCCGAGCGGATCGGGTTCTTCTTGTGCGGCATCGCGCTGGAGCCCTTCTGGCCGGAGCCGAAGGCCTCCGACAGCTCCCGCACCTCGGTGCGCTGCCCGTGCCGCACCTCGAGCGCGACCGCCTCGCACACCGTGGCGATCACCGCGAGCGCCGCGACCCACTCGCTGATCGAGTCGCGGATGACCACCTGGGTCGAGGCGTCGGCCGGCCGCAGGTCCAGCGCCTGGGCGACGGCGACCTCGACCGACGGGTCGATGAGCGAGTACGTGCCGACGGCGCCGGAGATCGCGACGACGCCGACGCGCTCGCGGGCTGCGCGCAGCCGGTCGCGGGAGCGGGCCGCGGCGAAGGCGAGGTCGGCGACCCGGTGCCCCCACACGACCGGCTCGGCGTGCACGCCGTGGGTGCGGCCGACCCGGAGCGTCGCGCGGTGCGCCAGGCCGTGGTCGCGCAGCGCCGCCACCAGCCGGTCGGCCTTGGCCAGCAGCACGTCGGTGGCCTCGGTCAGCTGCACGGCCAGCGCGGTGTCGAGCAGGTCCGACGACGTCATGCCGTGGTGCACGTACGCCGCGGCCGACCGCGGCTCGGTGTTGTCGGCCCACGCGGTGAGGAAGGCGATGACGTCGTGCTGCGTCGTCTCCTCGATCTCCGCCACCCGGGCCGGGGTCGGGGGCGGCGCGTCGCGCACCGGCTGCACCACCTCCGCCGGCACCCGCCCCGCGGCCGCGTGCGCCTCGAGCACCAGCGTCTCCACCCGGCACCAGAGCTCGTACTTGTGCTCGTCGCTCCAGACCCGGCCCATCTCGGGGAGCGTGTAGCGGTCGATCACGCGGGTACCGCCCGCACCCGGTCGGCTCGTCCACGGTCAGGTCGTCGCAGCACGGGGGCATCCTCCCGCAGGGCTAGCGTGATCGCGTACGGCCCCCACTCCCGCGGAAGGACCTGGCGATGCTGCGACGGGCCACCCACCTGGTCGCCCGGGCGCGCGAGCGCATCCGGACCGCGAGCGAGCGCGACCCGTACACCTGGTCCCCGCGCGACGACGACCGGGCGATCCTGGTGCACGACACCGGCACCGACGCCGTCCCCGACGAGTGCCCGCCCGACGGCGACCCGCCGCTGGGCAGCCCCGAGCCCGGCGCCCCCGACCTCGACGGGCCGCTGGCCCCCGGCGGGGTGAGCGGTCCGCCCGAGGGGGGCCGGCCGCACCGGCCCGCCGAGCGCACCCGGCGGCTGCTCGGGCCCGGGTACGACCCGCCGCACGGTGACGCCGCGGTGCCCAGCGGCCTGCGCACGGCGGCCGCGTGGTCGTGGCGGCTGATCGCCGTCCTGGCCGGCCTGTACGTCCTGCTGTACGTGGCCTCCCACGTCGCCGTCGTCCTCGTCCCGGTGATGGTCGGGCTGCTGCTGGCGGCCCTGTTCCAGCCCGGTGCGGCCGCGTTGATCCGGCACGGCTGGCCGCGGTCGCTCGCCGCCACCCTCATGCTGCTGGTCGGGCTGGGAGTGGTGGCCGGGATCATCACGATGGTCGTCCAGCAGGTGACCGCCGGCTTCACCGACCTCGCCGACCAGGTCACCGAGGGGCTCGACCAGATCCGCGACTTCGTCGTCGAGACCTTCCCGGTCACCCAGCGGCAGATCGACGAGGCGCTGACCCAGGTGCAGGACTTCTTCACCACCAACCAGGAGACGCTCGCCAGCGGCGCGCTCACCACGGCCGCCACGGTCGGCGAGGTGTTCACCGGCATCGTCCTGACGCTGTTCACGCTGTTCTTCTTCCTCAAGGACGGCCGGTCCATCTGGCTGTGGCTGGTGGGCCTGTTCCCGCGCGACTCGCGCCCCTACCTCGACGAGGCCGCTCGCCGCTCGTGGCGCACGCTGATCTCCTACGTCCGCGCCACCGTCGTCGTCGCGGCCTTCGACGCCGTCGGCATCGGCATCGGCCTGGCGATCCTGGGCGTCCCGCTGGTGGTCCCGCTGGCCGCGCTGGTCTTCCTGGGCGCGTTCATCCCGCTCATCGGGTCGTTCCTCGCCGGCACCATCGCGGTGCTCGTGGCGCTGGTCTCCGTCGGCCTGGTGAAGGCCCTGATCGCCCTGGCGATCGTCATCCTGGTCATGCAGATCGAGGCGCACCTGCTGCAGCCGCTGCTGCTGGGCAGGGCCGTGCACGTGCACCCACTGGCCGTCGTGCTGGCGATCGCGGCCGGAGTGCTCCTGGCGGGCATCTTCGGCGCGCTGATCGCGGTCCCGCTGGTGGCCTGCGCCAACGTGGCCGGCACCTACCTGTCGCGTCGGCACGAGGGGCCGCGCCCGCCCGAGCCGCGCCCGGAGCGGGCCCGCCCGGCGGTGGGCGTCCGCTGAGGCGGGGCGCGCCGGGATCAGGTGACCTGATCGTCGGGCGTCCTCCCGCACGGTGGGACGTGAGGGAGGAAGCGCTGCGGTGAGGGAGGACGGGCCGGCGGCTACGGGTGCGTGATCCGGCCCTCGACGGCGGCCAGCGCGATGTGCGTGGGCCAGTGCGCGCGG
>NZ_JBJGYI010000071.1:0-10056 GCF_054049915.1 Geodermatophilus sp. SYSU D00766
GCGCCGCCGCCCCCGGAGGGGCCCCCCCCCCCCGGGGGGCGCCGCCAACCCGCGTCCGGGGAGGACTCAGTCGCCCTTGACGTTGACCACCTGGCGCAGCGTGTGCCGTATCTCCACCAGGTCGGCGGCGTCGGCCATGACCACGTCGATGCTCTTGTACGCGTCGGGGTGCTCGTCGAGGAACGCGTCCGAGCGGCCCCAGGCGATGCCCGCCATCCGCCGGTCGAGGTCGGCCCGGCTGAACTGCTTCCGCGCGGCGGTCCGCGAGAACGCCCGGCCGGCACCGTGTGGCGCCGATGTCAGCGACTCGGGGTTCCCCCGGCCGACGACGACGTAGGACGCCGCACCCATCGACCCCGGGATCAGCCCCCACTGGCCGGCCCGTGCGGAGATCGCGCCCTTGCGCGACAGCCACACCTCGCGGCCGGCGTGGGTCTCCCGCTCGGTGTAGTTGTGGTGGCACTGCACCACCTGCTCGCGCCGGACCTCCTCGGTGAGGAACCGCGACAGCTGCTCGGCGACGCGGTCCATCATCTCCTCGCGGTTGAGCGCGGCGAACCGCTGCGCCCAGTGCAGCGCCTGGATGTAGGCGTCGAACGCCGGCTCGCCCTCCTCGAGGTAGGCCAGGTCCCGGTCGGGCAGGTCCATCCCGGCGCAGCGGTCCCGCGCCACCCGGATGTGCCGCTGGGCGAGCCGGTTGCCCACCCCGCGCGAGCCGGAGTGCAGGAACAGCCACACCCGGTCGGCCTCGTCGAGGGAGACCTCGATGAAGTGGTTGCCCGAGCCCAGCGACCCCAGCTGCAGCGGCCAGTTCGGCGCGGCGCCGTCGGCCTGGTCGGCCCCGGGCATCGCCCGCAGCTCCTCCGCGCGCGCCGCCGCGGTGTCGCGGAGCTTCCGGTTGTAGCGGCCGGCCGACAGCGGGACCGCTCGCGCGATCTGCTCGTGCAGCACCGCCAGGTTCCGGCCGCGGACGTCGTCGCCGGTGAACTGGGTGCGGACGGCCATCATCCCGCAGCCGATGTCGACCCCGACCGCGGCGGGGATGATCGCGCCGTCGGTGGGGATCACCGAGCCGACCGTGGCCCCCAGCCCCAGGTGGGCGTCGGGCATGAGCGCCAGGTGCGGGTGGACGAACGGCATCGAGGCGGTGCGCTGCGCCTGCTCCCGGGTGGCCGGTTCGAGGATCGACGCCCAGTTGAGCAGGCGTTCGCTGATCTGCTCCATGGTCCTTTCTCTTCTCCTGCGCGGGGCCCGGTCCCCGCGGTGCGTCGGTGGGCCGGTGCAGTGAACGCGCTGGGCTCGCGCGCCGCGAGCGGATTACCCGGCCGGCGCCCGGCGGACCCCGGCGCCCCGGCGGGGAAACGGCTTGGGAGGCGCGGTCACCGCCGGTAGCGTCGTCCTCCCCAGCCGTGACCGGGACGAGCGAGGCGACGGGCGCATGGACGGGTCCCCCGACCGCTCACGGGGCACCACGCTCGGCGAGCGCCTGCGCCGGGAGCGCGAGCGGCTGTTCACCGGGCGGGCACGGGAGCTCGCGGTCTTCCGCGCCGCCCTGTCCGACGACGGGGCCGCCGTCGCGCTGCTGTACCTGTGGGGTCCCGGCGGCATCGGGAAGTCCGCGCTGCTGGACCGGTACGCCGACACCGCGCGCCGTGACGGCTGCCGGGTGCTGCGCCTCGACGGCCGCGACGTGCCGGTCTCGTCGGAGGGTGTCGAGGCCGCCCTGCGGCAGGCGCTGCGCCTGCCCGACGACGCCGACCCGGTCACCGCACTCGCCGCGGGGCCGCGACCGGTCCTGCTGGTCGACACCTACGAGCGGCTGGCCCCGCTCGACCCCTGGATCCGGGAGTCGCTGCTGCCGCGGCTGCCGGGGGACGCGCTGGTCGTCGTCGCCGGCCGGGACCGCCCGGCGGCCGGGTGGACCGCCGACCCCGGCTGGCACGGCCTCGCCCGCGTGCTGCCCCTCGATCCGCTGTCTGCCGACGAGGCGCGGGCGTTCCTCACCGCCCGCGGCCTCCCGCCGGAGCGGCACGACCGGGTCCTGGCCTTCGGTCGCGGTCACCCGCTGGCGCTGGCCATGGCCGCCGAGCTCGACGCCGTCGGGGACGGCTGGGAGGCGGGCGCGGCCGACGTCGTCGCGCGGTTGGTGGAGCGGTTCGTCAGCACCGTCCCGAGCCCGGACCACCGCCGTGCCCTGCAGGTGTGCGCGCACGCCGAGTCGACCACCGAGGAGCTGCTGCGCGTCGCCCTCGACGTGGACGACGCCGGCGCGCTGTTCACCTGGCTGCGCGGTCTGTCCTTCGTCACCCAGGGGCGCTCGGGACTGCACCCGCACGAGCTGGTGCGGGAGGTCGTCGACGCCGACCTCCGCTGGCGCGACTCGCGGGCGCACGTCGAGCTCAACTGGCGGGTGCGTCGGCACGTGGTGGGGCGGATCCTGCGCAGCCGCGGCACCGAGCTGCTCCGAGCCGTGCACGAGCTGTACTACCTGCAGCGCAGCGAGCCGTCCTTCGCCGGCTACCTGCCGTGCGAGGACACCGACTCCGTGTGGGAGGACCGGCCGCGTCCGGGCGAGACGGACCGGCTGGTCGCGCTCGTCGAGCGCGCCGAGGGACCCGCGAGCGCGGCCGTGGCGCGCTTCTGGCTCGCCCGCCGGCCCGACGCCTTCCGGGTCTACCGCCCGGCCGGCCGCACCGAACCGGTCGCCGTGGGCGCCTGGCTGCTGCTCGACACCCGCGACGAGGAGGAGGTCCGCGCCGACCCCGTGGTGGCCGCCGCGTGGGCGCACACCGACCGCGCCGGCCCGGTCGGCCCGGGAGAGCGGATCGGCATCACGCGGTTCCTCGAGGACCCCGACCGACACGAACGCCCCTCGCCGGTCACCACGCTCATGTCGGTGCGCACCTCGGCGGGCTGGGTCGCCGACGGCGCGGCGTGGACCTTCTGCACGTTCCGCGACGCCGACCTGTGGGCCCCCCACTTCGCGCACGTCGACCACCCCCGGGCCGTGGACGCCCAGGTCGGCGGGCGCCGCGAGACCCTGTTCGCCCACGACTGGCGGGCACGGTCGGTGCGGGCGTGGTTCAACGTGATGGCCCAGCGCCTCGTCGGCGGCTCCTTCGACCCGGCGGCGGCCACACCCCTGCCCGCGCCGCTCCTGGACGAGGCCGCCTTCACCGCGGCGGTGCGGGCGGCCCTGCGCTGCCTGCCGCGGCCGGAGGCCCTCGCAGGCAACCCGCTGCTCGGCTCCCGGCTGGTCCGGGGCCACGAGCCGGCGGTGGACCGGCTCGTCGACGTCGTCGGCGAGGCGGTCGACGCCCTGCGCCGGGAGCCGGACGGCGACAGGCTGTACCGCGCCGTCGACCGGACGTACGTGCGGCCGGCGCCCACCCAGGAGCGTGCCGCGGAGCTGCTCGGCGTCCCCTTCAGCACCTATCGGCGCCACCTCGCCCGGGGCGTGCAGCGGGTCGCCGCGCGGCTGTGGCAGCAGGAGCTCGACGCCCGGTCCGCGGCGTGCCGCGGCCGGGCGGGCACCGGTGGGCAGGGGTGAGCAGTCGGCGGGCTGGTGGGTGGGCACCGCCCGGCGGCACCGTTCCCGGCGTCGGACTCGAGGGGAGAGACACATGGTCCCGACGTCGCTGCTGGCCGCCGAGACGGCGGAGCGCTACACCCGTGCCTGGAACGCCCACGACGGTGAGGAGGTCGCCGCCTGCTTCGCCGAGGACGGCACCTACCTCGACCCCACACTGCCGGCGCCGCTGCCCCGGACGGCGGTCCCCGGGCTGGTGGCCGGCCTCGTCGCCGCCTTCCCCGACCTCGTCTTCGCCGGCGAGGACCTCGCCGTCGACGGGAACCGGGTGTTCGCCCGGTGGCGCCTGCAGGGCACCAACACCGGCCCGATGCCGGGCCTGCCGCAGCCGACCGGAGCCCGGTGCGACCTGCCCGGGGTCGACGTCATCACCGTCGACGACGCCGGCATCACCAGCGTCGTCGGGTACTTCGACCAGAAGACCCTCGTCGAGCAGCTCGGGCTGCGCGCGCTGGTCGTGCCCGGGGACGCGCCCCCGCTGCGGTTCGGGTTCTCCGCCCGGACCGAGCTCGGCCGCACGCAGGTCCCCGGCGCCTTCGCGATGACCACCATCGCGGTGCGCGACGGGGAGGAGGACGAGCTCAACGCCCGCACCGGTGCGATCATCGAGGCCCTCGCCGCCGACCCGGACTTCCTGGGGATCGTGGCCACCAACAGCTCCGGCCGCGGGCACACCTTCACCGCCTGGACGAGCCCCGAGGCGGCGGAGCGCGCGGTCGCCGCGGCCCGGCCGCACCGGGACGCCGTGGCACGGGTCGACGACGGGTTCGGCACCGGCGGCTTCACCGGCATCTGGGTGCCGCACCGGCTCAACGCGCAGTGGGCCCGGTGTCCCGGCTGCGGCGGCCGGGTCCGCTTCCCCGCCGGCGCCGCGACCGCCGCCTGCCGCTGCGGCGGCGAGGTCCGCGTGTCCTCCTACCTGTGAGGGCCACCCAGAGGGCGTCGCTCCCGTGGCGGACCCCGGCGTGCCGTTTCCGTTCCGCCGCCGTCGGGCAGCCCGGTGGGGGAGCGGCCCCACAGGGAGGACGAGGACATGCAGGTCGGACTGAAGCTCGCCACCGAGGCCTTCGGGCCGCAGGAGGTCATCCGCCAGACCGTGCGGGCCGAGGAGGCCGGCTTCGACTTCGTCGAGATGAGCGACCACTTCCACCCGTGGCTCGACGCCCAGGGGCACAGCGCGTTCACCTGGTCGCTGCTGGGCGCGATGGCGGCGCGGACCGAGCGGATCGGCCTGGTCACCGGCGTGACCTGCCCGATCATCCGCTACCACCCGGCGGTCATCGCGCAGGCCGCGGCGACGGTGCAGATCCTCTCGGACAACCGCTTCACCCTCGGCGTCGGCGCCGGTGAGCGGCTCAACGAGCACGTCGTCGGCCAGGGGTGGCCGGCCGTGCACGTGCGCCACCAGATGCTCACCGAGGCGTTGGAGATCATCAAGCTGCTGTGGCAGGGCGGCTACCAGACCTACGAGGGCAGGCACCTGCAGCTGGAGGACGCCCGGGTCTTCGACCTGCCCGACCGGCTGCCGGTGATCGCCGTGGCCAGCGGCGGGCGCAACGCCAGCCGGCTGGCCGCCGAGCACGGCGACGGGCTGTTCGCCACCGAGCCGCGCGAGGACCTCGTCGGCGCCTACCGCGACGCCGGCGGCGACGGCCCGCGCTACGCCGAGGTGCCGATGTCGTGGGCGCAGGACGAGGAGTCCGCCGTCCAGGAGGCCCTGGAGAAGAGCCGCTGGGCGCTCACCGGCTGGAAGGTCATGAGCGAGCTGCCCAACCCGGTGAACTTCGACGCCGCCAGCGCCACGGTGAAGCCCGACGACATCCGGCAGCAGTTCTCCTGCGGCCCGGACCCGGAGAAGCACCTGCAGCAGGTGCAGCCCTACGTCGACGCCGGCTTCGACCACGTCGTGCTGCAGAACGCCGGCCCGGACCCCGACGGCTTCATCGACGCCTGCGCCGGCGGGCTCCTCGACCAGGTCAGGAACCTCGAGGCGTCCTGACGACGGCGGCCGGCGCGGGCGTCAGTCGCCGTCGAGCAGCCGCAGCGACGGGCGCGAGGACAGCCGCTTCTCCAGGCTGACCCGGTGCCGGCCCTCGGCGTCGCGGCGGAAGTCGAGCGAGTCGACCAGCGCCTGCATGAGCCGCACGCCCGCGCCGCCGTCGCCGTCGAGCCCGGCCCGGCTCTCGGCCTCGGCCCGGTCGAAGCCGGACCCGTCGTCGACCACCGTGATCCGGCACAGGCTGGTGTCGATCGCGACCGACACCTCGTACTCGGCGTGCGCCCCGGCGTGCTGGACGACGTTGGCGCAGGCCTCGGTGAGCGCCAGCGTCGTCTCCTCCACCACCGGCCGGTCGACGTGCAGGTGGTCGAGCGCCTGGCGGCACAGCCCCCGCACGAACGGCACGCTGTCGACGTCGACGGGCAGCCGGACGGTGAACGAGATGTCCACGCCGAGGGCCCCCTCTCCGACGCCGCGTTACGCTCCCTGGGTCCGTTTCCGCGGCAGAGGGAGCCCGATCGTGCAGTTCGCCGTCCACCGCGCTGCGGGACACGGGCGACCCGCGCTGAGGGTACGCGGTGAGCTCGACATCGCGACGGTGCCCCAACTGGCCGAGTGCGTCGACGCCGAGCTCGCCGCCGGGACGCGTTCCCTGGTCATCGACCTCACCGACACCGTGTTCATGGACTCCTCCGGCGCCCGCCAGCTCGTCCGCGCCGCCCGCCAGGCGGCCGAGGCCGGCACGGCGCTGCAGGTGGTGTGCCCGCGGGAGAACCACGCCGTCCGCCTGGTCATCGACCTGCTGGAGCTGCAGCGCCTGGTGCCGGTGGTCGAGTCGGCGAGCCTGACCGACGGGGAGGTCGGGTCGTAGGGTCGGCGGGGTGACCCGGCCGCCCGCGACAGCACCCGACCCGCTCGGCCGGCTGGTCGACGGCGACGCCCTCGCCCGCTGCGCGGAGGAGCCGATCGCCGTCCCGGGCGCGATCCAGCCGCACGGCGCGCTGCTCGCGGTCACCGAGCCCGACCTCGCCGTCGTCGTCGCCTCGGCCAACGCCGCCGACGTCCTCGGCACCGACCCCGCCGGGGCGACGCTGGCCGACCTGCTGACCCCCGCCGAGCTCGACCGGCTGCGCGCCGCGCTGACCGGCGACCTGGCCGAGGCCGACCCGCTGCGGGTCGCCCCCGGCGGCCGGGAGGCCGACCTGGTGCTCTCCCGCAGCGGGGGCCTGCTGGTCACCGAGTGGGAGCCGGTCGCCGGAGCCGGGCAGGCCGGCGCGGCCTGGCACCGCCGGCTGCCGCGGGTGCTGCAGCGGCTGTCCGCCCCCACCACGCTCGAGGGGCTGACCGGCGTGCTCGCCCGCGAGGTGCGCGCGCTGACCGGCTTCGACCGCGTGATGGTCTACCGCTTCGACGCCGACTGGAACGGCGAGGTGGTCGCCGAGGACCGGCGGGCCGACCTGGAGCCCTTCCTCGGCCTGCACTACCCGGCCGGCGACATCCCCGCGCAGGCCCGGGCGCTGTACGCGACGAACTGGCTGCGGCTGATCCCCGACGCCGGCTACACGCCGGTGCCGCTCGTGCCGCCGGTCGTGCCCGGCACCGGGGCGCCGCTGGACCTGTCGGGCGCGCTGCTGCGCAGCGTCTCGCCGGTGCACCTGGAGTACCTGGCCAACATGGGCGTCACCGCGTCGATGTCGGTCTCGCTCGTCGACCGCGGGACGCTCTGGGGCCTGGTTGCGTGCCACTCCTACAGCGGCCCGCACCGGCCCTCCCAGGCCGACCGCACCGCCGCGGAGTTCCTCGGCCGCACCGCCTCCCTGCTGCTGCACACCACCGTCGAGGCCGCCGACCGCGATGCCGCCGTCGTCGTGGCCCGCCGCGGGGCCGACCTCGCCGGCGCGATCGGCCGCAGCCCGCGCGCGCCCGCCGCCGCCCTGGTCGACGGCGAGGTGACCGCGCTGGACCTGCTGCCGGCCTCGGGTGCCGCGGTGCGGCTCGACGGCCGGCTGCACCTGCTCGGGACGACGCCCCCGGCCGACCGGGTCGCCGCGTTCGTGCCGGCGGTGCTGCGCGCCGGCGGGGTCACCGACCGGCTGACCCTCGACCTGCCCGACCTCGGTGACCTCGCCGCCCACGCGAGCGGCGTGCTCGCCGTCGAGGTCGGTGGTGCGCGCGGGGACTTCCTCGCCTGGTTCCGTCCGGAGACGCCGCGCGAGGTGAGCTGGGGCGGGGACCCGCGCACGTCGAAGGTCACCGACGGCCGGCTGTCCCCGCGGCGCTCGTTCGACCGCTGGACCGAGACCGTCCGCGGCACCGCCCGGCCGTGGCGCGGGCACGAGGTCGCCGCCGCCCGCGCGCTGGCCCGCCACCTCGGCGAGGCGGTGCTGGCCCGCGCCGGCGAGGACGACCGGCTGGCGGCCGCGCTGCAGCGCACGCTGCTGCTCGAGGAGCTGCCGAAGGTGCCCGGCGTCGCGCTCGGCGCGCGGTACCGGCCCAGTCAGGCCGACGTCGTCGGCGGGGACTGGTACGACCTGGTGCCGCTGCCCAGCGGGCGGCTGGCCGTGGTGCTCGGTGACGTCGCCGGGCACGGGTTGCCCGCCGCGTCGGTGACCGCGCAGCTGCGGCACGCGCTGCGGGCCGCGCTGCTGCGCGACGAGGGCCCGGCCGCCGCACTGGCCGAGCTCAACCGGCTGGTCACCGCGCTGCTGCCCGGGGAGATGGCCACCGCCGTGGTGGTCCGGGTGGAGCCGGCCAGCGGCGAGCTGGCGCTGGCCAGCGCCGGGCACCTGCCGGCCGTGCACGCCGCGGGCGGCTCGGCCGAGCTGGTCACCGACGGCCGCGGCCCGGCGCTGGGACTGCTCGACGACGCCGAGTACCCGCAGGCGCGGCTGTGGCTGGGCGCCGGCGAGCGGCTGCTGCTCTACAGCGACGGCCTGGTCGAGCGCCGCGACCGCCCGCTCCCCGACGGGCTCGAGGCGCTGCGGCACGCGGCCCTCGCCGCCGAGGGCGACCCGCAGGAGGTCGTCGACGCGGTGGTCGCCGCGCTCGACCCGGCCGGCACCGACGACGTCACCGTGGTCGGGCTCGCCCGCGTCTGAGCCGGGTCAGCCGGGGATCCCGCCGCGGACGAGGTAGCGGTAGGCGGGGGAGTCCGGGTCGAGGTGCTGGATCCGCAGCGGGCTGGCCGCGGTCCGCTGCAGCAGCGCGGGGAGGGTGTCGGCGCTGCCGAGCTCGATGCCACTCAGCGCGGCGCCGGTCTCCCGGTCGTCCCGCTTGACGTACTCGAACAGCACGATGTCGTCGTCGGGGCCCAGGACGTCGTCGAGGAAGCGCCGCAGCGCGCCGGGCTCCTGCGGGAACTCCACCAGGAAGTAGTGCTTGAGGCCCTGGTGCACCAGCGACCGCTCGATGACCTCGGCGTAGCGGCTGACGTCGTTGTTGCCGCCGGAGAGCAGGCACACGACGGTCTGCCCGGGCTCGACCCGCACGGTGCCGCCGGTCAGCGCGGCGGTGGCCAGGGCGCCGGCGGGCTCGGCGATGACGCCGTCGACCTGGTAGAGGTCGAGCATCTCGGTGCAGATCTGCCCCTCGGGTACCGCGACCAGCTCGGCGCCGCAGTCGCGCACGAGCGGGAAGGTCACGTCGCCGGCCCGGCGCACCGCCGCGCCGTCGACGAAGGTGTCGATCGCCGGCAGTTCCACCGGCTCCCCGGCGGCGAGCGCCGCGGCCATGCCGGCCGCCCCGGCGGGCTCCACGCCGACCAGCCGGGTGCCCGGGCTCGCCTGCGCGAGCCAGGTGCCGCAGCCGGCGAGCAGCCCGCCGCCGCCGACCGGCAGGACGACGACGTCGGGTGCACGCCCGAGCTGCTCGAGCACCTCGACGGCGACCGTCGCCTGCCCGACGACGACCGGCCACGCGTCGAACGCGGGCACCAGCGTCGCGCCGGTGCCGGCGGCGTGCGCGGCGGCGGCCGCGGCGGCGTCGTCGTAGGTGTCGCCGGTGACGACGAGGTCGACGACGTCCCCGCCGAGCGCGCGGATGCGGGCGCGCTTCTGCCGCGGGGTGGTCCCGGGCACGAACACCGCGCCGCGGACGCCGAGCACCCGGCAGGCGTGCGCGACGCCCTGGCCGTGGTTGCCGGCGCTGGCGCAGACCACCCCGGCGGCGCGGGCAGCGGAGTCCAGGCCGCTGATGGTGTTGTAGGCACCGCGGACCTTGTAGGAGCGGCCGACCTGCAGGTCCTCGCGCTTGAGCCACACGTCGGCGCCGGTGAGGGCGGAGAGACGGTCGTTGCGCTGCAGCGGCGTGCGCTCGGCGACCCCGGCCAGCCGGCCGACGGCGTCCCGCACGTCGGCGGGGAAGCGGGCCAGCTCCGGTGCCACGGTGGTGCTCACGGCGGTCCATCCTCCCTGCCGGGCCAGGTGCTCCCGCGCGCAGTCGTGCTCTGCCCCGCCTCCGGGGGCAGAGC
>NZ_JBJGYI010000072.1:0-9517 GCF_054049915.1 Geodermatophilus sp. SYSU D00766
GTCCTGGCTCACCGCCCACGGTGAGCCAGGACGCGTCGCGGTGAGCTGACCTGATCGTGCGCGGACCCGCCGGGACGCTCGAGCACCCCCGCCGACGGTCAGCGGACGGCGCCGGACGGCAGGACCGCGTGGACGCCGAAGACCTGGTTGGCCACCTGGGTCACCCGCAGGTCGACCACCACGCCGGCCAGCGCCAGGGCGTCGGACCGGGAGGCCCCGTGCAGCGCGCCGATCAGGTCGAGCACCGCGTCCACCGCCTCCGCCGCGGCCTCGTCGAGGTCGTCGCCGATGCCCAGGCACACCCAGCCGGCCGGGGTGCGGGCCACCGGGGTCGCCAGCGGCCGGCCGAACAGGTCGTCGCGGACGTCGAGGGTGAGGTCGGCGCGCTCGGCCCCGCACTCGATCGCCGCGCCGCTCACCTCGCCGTCGCCCTGGGCCGCGTGCGCGTCGCCGACGCTGAGCAGCGCGCCGTCCACCGGGATCGGCAGGTACAGCGTGCTGCCGGCCACCAGCTCACGGCAGTCGAGGTTCCCGCCGTGCCGGCGGGGCGGGATCGTCGAGTGCCGTCCCGGCTCGGCCGGCGGCATCCCGATGACGCCGAGGAAGGGCGAGACGGCGACGGCGTGGCCGTGCTGGTTGCGCGCGGTGCCGGCGGCGGCGTCGATGCGCCAGCGGTGCACGGTCGGCTCGAGGCGGCCGAGCAGGGCGTTCCACGCGGTGTCGGCCAGGCCCGCGAAGCCGGTGCCCCACGCCGCCGGGACGACGGCGCCGATGCCGACCTCGAGCACCTGGCCCGCGCGGGCGCCGCGCACCTCGACCGGGCCGGTCAGGGCGTGACCGTCGCCCGGGGTGTACCGCGGGTCCCGCCGGCGGTCGGCGACGTCGCCGCCGGTGTCGGGCTCGACGAACCAGCCGGAGTCGAGGGTCGCGAAGCGGACCGTCGTCCCCGGGTCGACGGTGAGCGCCGGCGGCAGGTCGCGGTCGAACCAGCCGTGCAGCGTGCCGGGGCCGGGCTCCAGGGGGACCACGCCGGTCATGCCAGCCCCCGGGTCGTGCGCGCCGGCGGCCGGTCGCCGCGGATGGCGGCGACCATGTCCACCGTCTGCCGGGTCGCGGCGACGTCGTGGGCGCGGAACACCCGGGCGCCCAGCCACGCGCTGACCGCCGTCGCCGCGAGCGTGCCGGTGAGCCGCTGCTCCAGCGGGACGTCGAGGGTCTCGCCGACGAAGTCCTTGTTCGACAGCGCCACCAGCACCGGCCATCCGGTGGCCACCAGCTCGCCGAGCCGGCGGGTGGCCTCCAGCGAGTGGCGGGTGTTCTTGCCGAAGTCGTGGCCCGGGTCGACCAGCACCCGCTCGGGGTCGACGCCCGCGGCCACCGCGGCGTCGGCGAGCGCCGTCGTCCGCGCGACGACGTCGGCCACGACGTCGTCGTACTGCACCCGGTGCGGCCGGGTGCGCGGCGGCAGCCCGCCGGCGTGCGTGCACACGATCCCGGCGCCCGCCCCGGCCGCCACCACCGCGAGCTCCGGGTCGACGCCGCCCCACGCGTCGTTGACGACGTCGGCCCCGGCGGCGAGCACCTCCCGCGCCACCTCCGCCCGCCAGGTGTCGATGGAGATCGGCAGGTCGGGGTGCGCGGCCCGGATCGCGGCGACCAGGTCGACGGTGCGGCGGATCTCCTCGGCGGCGTCGACCTCCTCGCCGGGCGCGGCCTTCACCCCGCCGACGTCGACCACGTCCGCACCCTCGGCGACCACCCGGTCCACCCGCTCGACGGCGGCGGCGAGCTCGTAGGTGGCGCCGCGGTCGTAGAACGAGTCGGGCGTGCGGTTCACGATGGCCATCACCACCAGAGCGCCGTCGGGCACGTCCAACCGGCCCAGTCGCAGCACCCGTCGCCTCCGTCCCCGTCGCCGGTGTGGTGGAGTCAGCCAACCAGACCGCGAGCGACACCGATCGAGGACACAGGAGGACAGGCGATGGCGCAGACCACCGTGGAGGGCATCGACGGCGTGCTGGCGAAGGTCGGCCAGCACCTCGGGCACAGCGACTGGCTGGAGATCACCCAGGAGCAGGTCGACCAGTTCGCCGAGGCCACCCACGACCACCAGTGGATCCACGTCGACGTCGAGCGGGCGAAGCGGGAGAGCCCCTTCGGCGGCCCGATCGCGCACGGCTACCTGACGCTGTCGCTGGTGTCGGCGCTGACCGCGCAGATCATCGACGCCAAGGGCTTCGGGATGGGCGTCAACTACGGCGCCGACCGGATCCGGTTCATCTCGCCGGTGCCGGTCGGTGCCCGCATCCGCGCCTCGGCGACCCTCGACGACGCCAAGCAGTTCGACGGCGGCGTCCAGATGAACCTCGGCATCACCATGGAGATCGAGGGGGCGCCGAAGCCGGCGATGGTGGCCTCGATCCTCTTCCGCCGCTACGTCTGAGGCCGTGCACTTCCGCGGATGTGCCCCGGACACATCCGCGGAAGTGCACGGTCAGACGACGATCGCCTGGTTGACGAGGGCGCGCAGGTAGGCGCGGATCGGCAGCGTGCTCGAGGGCAGCAGCTGGGTGAAGAACGTGACGACGACGTCCTCGACCGGGTCGACGTAGAACGCCGTCGACGCCGCACCGCCCCAGCTGTAGTCGCCGGTGCTCGCGACCCCGCCGTAGCGCGCCGGGTCGATCACCATCGAGAAGCCCAGGCCGAAGCCGACCCCCCGCAGCGGCGTCTCGGCGAACAGCGGCCGGCCGAAGGTCTCCAGGTCGGCGTCGCCGGGCAGGTGGTTGCGCACCATGTGCGCCAGCGTGCGCGGGCCCAGCAGCCGCCCGCCGTCGTAGGAGCCGCCGCGGCGCAGCATCTCGCAGAAGCGCAGGTAGTCCGCCGCCGTCGAGACCAGCCCGCCGCCGCCGGAGAGGAACGTGGGCCGGGAGTGCGCCGCCTGGCCCATGGCGTCGATCGGCGCGAACCCGGTGGGCGCTCCGCCGGGCTGCCCGGGGACGGCCGCGTAGAGCCGGGCGAGGGAGTCGGCGTCGTCGCCCTCCCGCAGTCCGAAGGAGGTGTCGGTCATCCCGAGCGGGCCGAACACCCGCTCCTGGAAGAACACGTCGAGCGTCTGGCCGGAGACCACCTCCACCAGCCGGCCCAGCACGTCGGTGGAGACCCCGTAGTTCCACTCCGACCCGGGCTGGAAGACCAGCGGGACCGACGCCCACTGCCGGCAGACCTCGGCGGAGTCGGCGCCGGGCGGGGTGGCCCACTCGTGGCCCATCGCGCGGTACATGGCGTCGACCGGGTGGGCGTGGTGGAAGCCGTAGGTCAGCCCCGAGGTGTGGGTGAGCAGGTGCCGGATGCGGATCGGCTCGATCTGCGGCTGGGTGACCGGCTTCTGCGCCGACCCGGCCACGTAGACCCGCGTCTCGGCGAACTCCGGCAGCCACCGGGCGATCGGGTCGCCGAGCTCGAAGGCGCCCTCCTCGTACAGCATCATCGCCGCGACCGAGGTGACCGGCTTGGTCATCGAGAAGATGCGCCAGCGGGTGTCCTCCTCGACCGGCCGGCCGTTCTCGACGTCCCGCGAGCCGTAGCGGCCCACGTGCGCCAGCCGGCCGTGCCGGGACACCGTGACCAGGAAGCCGGGCAGCTGCCCGTCGTCGACCCAGCGGGCCAGCCGCCGGTCGAGGCGCTCCAGCCGGGTGCCGTCGAGGCCGACCTCGGCGGGGTCGGTGTCGTGGGTCAGTCCGCTCGTCACGCGTGCCTCCGTCCCGGAGCCGTCCCCCTCGGGCGGCGCCTGCCTGCGCATCCTGACCCATGGGTGTGCAGCGGGTCACAGGGAGGCAGGCGCCGCCCCGGCGGGGACCGGCGGATCACACCGGGACGTCGCAGGCGACGCCGCGGATCACACCCGGACGTCGCAGGGGACGCCGCGGATCACACCGGGACGTTGCTGGCGGCCTTCTTCAGGTTCGAGCCGGCGGTGACCTTGACGGTGTTGGCGGCGGGGATGTCGATCGACTCGCCGGTCTGCGGGTTGCGGCCCGTCCGGGCCGACCGCTGGGTCCGCTCGACGGTCAGCAGACCGGAGACGGCGACCTTCTCGCCGCGGGTGATCGCGTCGACGAGCTCCTCCTGCAGACCCGACAGGACGGCGTCCACGGTGGCGCTGGGCACGTCGGCGCGCTTGGCGATGGCGGTGACGAGTTCGGCCTTGTTCACGGGGATCCTCTCGTGGGGGTCGCGGCCCGCCCGGTGCTCGGTGGGCCGCCGGTGACGGTGCCGGCCGCGGCGGCGCGGCCGGTCGCTCCCGGGCGGTCGCCCGGGACGGACCGGTCCCCACGCGGGGGTCCGGCCCGGGGCACCGTGTCACGACGACGGGGGATCTGGCCAGTCCAGGGGCACGAACGCACCCAGCAGGACCGCCGGTACCACCCGTCCCAGCGGGGGCGGGCGCCCGGGGTCCGACATAGCGTGGGCGCATGCCGCAGCTGCCCGGGACCGACCTGATCGTCAGCGACTTGTGCCTGGGCGGCAACGTCTTCGGGTGGACCGCCGACGAGCCGACGTCGCAGGCCGTGCTGGACCGCTTCGTCGACGCCGTCCCCAGCACGCAGCGCCCGTTCGTCGACACCGCCGAGATGTACGGCGACGGCCGCTCCGAGCAGATCCTCGGCGGGTGGATGGCCGAGCGCGGCCTGCGCGACCGCGTGGTGGTGGCGACCAAGGCCTCCCCGCAGCAGAAGGCCCACCCGCTGGCCGCCGCGGAGGTGAAGGCCGCCGCCGAGCGGTCGCTGCGCAACCTGCGGACCGACCGGATCGACCTCTACTACGCGCACTACGACGACGAGACGACGCCGCTGGAGGAGACGCTCACCGCCTTCGACGAGCTGGTGCGCGAGGGCAAGGTGCTGCACGTCGCGGCGTCGAACTACTCCCCGGCCCGGCTGACCGAGGCGCTGGAGACCTCCGAGCGGCTGGGGATCGCGCGGTACGTCGCGCTGCAGCCGCACTACAACCTGGTGGAGCGCGCCGCCTACGAGGACGGCCTGCGCGACGTCGTCGCCGCGCACGGACTGGGCTGCCTGCCCTACTTCGGCCTGGCCAAGGGGTTCCTGACCGGCAAGTACCGGGCCGGCGAGCGGGTCGACTCGCCGCGGGCCCCGCGCGCGCAGGCCTACGCGGGGGAGCGGGGCGACCGGGTGCTCGCCGCGCTGGCGGAGGTGGCGGCCGCGCACGGGGTGAGCCAGGCCGCGGTGGCGCTGCGCTGGCTGGCCGACCGGCCCACGGTCACCGCGCCGATCGCCAGCGCCCGCGACGTCGACCAGGTCGCCGACCTGCTGCCGGTGCTGGACCTGGTGCTCGCCGACGACGAGCGCGCCGCCCTGACCGCCGCCAGCGACTGACGCGGGCGGCCCTCCTGCAGGGGCCCGCCGCGAGCGTGCGAGTGGCGGGGGGCAGGAGGGTCCTCCGTCAGCGGGCTGCCGCTGCGGAGGCGAGGTCCTCCACCCGCAGCAGGCCCAGCACCGCGCCGGTCGCGTCGGTGCAGACCACCGGGTCGAAGCGGTGGGCCGGCGGGCGGGTCAGCGCGCGGTGCAGCGTGGCGGGGACGTCGTCGGTCGGCCGGGCGCACAGCGAGACCGGCGCGGTGTGCGCCAGCCCGGTGCGCGGGTCGGTCAGCCGCAGCGCGAGCGGCTCGCCCTGCGGCCCGACGAGCACCACCGGCGGGATGCCGGGGGAGGCCTCGGTGACCTCGCACTGGCGGACGGGCCGCAGCAGGCTCGCCACGGTCGACTCCGCCCGGGCGCGGGCGGCCTGGCCGCGGACCAGCGCGACGACCTCCGGGGTCAGCGGCGCGAACCCGGGCGAGGGCCGGCCGAGCAGCCAGCCCTGCGCCAGCGGCACGCCCAGCCGGGAGAAGGCGGCCAGCTCGCCGCGGGTCTCGATCCCCTCGGCGACCAGCCAGGCGTCGATGCGACCGGCGAACTCGGCGACCACCCCGGCCAGCGCCACCCGTACCGGGTCGGCGTCGGCACCGGCCACCAGCGACCGGTCGAGCTTGACCAGCTGGGGCCGCAGCGCCGCCAGCTGCCGCAGTCCCGCCCAGCCCGAGCCGGTGTCGTCGAGGGCCACCAGGGCGCCCCGGGCCCGCAGCGCGGCGACCTCCACCCGCAGCGCGGCGAGGTCGGCCACCGGTGCGGACTCGGTCAGCTCGACGACGACGCGGCGCAGGTCCGGCCGGGTGGCCAGCGCCGCCCGCACCGGGCGGGTGCCGAGCAGGTGGGGGCTGACGTTGACCGAGAGGAAGGTGTCGGCGGGCAGGCCGGGCACCGCGGCGAGGGCCTTGTGCAGCGCCAGCGCCTCGAGCTCGGCGGCGACGCCGGCGTCGGCCGCCGCGGCGAACCACACGTCGGGGCCGGCGGTCCCGGGGAACCGGGCCAGGGCCTCGTAGCCGGCGACGCGGGCCCGCGCGAGGTCGACGACCGGCTGGAAGACCAGGGTCAGGTCGGCCGGGTCGGCGAGCAGGGGCCGGCAGTCCGGCAGTGCCCGCGTCAGCATCCCCGTCATGCGCCGTCCATCGGCCCGGGCCGGCGGCCGCTCGACCTGCGGCTGCGCCGGGCTCACCCGGCCGGGTGACGACCCGTCCGGGGAGGGAGGGTGGACGGCCGGTCCCGTTCCGCTACACGCGTGGCAGCATGGTCGGCTGCGGCCGCCCGGGCCGCGCCGGGCCGAGGAGGGCCGTGTCCGTCCCCGCGCCGTCGCCTGCCGCCGACGTGCTGCACGACGCCCAGCGCGTCGCCGCCGCGCGCCGGCTGCTGTTCGAGGTGCCCGGCCCCGCCGCCTACGACCGGCTCTCCGGGCTGGCCGCCCGCCTGCTCGGTGCCGGGCACGCCAAGGTCACCGTGTTCACCGACCAGGACACCGTCGTCGGGGGACACGGCCTGCCGCCCGGGGTCGTCGGTGGCCGGGCCCAGCTCACCGGGGCGTTCTCCGCGTGCGTCGTGCGGGAGGGCCGGGCCCTGGTGGTCCCCGACGCCCGCGTCGACCCGCGGCTGTCCGACCTCCCCGCCGTCACCGCCGGTGAGGTCACCGCCTACCTGGGCATCCCGCTGATCTCCGCCTCCGGCCACGTCATCGGCGTCCTCGCCGTCTACGACGGGCAGGCGCGCACCTGGCAGGACGACGACGTCGCCCTGCTCGAGCACCTGGCCGACTCGGTGGTCGCCGAGCTCGAGCTCGCCGCCGCCCGGTCGGCGATCGGGGCCTCCCGGGTCCGCCTCGAGGTCGCCCTCGAGGCCGGCGCCATCGGCATCTGGGACCACGACCTGCGCACACGCGTCCTGCACTGGGACGAGCGCTGCGCGGCCGTCCACGGGCTCGACGGCCCGCTGACGATCACCGACGTCGACGGGATGCTCGCCGACCGCATCCACCCCGACGACCACGCCGCCGTCCGCGACGCCATGACCGACGCGCTGCGGGGCACCGGGGAGTACGTCGTCGAGGCGCGGGCGCTGCACACCGACGGCACGGTGCGCTGGACGGTCTCCCGCGGCCGCGTCGTGCGCGACTCCCGCGGCGACGCGGTGCGGGTCCTCGGCACCGTCGTCGACGTCACCGACGCCCGCGAGCAGGCCGCCCGCCGGATGGCCGCCGTCCAGCGCGCCGCCGCCGTCGCCGAGGTCGCCGCCGAGCTGGCCAACGCCACCGCGCTGTCGCAGCTGGCCGACATCACGCTGCGCGGCGCCCGGCTGCTCGGGGCCTCGTCGAGCGCGCTGGCCGCCTTCGACACCGACGAGGTGCTGCGGCTCTACCTCGCCCGGCAGCTCGCCGACACGGTCGCGGCCGCTGCGGCGGAGGCCGAGGTGGAGGCCCCGCCGGAGGGGCTGGAGATCGAGCTCGACGACGAGCTGCCCACCCAGTACGCCGCCCGCCACGGCGAGCGGGTGCTGCTCACCGACCTCGACGACGCCGTCGCCCGGTTCCCGCGCATGGCCGAGGTCGGTCCGGCCCTCGGCCTGCGCGCCCTCGCCGCCCTGCCGCTGCGGGTGGAGGGCCGGCTGCTGGGCAGCTTCGTCGTCGTCTGGGACACCGAGCACGCCTTCGAGGACGTCGACGTCGAGCTGCTCGACGCGCTGACCGCGCAGATCGCCCTGAGCGTGTCCCGGCTGCGGGCCGACGCCGAGCGGGCGGCCGCCGTCGCCGCGATGGCCGAGGCGAACCAGCGGCTGCAGCTGCTGGCCGACGCCGGCCGGGTGCTGTCGGGGAGCCTGGACATCACCGAGCAGCTGGGCCGGCTGGCCGACCTGGTGGTGCCGGCGCTGGCCGACTGGTGCTGGATCGTCGTCACCGACGAGCAGGGCCGGCTGCACGAGATGGCCTGGTCCCACCGCAATCCCGCCCAGCGGGGGGCCGTGGCGGAGTACGTCGGGGCGATGGTCCACGGGATGACCGACGAGCACGCCGCCCGGGTCGTGACCCGCACCGGCCGCCCGCTGGTGGTGCCGGAGGTCGACGTCGAGCGGATCCGGCAGGCGCTGCACGACCCCGCGGCGCAGCAGGCGCTGCTGCGGCTGGCGCCGCACTCGGCGCTGATCGTGCCGCTGGTGGCCCGCGGGGAGGTCATCGGCGCGCTGGGCACCGCCAACGGCGCCGAGCGGGGGCCGCACACGCCGGGGGAGGTCGAGACCGCCGCCGAGGTGGGCCGGCGCGCCGGCCTGGCGCTGCAGACCGCGCGGCTGTACGAGCAGCAGCGCGGGCTGGCGCACGCCCTGCAGCGCAGCATGCTCACCGCGCCGCCGCGGCCCGAGGGCCTCGACATCGTCGTGCGCTACGTCCCGGCGTCGGAGGGCGCCGAGGTGGGCGGCGACTGGTACGACGCCTTCCCCGGGGTGCTCGGCGGCACCGTCCTCGTCATCGGCGACGTCGTCGGCCACGACCGCAACGCCGCCGCGCTGATGGGCCAGTTCCGGGGGCTGCTGCGCGGCATCAGCCACGCCAGCGGCGCCGATCCGGCCGAGGTCCTCGGCCAGCTCGACCGGGCCGCCGACCGCCTGGCGCTGGGCGCGATGGCCACCGCGCTGGTGGCGCGGCTGGACCGCACCGGCCCCGACGATGCCGTGCTGCACTGGTCGAGCGCCGGCCACCCGCCGCCGGTCGTCGTCGACCCTGACGGGAGCGTGCGGGTCCTCGCCCCCGGGCCGGCCGACCTGCTGCTGGGCGTGGACCCGGGCCGCCCGCGCACCGACCACAGCGCCGTCCTGCCGGTGGGCAGCACGGTGCTGCTGCACACCGACGGGCTGATCGAGCGGCGCGACCGCGACCTGCAGGCCGGCACCGAGCAGCTCCTCGCCGTCCTGCGCGACGCCGCCGACCTGCCGCTGGAGCGGTTGTGCGACCGGGTGCTGGAGCGGCTGTTCCTCCCCGACGCCGAGGACGACGTCGCGCTGCTCGCCGTCCGCGTGCTCTGACACCTCCCGTGCACTTCCGCGGAAGTGCGCAAACCGAACCCGTGCACTTCCGC
>NZ_JBJGYI010000073.1:0-9009 GCF_054049915.1 Geodermatophilus sp. SYSU D00766
CCGTGCTGCTGGGCGCCATCCCCCCGCTGATGCTGCAGACCGACGCCAACCCCGAGGGCCTGCCGCGCTCGGTGTTCGACGGGCTGCGGGCCGGGGTGGCCGGCGACCGCTCGCAGTTCTACCGCGATCTGTCGGCGTCCTTCTACGGCGCCAACCGGGAGGGGGCCACCGTCTCGCAGGGCAAGCGGGACGAGTTCTGGCTGCAGTGCATGACGGTGGGCTACAAGGGCGCCTACGACTGCATCGCGGCGTTCTCCGAGACCGACCTGACCGAGGACCTGAAGGCCATCGACGTGCCGACGCTGATCGCCCACGGCGACGACGACCAGATCGTGCCGATCGTGGCGGCGGCCCGGAAGTCGATCGAGCTGGTGCCCACCGCGACGCTGAAGGTCTACCCGGGCGCCCCGCACGGGCTCCACGGCGCCTACGAGCAGGAGTTCAACGCCGACCTGCTCGCCTTCCTCGCCGGCGACGGGCCGACCGGCCGCTCCTGAGCCCCGGGTCGGGCGGACCGCCACTCCCCGGGTGGTCCGAGCGGCCCTGCGGGACGTCGTCCCTCAGGCCAACGGGCCCTCGCCGCGGGTGAGCGCGAGCAGCAGGTCGCGGGTGGTGGCCAGCTCGTCGCGGCTCAGCGGCCCCTCGAAGAGGGGGGCGATCGACACCCCGTCGCACGCCCGGAGCACCACGACCACCCGCTGGGGGTCGACGCCGTCCTCGGCCAGGGACTCGTTCCAGTGCCGGTACCGGTCCTGCGACCGCCGGGCGGCCTCGGGGAACGAGCCGAGCGTGGCCAGCAGGGTGGCCAGCTCCACCGCCTCCTCCCGCCGCTCGAGGTCGTCGAACGTGGCGTGCACGTAGGCGCGCAGCCGGCGCCCGGGAGCGGCGTCGTCGGGGTCGACCCGGTCCTCGACGGCCCGGGTGAACTGCTCGAAGAGGTCGTCGGCCAGCGCCCCGAGCAGCTCGTCCTTGCTCCGGAAGTGGTGCATGAGGCCGCCCTTGGAGACGCCGGCCTCCCGGGCGACCGTGTCGAGGCTGACGCCGGCACCGTGCACGACCACCGAGCGCGCGGCGGCGTCGAGCAGCGCGCGGCGGGTCCGGGCGGCGTCGCGCAGCGGTCCCGGCACGGTTCCCTCCTCGGACGGTCCAGAGCGGGACCAGGGTGCCGCACGCGCCGCCGGGCGGACCGGCGACCTCCCGCTCGGCCGGGACCGGGTGCCCACCGTCACCGTACCTAACAAACCGTCTGGTCGGTACGCTGTCCGGCATGAGCAGCGCCGCCCCACCGTCCGCCGCGGTCCCGGTCGCCCGGGAGGAGGAGCTCCGCCCGGCCGGGGCCCGCGAGTGGGCGGCGCTGGCGGTGCTCGTCCTCGCCGTGGTGCTGCTGGCCGTCGACGGCACCGTGCTCGCCCTCGCGGTCCCCGCCCTCTCCGCGGCCCTGCAGCCCACCGCGGGGCAGCTGCTGTGGATCGGCGACGTCTACGGCTTCGCGCTGGCCGGGCTGCTGGTGCTCATGGGCGGGCTCGCCGACCGCTTCGGCCGCAAGCGGGTGCTGCTCGTCGGCACCGCGGCGTTCGGCGCCGCCTCCGCCGTCGCGGCGTTCGCGCCGGACCCGGCGACCCTGGTCGCCGCCCGGGCGGCGCTGGGCGTCGCCGCGGCGACCCTCATGCCCTCGACGCTGTCGCTGATCCGCAACCTGTTCCCGGTCGCCCGGCAGCGGACCCGCGCCATCGCGGTGTGGAGCGCCGCGGCCTCCGGCGGTGCCGTGCTCGGCCCGCTGGTGGGCGGGGTGCTGCTCGAGCACTTCTGGTGGGGCTCGGTCTTCCTCGTCAACCTGCCCGTCGTGGCCGTGCTGCTGGTCGGGGGGTGGCTGCTGCTGCCGGAGTCGCGCGACCCGCGGCCCGGGCGGCTCGACGTCCTCGGCGCCGTCCAGTCGGTGGTCGCCGTCCTGGCCGTGGTGTTCGCGGTCAAGGAGGTCGCCGGCTCCGGCCCGACGCCGGTCGCGGGCGCGGCGGCGCTGGCCGGGGTGCTGGCCGCGGTGCTGTTCGTCCGGCGGCAGCGGCGGATCCCGTCGCCGCTGGTCGACCTCGGGCTCTTCGCCCACCGCGCGTTCTCCGGCGCCCTGGCCGGCCAGCTGATCGCGCTGTTCGCGCTCATGGGGCTGCTGTACTTCTTCTCCCAGTACCTGCAGCTGGTGCGCGGGCACACCGCGCTGGAGGCCGGGGTGCGGGAGCTGCCGCTGACGCTGGCCTCCCTCGGCGTGCTCGTCGTGGTCGGGCCGCTGGTCGCGCGGGCGGGGTTGGGCCGGGCGATCGGCCTCGGGCTGGGCCTGTCGGCGGTCGGCATGCTGGCCCTCGCCGGCGCCGCGTCGCTGCCCGGCTACGCGGGGCTGGCCGTCGCGCTGCTGGTGCTCGGTGCCGGGTTCGGGCTGGCGTTCACGCTGAGCACCGACGCCGCCGTCGGCGCGGTGCCCCCGCACCGCGCCGGGACGGCGTCGGCGCTGTCGGAGACCTCCTACGAGCTCGGCGCCGCGCTCGGGATCGCCCTCCTCGGGTCGCTGCAGACCGTGCTCTACCGCGCGCAGCTGCCCCCGGACGTCGGCGGGGCGGCGCGGGAGTCGCTGGCGCGGGCCGGGGAGGCGCTCGACGGCGAGGCGCTCGCCGCGGCCCGGGAGGCGTTCACCTGGGCCGTGCAGGTCACCTCGCTCGGCGCCGCCGTCCTGCTGGCGGTGGCGGCGGGGACGGCCTGGCGGGTGATCCCCTCGACCCGGTCGCGCGCACCGCACGCCTGACGCCGCACCACGGACCGGGTCCCGCCCGCCGGCTCCTGTCGCCCCGGGGCGCGTCGAGTCGCGGCAGGCGTCCCGGAGCGTTTCCCTGGAGCTGCGCCTGTGTAAAAGGTCACGTTCGACCCTTGTTCCCTTGTCGACTCTCTGGTTCCCTCATGCGAAGTCGGTCTCGAATGACGCAACAGAGATGGGGATCGTCATGGAGAATCCGCGGAAGTCCGCCTCGTCCCCTCCCGGGCCGGGCCAGTCGGGAGCCGCCGGAGCCGACCCACCGCCCGGCAGGGGGGCTGCCGCCGCCGCGGACCCCCCCGTCGTCCACGCGACGGACGTGACCGTGACCGGCACCCACCCGGCGATCGCCGAGCCGCCGCCCTGTGTCGCGGACAGCCACTGGGCCGTGGACCGGGTGCTGTTCGCCATCGCCGCGGTCATGGCGCTGGGCTTCGTCGCCTGGGGCTTCGTGAGCCCCACGGGTCTCGGCACCGCCAGCACGTCGGCCCTCGGCTGGATCACCGGCAACCTGGGCTGGCTGTTCGTGCTGCTCGCGTCGGCGTTCGTCGTCTTCGTCATCTGGCTGGCGGCCGGCAAGTACGGGCGGATCCCGCTGGGACGGGACACCGAGCGGCCGGAGTTCCGCACCGTCTCGTGGATCGCGATGATGTTCAGCGCGGGCATGGGCATCGGCCTCATGTTCTTCGGGGTGGCCGAACCCCTGTCGCACTACGTCTCGCCCCCTCCGCTCACCACCCAGGCGGAGTCGTCGGAGGCGATCCAGACGGCGATGGCCACCACGCTGTTCCACTGGACGCTGCACCCGTGGGCGATGTACGCCGTCGTCGGGCTGGCCATCGCGTACGGCACCTTCCGCAGGGGCCGTCGGCAGCTGATCAGCTCCGCCTTCATCCCGCTGCTCGGCCGCCGGCGGGCCGAGGGCCCGGCCGGCCGCGTCATCGACGTCCTGGCCATCTTCGCCACGCTGTTCGGGTCGGCGGCGTCCCTGGGCCTCGGTGCCCTGCAGATCGGCAGCGGGGTGGAGATCCTCGGCTGGGCCGGGGACGTCGGCAACGGCGTCCTGGTCGCGATCATCGCGATCCTGACGGCGGCCTTCGTCGCCTCGGCCGTGTCCGGCATCGAGCGCGGGATCCAGTGGCTGTCCAACACCAACATGGTCCTGGCGCTGCTGCTCGCGGTGTTCGTCTTCGTCGTCGGCCCGACGATCTTCATCCTCAACCTGATCCCCGACGCGGTCGGCAGCTACTTCTCCGACCTCGGCGAGATGGCCGCGCGCACCGAGGCCACCGGTGGCGAGGCCATGGCCACCTGGCTGCGCGGCTGGACGGTCTTCTACTGGGCCTGGTGGATCAGCTGGACGCCGTTCGTCGGCCTGTTCATCGCCCGGATCAGCCGCGGCCGCACCATCCGCCAGTTCGTCACCGGCGTGCTCCTGGTGCCCAGCCTCGTCAGCCTGCTGTGGTTCGCCGTGTTCGGCGGGGCCGGGATCGCCGCCCAGCGCAGCGGCGTCGACATCGCCGGTCAGGGCACCACCGAGGGCCAGCTGTTCGCCGTCCTGGAGCAGTACCCGCTGGCCACCGCCGCGACCGTGCTCGTGATGGTCCTCGTGGCGATCTTCTTCGTGTCCGGCGCGGACGCGGCCTCGATCGTCATGGGCTCGCTCTCGCAGCGCGGCACCCTGGAGCCCAGCCGCTGGGTCGTCGTCTTCTGGGGCGTCGTGATGGGCTCGGTGGCGGCGATCATGCTGCTGCTCGGCGAGGACGGGGCCGCGCTGACGGGGCTGCAGAACCTGACGATCATCGCGGCGCTGCCCTTCGCCCTGGTGATGGCGGCACTCGCGGTGAGCCTGGTGAAGGACCTCCGGCACGACCCGATCGTCCTGCGCGGCAACTACGCCTCCCTGGCGATCGAGCAGGCCGTCGTCGACGGCATCAGCCGCCACGGCGACGACTTCGTCCTGGTCGTGGAGAAGACGCCGGACCCGGCGGCGGGCACCCCGGCCGCCGACGCGGGAGGGGTGCCCGTGGCGGGCCCGGGAGCGGCCGGCCGGCCGCCCGCCGGCCCGGCCGGCAACTTCGTGGCATCCCCCGAGGACGGCTCGTCCGTCCCCGCGCACACCCAGCCGAGGGCAGAGGCCATGGGCCGGCCGTCGGGGCCGCGCGACTGACCCTCGCTCGCCGAGGGGCCTCCCGGCACCGGAGCCGCTGCGCGTGGCCCCGGTGCCGGGAGGCTCTGCCGTGCCACGAGGTCCTGCCGTGCCGGGAGGCCGGGGAGGGGAGCTGCCGCGGCACCTGCCCGGGACCGCGGAGGTCGGCCCGGCCGACGGCAGCACGCGGCCCGGCGGACCAGTGCGGTCGGCCGGGCCGGGTGCTGCGGGAGTGCCCGTGGGGGCCGTCGGGGCGACGGCCACCACGGGCGTCAGGACGGCGTCGGCACCGCCGAGCGCAGCTGCCGCCGCCACCGGGTGAACAGGCGGGGCTGGTCCATCCCGAGGACGGCCACCGGGTGCCCGTCGCGCTCGTAGACGACCAGGAAGCTGCGGTCGGCGAAGCTGCCCTCCACCACGCGCGCGACGTCGCCCTCGCGGCGGGAGCCGGCGAACTGGATGCGCGCGCCGTACTGGTCGGACCAGAAGTAGGGCACCGGCGTGGGCGCCGGCCCCCCGGCGCCCAGCAGGGTGGCGGCCGCGGTGGCCGGCTGCTCGAGCGCGTTGGTCCAGTGCTCGACGCGGACGTGCCGTCCCGCGGTGGCCGACCACGTCGCGGCACAGTCGCCGATCGCGACCACGCCGGGGACGTCGGTGGCGCCGCGGGCGTCGGTGAGGACGCCGTTGCCGAGGGCCACGCCGGAACCGGTGAGCCACTCGGTGTTCGGCGTGGCGCCGATCCCCACGACCACCACGTCGGCGGGCAGGCGCGTGCCGTCGGTCAGCTCGACGGCTTCGACCCTGTCCCGGCCGACCAGCCCGGACACCCCGGTGCCGACCAGCAGGCGGGTGCCGTGGTCGGCGTGCAGTTCTGCGCAGACCGCGCCCACCTCCGCGCCCAGCGGGCCGGCGAGCGGGACGGGCTGCGTCTCGACGACGGTGACGTCGAGTCCCAGCGTGCGGGCAGTGGCGGCGACCTCCGCCCCGATGAAGCCGGCGCCGATCACGACGAGGCGCCCGGCGGAGAGCAGGTCCACCCGCAGGGCGATCGCGTCGTCGAGGGAGCGCAGGACGTGCACGCCGGCGAGGCGTTCGCTGCCGGGCAGGCGGCGGGCACGGGCGCCGGTGGCGAGGACGACGCCGTCCGCGCGGACCTCGCTCCCGTCGTGCAACCGCACCGAGCGGCCGGTCCGGTCCAGGCCGACCGCGGTCGTGCCGAGCCGCCACTCCAGCGCCAGGTCCTCGTCGTCCGGCGTGCCCAGGGTGATGTCGTCCAGCGACGCCGTGCCGGCCAGGAACTCCTTGGACAGGGGTGGCCGGTCGTAGGGGGCGTGCACCTCGTCGCCGACGACCACGACGCGGCCGTCGAAGGACCGCTCGCGCAGTGCCCGCGCGGCGGAGAGGCCGGCCAGCGAGGCCCCGACGACGGCGATGGTGGGGCTCACGCGGCGCCGTCCGCGGCGACCCCGGGCAGCACGTGGACCACGCCGTCGGTCACGACGACCCGGTGCGTGCGGACCGGGGTCTTGGCCGGAGGACCGGACACCTTGCCCGTGCGCAGGTCGAAGCACGAGGCGTGCAGCGGGCACTCCACCGCGCAGCCGTCCAGCCAGCCGTCGGCCAGCGAGGCGTCCTGGTGGGTGCACGTGTCGTCGATCGCGAAGAACTCGCCGTCGACGTTGAACACCGCGATGGGCTCGTCGGCCTCGACTCGGATGGCCTCGCCGGGGGGCAGGGCGGTCGTGGGGCAGACCGGGATCATGTGCGCTCCAGGCTCATCGTCGTTGCGTCAACCGCAACTCTGTGCCGATGACGCAACAGCATGCGGGAGTGCGGCCGAGCGCGTCAAGAGCGGCCGGGAGCGTGGCGTCGGCCACCTACGCTGAGGTCATGAGCGGGCCGCAGGGTGCGAACGGAGAGCGGAACTCGGTCGCCGCGGTCCAGTCGGTGGACCGTGCGCTGAGCGTGCTGGAGATCCTCGCGGCGCACGGGGAGGCCGGGGTCACCGAGGTGGCCGCCGAGCTGGGGGTGCACAAGTCCACCGCCTTCCGGCTGGTGGCGGTGCTGGAGAGCCGGGGCTTCGTCGAGCAGCTGGCCGACCGCGGCAAGTACCGGCTCGGCTTCGGCGTCGTGCGCCTCGCCGGCGCCGCCGCCGCCCAGCTCGACATCGCCCGGGAGGGACGGCCGATCTGCGAGGCCCTGGCGGCCGATCTCGAGGAGACGGTCAACATCGCCATCCTCGACGGCGACCGGGCGGTGAACGTCAGCCAGGCCCGCGGGCCGGCCGCGCTCAGCACGCACAACTGGGTGGGGCAGGGCACGCCGCTGCACGCGACGTCGAGCGGCAAGGTGCTGCTGGCCCACGCCCCCGACGCCGTCCGCAAGGGCGCGCTCTCCCGGGACCTGCAGCGGTTCACCCCCGCCACCATCACCGACCCGGAGCTGCTGCGGCAGGACCTCGACCGGATCGTCGAGCAGGGGTGGGGCTGCACCGTCGAGGAGTACGAGGTCGGGCTCAGCGCCGTCGCCGCTCCCGTCCGGGGCGCGGACGGCGACGTGGTGGCGGCGCTCAGCGTCTCGGGGCCGTCCTTCCGCATGGCCTCGGAGGACTTCCCCCGGCTGGCCCGGCGCGTGCTGGCCGGCGCCGACGAGCTGAGCAGGAGGCTGGGCTTCTTCGGCCCGTCCCGCTGAGCTCGCCCGCGGAGCGCGGGTCGGCCCGCGGGCGGAGGACTGTGCTGCGGCTGTTGCGTCTTGCGCGAGCCGCTGAGTAATGTGCAACACGGCGGTCGTCTGGTGCTCGCCGGCGGACGACGACCGTGGTTGGTCGCAGGCCGTGTGGTCGTGCGACTTCCGGCGCAGTCCGCACACCGCCCGACGCGACCCCGAGGTGCCGCATGACCACCACCGACCAGCCCGCGAGCCTCATCTCCACGTTGCCGGGGCACTACTACACCGACCCGGCCGTCTTCGCGCTGGAGCAGGCCCACGTCTTCGAGGACATGTGGTTCTGCGTCGTGCGCTCCGGTGACCTCCCGACGCCCGGCTCCTTCCGCAAGGTCCAGGTGGGCCGGGAGAGCGTGCTCGTCGTCCGCAGCCGCGACGGCGGGCTGCGCGCGTTCCTCAACGTCTGCCGGCACCGCGGGGCGCAGATCTGCACGGAGGACTCCGGTGCGGTCAAGCGCGCCTTCCAGTGCCCGTACCACGCCTGGACCTACGACCTCGACGGCAAGCTGGTCGCAGCCCCGAACCTGACGAAGATGCCCGACGTCGACCGCGTGCAGTACGGGCTGGTGCCGGTCCACCTGCGGGAGTGGCTGGGGTACGCGTGGGTGTGCCTGGCGGCGGAGCCCCCGTCGTTCGAGCACGACGTGGTGGGCGCGGTCACCGAGCGGCTGGGGGACGTGGCGTCCATCGACCGCTACGAGCTGGACTCGCTCACGGTGGGCCGTCGGATCACCTACGACGTCAAGGCCAACTGGAAGCTCATCGTCGAGAACTTCATGGAGTGCTACCACTGCGCGACCATCCACCCGGAGCTCACCGAGGTGCTCCCGGAGTTCGCCGACGGCTACGCCGCACAGTTCTTCGTCGGGCACGGCGCGGAGTTCGGCGAGGAGGTCCAGGGCTTCACCGTCGACGGCAGCGAGGGCTTCGACCGGCTCCCCGGGGTCGCCGAGGACCAGGACCGCCGCTACTACGCCATCACGGTCCGGCCGACGGTCTTCGTCAACCTCGTGCCCGACCACGTGGTCTTCCACCGCATGTTCCCGGTCGCGGAGGACCGCACGATCGTGGAGTGCGACTGGCTCTACTCCCGCGACGTGGTGGAGTCGGGCAGGGACGTGTCCCGGTCGGTGGAGCTGTTCCACCGCGTCAACGAGCAGGACTTCGCGGCCTGCGAGCGCACCCAGCCGGCGATGTCCTCGCGGGCGTACGCGAACGGCGGCGTGCTGGTGCCCTCCGAGCACCACATCGGTGCCTTCCACGAGTGGCTGACCCGGCGCCTGCCGGGCTGAGCCGGCACCCACGGCAGCGGGGCCGGGAGGACGACGTCCTCCCGGCC
>NZ_JBJGYI010000074.1:0-8614 GCF_054049915.1 Geodermatophilus sp. SYSU D00766
GGGGGGGGGGGGGGGGGGGGGGGGGGGGGGGGGGGGGGGGGGGGGGGGGGGTGGTCGGGGGGGGGGCGTGGCGGGGGTCGTCGCGGGGGGGGTGCGGGGCGGGGCGGCCCCCGGCCGGGCGCGCCGGGTCGCGGCGTGTGCACACGACGCGACCCGGCGCGGCGGGTCACTCGGCCGCGGACGGCGGCGGAGAGTCGGGGCCCTCGGCGAGCAGCAGGTAGAGCGCGCGCCGGGCCTGGGCCAGCACGTCGGCCGCGGCGGTCAGCTGGGCGTCGGTGCCGGTGCGGGCCACCTGCCGGACCGCGCCGTGCAGCTCGTCGAGCAGTCCGCGCAGGTCGGCCCCGGGCGCGCCGGCGGCGGCGCCGGCGAACGGGTCGGTGCCGGCGGTGCGCAGCTCCTCGACGGCGGCGCGGCCGGCGTCGGTGAGCGTGGCCAGCTTGCGGCCGGCCTCGGCGGTCACGGTGACCAGCCCCTCGTCCTCGAGCTGGGCGAGGGTCGGGTAGATCGCGCCCGGGCTGGGCGTCCAGCGCCCGCCGCTGCGCTCGCCGATGGCGTGCATGAGCTGGTAGCCGTGCATCGGCTGCTCGGCCAGCAGCAGCAGGACGGCGGCGCGGACGTCGCCGCGCGGCACCCGCCCGCGGCCCCAGCCGCGGCGGCGGTGACGGGCGGCCGGGTCGAAGCCGGGGCCGAACCCGAAGCCGGGGCCGGGACCGAACCCGGGACCGAACCCGGGATCGAAGCCCGGCCCGGGTCCGGGGCCGGGCCCGCCGGGGCCGGGTCCGAAGGCGGCGAAGGGGCCGTGGTGGCGGTGGGTGTGGCCGTGGCCGGAACGGGGGCCGGGTCGCCAGCCCTCGAAGCGGGGATCGTCGTGCACGGTCGGTCCTCTCGGTGGGTCGATGCGTCCTCCAGACGTATCGGATGACAGTAACGATACATCGCTATGCATCGGTCGTCACGGTGTCGAGGCTCGTCGCCGCGATGGCCTGCACCGCGGCCTCGCCCAGCGCGTCGACCTCGGCGGCCAGCGCGCGCAGCGCGACCGGCTCCCCGGAGCGCAGCAGCGCGGCGAGACGGTGGGCGACCAGGCCGACCCGGTCGGCGGCGGGGGTCCCGGCGTCGACGGCGGGCGGGGGGTCGAGCGACCAGGGCTCGGCGATCTCGGCGCTCAGCGCGGGCAGCCGGCGCAGCAGCGCGGCGCACCCGGCGGCCAGCCGCCACCAGGTGCCGATCCGCAGCGCCGCCGGCGCCGACCCGGCCGCGGCCGCCCAGCGCAGCAGGCGCACCACCTCGCCCCAGACGACGTCGGAGACCACGTCGCGCACCGGGCCGCCGCCGGGCGAGCGGCGGGCCAGCACCAGCGCGCGGGTGGTGTCGGGGTCGAACAGCCAGCGGTCGGTGGCGCCGTCCATGCCCGGACGCTGGCCGCCCGGGCTGTCGCCGGCCTGGGCGGCACCTGGGGGATCGCTGGACGGTTCAGTCGACCGCGGCGCGCACCGCGGCGGCGGCGGTGTCGAGCGCGGCCCGTGCCCGGCCCCAGGACGTCGCCGCCGGGAAGTCGCCGAGCAGCGCCACCACCTCCCCGCCGGGCAGGACCCCCGCCGAGTGCAGCTGCCGGCTGCGGTCCACGCAGCACATCCAGCCCTGCTTGGCCGCCACCGTCCCGGCCGCCCCGCCGGCCAGCAGCCCGAACCGCTGGTCGAACCCGTCGGCGCCGGTCGCCGAGGTGGCCCGCATCCACCCGAGCAGGGTGGCCGCCGGGCCCGGGCCGAGGGTGGTGGCCAGCCCGGACAGCAGGGCGGCGACGTCGGCCGCGCTGGTGGTCGCCTCGCCCCACCGCCCGGCGACGGCGGGAGGAGCGGTGGCTCCCAGGCCGGCCTCGGTCACGACCGCGCCGACCAGCGCCGCGCCGTCCCACCGGTCCCACAGCAGGCTGGTCGCGGCGTCGTCGGAGCGCACCACGGCCCGTTCCATCAGCGAGCGGTCGCGGTCGGTGAGCACGACCTCGCCCCGCGCCTGCAGCTCCAGCAGCCGCCCGACGACGAGCAGCTTCACCAGCGAGGCGCCGTAGACGGCGTCACCGGCGCCCGCCGAGGAGACCAGCGGGGTCCCGTCGGCGGCCACGACCACCAGGTCGATCGACCCGCCCGCGGCCGCGGCCGCCGCCTGCACCTCGGCCAGCAGCGCGGCGGCGTCCACCGCCGGCGGCGGGGTCGGTGCGGCCGGGACGGGCGGCCCGGCCACCGCGACCGGCGGCCGGGCGGGGACCTCCGCGGCGGCTGCCACGGACGCGGGGTCACCGGCCCCGCCGTCCCGGACCCCCGCCGAGCCGATCGCCAGCACGAACGCCAGCACGACCGGCACCGCCGCGGTGACCAGGCGCGATCCGCTCACGCCACCAGCGTGCACCGCGCGGCGGGGATCCGGGTGGACGGCGCGGTGCGGCCTCCACCGATGCGGTGACGCCCGTGCGTCGCGGGCCCTTGCCCGGCCGCCGGGTGGAGAGCACCCTCGGGGGGACGGCAGGGCCACGTCATCGGGAACACGTCATCGGGAACACGCCGCCGGGAGCACGCCGCTGGGAGGTCGCCGTGGAGGCACGCGTCGGGGACCGGATCGTCGTCCGGTCCACACACCAGGGAGAGCCGGAGCGCACCGGCCGGGTGCTGGAGGTCCGGGGCGAGCGCGGGGCGCCGCCCTACGTCGTCCAGTGGGACTCCGACGGCCACACCGGGGTGTTCATCCCCGCCGGGACCTGCTCGGTGGTGCCGGAGCCGGCGGCCGGCTGAGCGCCTCCCGGGAGCGGGCACACAGTCCCGCCACGGCCGGCTGACAGGCAGGTCACAGGAAACTGCCCGACGCTCGCAGGCGACGGCCGGAGGAGCCGGCCGCCCGAGGCGAGGAGTGTCCCGTGCGGAAGAAGCTCGTGATGGCGACCGCGGCCGGTGCCCTGGCCGTCGGTGGTCTGGCCTTCGCCGTCCCGGCCGTCGCCGACGACGACCCGACCACCGGCACCGCCAGTCCCGCCGAGGACCGCATCCGCGACGCGCTGTCCGGGCTGGTCGAGGACGGGACGATCACCCAGGAGCAGGCCGACCGGGTCGCCACCACCGTCGGTGACGGCGACTGGCACGACGGCTGGCACGGCGGCTGGGGCTGGGGTTGGGGCTGGGGCGGTTCCACCGTGCTGACCGACACGCTGGGCCTGTCCGAGGAGGAGCTGCGCACCGCGCTCGAGGCCGACGGCGCCAGCCTCGCCTCCGTCGCCGAGGCGCAGGGCGTGGCGGTCGAGGACCTCGTCGCCGCCCTGGTCCAGGAGGCGCGGGAGGGCATCGCCACCGCCGTCGAGGACGGCCGGCTCACCCAGGAGCAGGCCGACGAGTGGCTGGCCGACCTGGAGAGCGGCATCACCGAGTGGGTGCAGGCCACCGGCCCGTGGGACGGCGACTGGGAGGGTCCCTGGGACGTCGACGGGGACGGGGACGGCGACCCCGACGGCTGGGACGGCTGGGGTGGCTGGCACGGCGGCTGGGGCCACGGTCACGGCGACTGACGAAGGACCTCCTCGCCCCCCACGCCTCGCTCCGCTCGACGCGGGCTCCTGCGAGGAGGCCGTTCCCGCACGTCACCTCGCCCGGAGCGGGTCCCCGCGGCGGGGTGACGGCGCGTGCCGACGGCGGCCACGGGGCCGTGCCGCGGGGTAGCGTCCGCCGCCAGCCCGCCCGCGCGGGGGAGACCGAGGAGACAGCCGTGCCGACCGCGACGATGCCGCTGCCGGGACCCGTGCCCGGGCCGGTGCCGGCGCCCGCAGGGGACGCCGCGCGGGCCCTGGTCGTCGTCGGCGGGCTGCCCGGCAGCGGCAAGACGACCATGGTGCGCCGGCTGCTCGGCGACGGCGTCCCGGGGGTGTGCTCCGTGGACTCCGAGCAGGTCGCCGCCCGCTGGCGCACCGGCTCGGTGCTGCCCTACCCGCTGGTGCGCCCCCTGGTGCACGCCCAGCACCGGCTGCGGGTGCTGGCCGCGCTCGCCGGCAGCGACCCGGTCGTCGTGCTCGCCGACCCGTGGACCAGCCGCTGGTGGCGGCCGGTCGTGCTGGGCACCGCGCGGGCCGCCGGCCGGGCCGTCCGACTGGTGCTGCTCGACGTCTCACCCGAGGACGCCGCCGACGGCCAGCGGATCCGCGGCCGCCGCATCCCCGACGGGCGGATGCACCGGCACGGCCTGCGCTGGGCACGGCTGATGCGGACCGCCTCCGCCGGACCCGACGTGGTCGTCCTCGACCGCCCCCGGGCGGCCCGGCTCACGCTCGCCGAGCTCCTCGGCCCCGCCCTGCCCGCTCGGCGCGCGGATCCCGGTCCGGACCGGGCGCGGGGCTGAGCGGGCCGGTCAGGCCCAGCGCCCGCTCCAGCAGCCGGAACCGGTAGGCCACCGTCAGCAGGCCGAACCACAGCACCAGGCTCGGCAGCACCGTCTGGAACACCGGCTCGGCGGCCTCGGTCAGCCCGAAGTAGTCGGTGAACGCCGGCCAGAACAGCCCGGCCGAGAACACGACGACCAGCACCGCCACCAGCAGCGCCGGGCGGCGGTCGCCGTCGGGGCGGGTCCAGGCGGCGAACCACCGGTTCGGCGGCTTGAGGAACAGGATCAGCAGGAACGCCGCGTAGGAGACGAACGTCGACAGCGCCGTCTGCGCGCCGATCGTGGCCACCGCCTCGGCGAAGCCGACGTCGTCGGAGGACACCCCGGTCCAGCGCTCGAAGTCGGCGACGACCTCCGCGGGACCGTCGCCGCCGGCGTTCACGGCGTCCAGCAGCACCCGGTAGTGCCGGGCGTACACGGCCACCCCGCCCGCGGCGGTCACCAGCACCGCCGGCAGCACGAAGCGCCACAGCGTCGTCAGCAGGTGCGGGTCCGGCGCGCTCGGCCGCGCCCAGGCGGTGAGGAACAGCGTCGGCACCCCGACGGTCAGCAGCGTCAGCCCGACGTTGGCGGGGGAGTAGGGGAACCCCAGCCCGAGCATGGTGACGGCGAGGATCACCAGCCCCTGCGTGCCGACCCGGGCGAGGAACACCTGCATCGAGGTGCTGATCCCGGTGATGATCCGGCGGCCCTCGTGCGCGGCGGGCAGCAGCGCGCCCAGCGAGTCCCTGGTCAGCACGATGTCGGCGACGTCGCGGGTGACCGCGCTGCCGCTGGCCATCGCCACGCCCACCTGCGCCCGCTTGAGCGCGCGGGCGTCGTTGACCCCGTCGCCGACCATCGCCACGTAGGCACCGCGGCGGCGCAGCGCGTCGACCAGCCGCTCCTTCTGTTCCGGGGCGATCCGGCCGAACACCGTCGTCCGCTCGACCAGCGCGTCGAGCCGGTCCTCCGGCAGGTCCCGCAGCGCGGGGCCGGCCACCGGCTCGCCCGGCTCCAGCCCGGCCTGCCGGGCCAGCGCCGCGACCGTGGCCGGGTCGTCGCCGGAGACCACCTTGACGGCGATGCCGTCGGCGGTGAGCCGGGCGAGGGTGTCGACGACGTCGGGGCGCAGCTCGTCGGCCAGCGCGACGAGCGCCAGCGGCTCCAGCGGCGGCAGCGCGGCGCGCCCGGCGGCGTCGCGCAGCGGGGCTTCGGCGGCGGCGCGGGCGAACACCAGCACCCGCAGCCCCCGCCCGGTCAGCTCGCGCACCGGGGCGCCCAGCGGCGGGCCGGTCAGCCGCGGGGCGAGCGCGTCGGGCGCGCCGAGCACCAGCACCGCGTCGGCGGTGCGCAGCGCGCTCCACCGCAGCGAGGAGGAGAACGGCACCTCCTCGCGCACCTCGGCCGGCGCCGGCGCCGGCAGCGCCGCGGCCAGCGCGGCGCTGGTCAGGTTCGGCGCGCCGACGCCGGCGGCCATGGTCCCCAGCAGCCGGCGCACCGCGGCGTCGCCCAGCGGGCCCACCGGGGTGAGCGCGGCCAGCGACAGCCGGCCGGTGGTGAGCGTGCCGGTCTTGTCGGTGCAGACGACGTCGACGTTGCTCACCGACTCCACCGCGTTGACCTGCTGCACCAGCGCGCCCCGGCCGGCGCTCCTGGCCGCGCCCACCGTGTAGGCGACCGCGACGAGGAAGAACAGGCCGTAGGGCACCAGGCCGGAGAGCACCGCGGTGGTCTGCACCGTCCGCACCAGCGTGAAGCCCTCGAGGGCGGCCTGCGCCAGGATCGTGACGCTCATCAGCAGGACCAGCAGCATCACCAGCCGGACGACGAAGTCGATCCGCCGCTGCAGCGGCGTCGTGTCGGTGGAGGCGCGGCGGGCCTCGGCGGTCAGCCGGCCGGCGTAGGAGGCCGCGCCCACGTCGCGGGCCAGCTGCAGGCCCTCGCCGCCGACGACGAACGACCCCGACAGCAGGTCCTCCCCGTCGGCCTTCGGCAGCGCCTCGGACTCGCCGGTCAGCAGCGACTCGTCGACCTCCAGCCGGCCGGAGAGCACCGGCCCGTCGACGACGACCTGCGCGCCGGGCCGCAGCCGCAGCACGTCGCCGCGCACCACCTCCTCCGGCGGCACCTCGGTGCCGGCGCCGTCGCGGACCACGGTGACCGTGCCGCGGGCCAGCAGCTGCAGCCGGTCGAGCTTGCGCTTGGCGCGGATCTCCTGCACCGCGCTGATCGCGGCGTTGACCAGGCCCAGGCCGACGCTGGTGAACGCGTCGCTGTAGCGGCCCAGCGCCAGCAGCGCCGCGCCGATGGTGAACAGGATGACGTTGAAGAAGGAGAAGACGTTGGTCCGCAGGATGCGCCCGTAGCTGCGCGAGGACGCGCTGACCGCGACGTTGCCCTCGCCCCTGCGGTGGCGCTCCCGCGCCTCGGCCGCGGACAACCCGGGCGGCGGCCCGGTGCGGCGGGCGTCGTCCTGCGTACCGGTCTGCACCCGCCGACTCTGACAGCCCCCGCCGCGCCCGGCACGACGCGCCGGGCGCCCCCAGCCGACTCCCCACCGACGTCCAGGCAACGTGCAGGTCCACAGCGCAGCGTGGTCGCATGAGCACGCGCGCCCGGCGGTGGTCCCTGCGCACCCGGCTGCTGTGCGCCTTCCTCGTGCCGCTGGCCGTGGTCCTCGCCGTCGTCGGGGGAGCGGCGACCACCGCCGTCCGCGGGGAGCTGCTCGGCCAGGTCGACCACCGGCTCTCGGCTGCCGTCGACCGCTCCGCGCAGGCCGACGAGGGTCCCGGCGGGCCGGGGTACCCCGGCTGGCCCGGCTGGGAGGGCTGGGACGGTCAGGGCCCGGACTTCCTCGTGGTGCCCGGTCAGGGCGACGGGACGCTGGGCGCCCGGGTCGAGGACGGCACCGTCACCGAGGCCGCCGTCATCGGCCGGGAGGGCGAGGGGGAGGCGCTGACCGAGGCCGAGGCCGCGCAGCTCGCCCGGGTCGACGCCGACGGGCAGCCGCGGACGGTCTCCCTCGGCCCGCTGGGCTCCTACCGCGTCGTGGCCACCGCGGCCGGCGACGGCGAGGTCATCGTCACCGGCCTGCCGCTGGACTCGGTCGACGCCGCGGTGCTGCGGCTCGTCGTCGTCGAGGTCGCCGTCGGCCTGCTCGGGCTGCTGGCCGCCGGGCTGGTCGGCTCGGCGGTGATCGGGCGCACGCTGCGCCCGCTGCACCGGGTCGCGGCCACCGCCGGCCGGGTCGCGCAGCTGCCGCTGTCCAGCGGCGAGGTGCGGCTGCCCGACCGGGTGCCGGCCGCCGACACCGACCCGCACACCGAGGTCGGCCGGGTGGGCGCCGCGCTCAACCGGCTGCTGGACTCGGTGGAGTCCGGCATCGCCGCCCGGCAGGCCTCGGAGACCCGGCTGCGGCGCTTCGTCGCCGACGCGAGTCACGAGCTGCGCACCCCGGTCACCTCCATCCGCGGCTACACCGAGCTGGTCCGCCGCCGCGGCGGGCTACCCGAGGACGCCGACGTCTCGCTGCGCCGGGTGGAGGCCGAGGCGGTGCGCATGTCCGGGCTGGTCGACGACCTGCTGCTGCTCGCCCGCCTCGACGCCGGCCGCGAGCTGGCCGTCGCCGACGTCGACCTCACCGGCCTGGTCCTCGACGTCGTCAGCGACGCCCACGCCGCTGGCCCCGGCCACCGCTGGCGCGTCGACCTGCCGCCGGCGGCGGTGCTGGTGCCCGGCGACGCCGCCCGGCTGCACCAGGTGCTGGCCAACCTCCTGGCCAACGTCCGCACGCACACCCCGCCGGGGACGACGGCGACCACCCGGTTGCGCGCCGAGGGCGGCGAGGCGGTCCTGGAGGTCGTCGACGACGGCCCGGGCATCCCCGCCGAGCAGCAGCCCGGGGTGTTCGAGCGCTTCGCCCGCGGGGACTCCTCGCGCTCGCGGGCCAGCGGCAGCACGGGCCTGGGCCTGGCGATCGTGGCCGCCGTCGTCGCCGGGCACGGGGGCACCGTGGCCGTCGGCAGCGTCCCGGGCCGCACGGTGTTCACGGTGCGGCTGCCCGGCGCGACCGTGGCCGAGCCCGACGCCGAGGAGGTCGCGGCCCTCTCGGCATGATCAGGTGACCTGATCGTGCGGGGGGGGGCCCCCCCCCGGCGGGGGGGGGGCGGGGCGGGCGGGGGGGGGGGGGGGGCGCGCCCGCGGGCGGGGGGGCCGT
>NZ_JBJGYI010000075.1:0-8525 GCF_054049915.1 Geodermatophilus sp. SYSU D00766
GGTACACATTAAGACACCGGGCGCCCCCCCCCCGGCCGCGCGCCCCCCCCCCGGGGGGGGGGGGCGGGGCCCCCCCCGACGATCAGGTCACCTGATCCCAGCGGAGCCCCTACAGGTACTGGCCGCCGCCGGGGCGGGGCTCGGCGGCGGCGCCGGGGCCGCCGGGCAGGGCGCGACGGCGGATCTCCTCCAGCTGCGCGCGGGCGGCCATCTGCTGGGCGAACAGCGCCGTCTGGATGCCCTGGAACACGCCCTCCAGCCAGCCGACCAGCTGGGCCTGGGCGATCCGCAGCTCGGCGTCCGACGGCGTCTGGTCCTCGCTGAACGGGGAGGTGATCCGGCGCAGCTCGTCGGAGAGCTCCGGCGCCAGGCCCTGCTCGAGCTCGCGGATCGAGGAGGCGTGGATGTCGCGCAGCCGGGCGCGGCTGGCCTCGTCGAGGGGCGCGGCCCGGACCTCCTCGAGCAGCTGCTTGATCATCGTGCCGATCCGCATGACCTTGGCCGGCTGCTCGACCATCTCACCGATGTTCGAGCCGCCCGCCTCGCCCTCCCCGCCCGCGGGGCCGGCGGCGGGCACGGGCATCGCGCCGACCGGCCGCCCGTCGGGGCCGACGACGAGGACCTGCTGCGGGCGCTCACTGCCGTTGCCGGGTGCCGTCATGCCCCCATCCTGCCCCCCGCCGTCGGCGGGCGAACGCCGGGCGCTGGGCCCCGGTGCGGCGGCGCGGGCCCCGGACGGCGCCAACTAGGGTCGCCCGCATGCACCCGGGGGAACCACGGCTGGACGTCGCGCGCGTCCGCGGCCAGTTCCCCGGGCTGTCCGACGGCTTCGTGCACACCGACGCCCCGGCCGGCACCCTGCTGCCCGAGAGCGTGGTGCACGCGGTGTCCGCCGCGATGCGGGTGCCGGTGGCCAACCGCGGTGGGGTGTTCCCCGCGTCGTCGCGCACCGAGGGGCTGGTGGCCGGCGCCCGCGCCGCGGTGGCCGACCTGGTCGGCGGGGTCCCCACCGGCGTCGTCCTCGGGCCCAGCATGACCACGCTGACCTACGCCGTGGCGCGGGCGCTGGCGCGCACCTGGCGCCGCGGCGACGAGGTCGTCGTCAGCCGGCTCGACCACGACGCCAACATCCGGCCGTGGCTGACCGCGGCCGCCCAGGTGGGCGCCGTCGTCCGGTGGGCGGAGGTCGACATCGAGACCGGTGAGCTGCCCGCCTGGCAGTACGACGACCTCATCACCCCGCGCACCCGGCTGGTGGCGGTCACCGCCGCCAGCAACGCGATCGGCACCCGCCCCGACGTCGCCTCGATCGCCGCCCGCGCGCACGCCGTCGGGGCGCTGGTCTACGTCGACGCCGTGCAGGCCGCGCCGCACGTCTTCCTCGACCGGGCCACGCTGGGCGCGGACTTCCTCGCCGTCTCGGCCTACACCTGGTGCGGGCCGCACGTGGGCGCGGTGGTGGCCGACCCGCAGCTGCTCGCCGAGCTCGACCCCGACCGGCTGCTGCCCGCGCCCGACCGGGTGCCCGACCGGTTCGAGAACGGCACGCCGCCGTTCGAGCTCTACGCCGGCGTCACCGCCGCCGTCGACCACCTGGCCGGCCTCTGCGAGGACGCCACCGGCAGCCGCCGGGACCGGCTGCGCGACTCCATGACCGCCGTCGCCGCGTACGAGGGCGGCCTGTTCGAGTGGCTGGACCAGGCGCTGCGCGCCATGCGGCACGTGCAGGTGGTCGGCTTCCCGGAGCACACCACGCCGACCCTGTCGTTCACCGTCTCCGGCATGCGCCCCCGCCAGGTGGCCGCCGAGCTCTCCCGCCGGGGCATCTGCGCCTGGGACGGCGACTTCTACGCCCGCGAGCTGTTCGACGCCCTCGGCGTCAACGAGGCCGGCGGCGCGGTCCGCCTCGGGCTGGCGCACTACACCACGGCCGAGGAGGTCGGCTACGTGATCGACTCCGTGGCCGCCCTGCGCGGCGCGCTGCTCTAGGCGCCGGCGGCGCGGCGGCGGACCAGGACGCCGACGACCGGGTTGACCACGAGCAGTCCCAGCCACGACAGCCGGGCGGCGGAGGAGGAGACCAGGTACGCCACCGGGATCGACGCGAGGAAGAACGCCGGCGGCACGAGCTGGGGGACCAGCTCCAGCCGCATCCGCCGCGGTGACGGCGGCGCGCTGACCAGGCCGGTCCGGCACGCCAGCACGTACATCACCGCCTCCGTCGAGGAGACCACCGCGACGTTCGCGGCGAAGACGGCCGTCGCCAGCGGCTCCTGGTGCTCCCCCATCGCGTCGGTGCTGAACGGCAGCAGCACCACGAAGGCGAGCAGCACGAGGTCCACCGTGACGAGGCGCCCGCTGAGGTGGTGCAGCCGCGCGACGAAGGCGTGGTTGGCCCGCCAGTAGAACGCGACGATGGCGAAGGCCACGAAGAAGGCCACGAGCTCGGTCCCGATCGCCGCCCACAGGGCGGCGGGATCGGCCCAGGCGCCGGCACGGTCCGTGCCGTCGAGGGTGGTGACGAGCAGGGTGAGCGCGACGGCGTAGGTCCCGTCGGAGAAGGCGAGCGCGCGGTCGAACTCCGGTGTCCCCCGGGCGAAGCGCGGCGACCGCGGGTCGGGGAGGTCGTCAGCCACGCCCGCAGGGTCGCACCCCGCGCCCTGCACCAGGGGCGGTCAGGCGTCGGGGAGCAGCAGCACCTTCCCGATGTGCTCGCTCGCCTCGACGACGCGGTGCGCCTCGGCCGCACGGGACATCGGGAGCCGGCGGTCCACCACCGGCCGCACCACGCCGCGCTCGACGTCGGGCCAGACGTGGGCGAGCACCGCGGCGACGATCGCGTCCTTGCCGCCGGGTCCGGTCACCGGGCGCGAGCGCAGCGCCGTCGCCGCCACCGACGCCCGCTTCGCCAGCAGCTTCCCGAGGTCGAGCTCGGCCCGCGCGCCGCCCTGCAGGCCGATGACCACCAGCCGGCCGCCGACGGCGAGGGCGTCGACGTTGCGGGCCAGGTACTTCGCGCCCATGTTGTCCAGCACGACGTCGACCCCGGCGCCGCCGGTCTCCTCGCGGACCCGCTCGACGAAGTCCTCGGCCGTGTAGTCGACGGTCACCTCGGCGCCGAGCTCCCGGCAGAACGCCCGCTTGGCCGCGCTGCCGGCGGTGGTGAACACCCGTGCCCCGGCGCGGACGGCGAGCTGGATCGCCATCGTGCCGATGCCGCTGGACCCGCCGTGCACGAGGAAGGTCTCGCCCCGGCGCAGGCCGGCGAGCTGGAAGACGTTGGACCACACCGTGCAGGCGACCTCGGGCAGCGCCGCGGCGGTGGCCAGCTCCACCCCGGCCGGGCGGGGCAGCAGCTGCGCGGCCGGGACGGCGACCCGCTCGGCGTAGCCGCCCCCGGCCAGCAGCGCGCACACCTCGTCGCCCACCGACCAGCCGACGACGCCCTCGCCGACCTCGCTGACCACGCCACTGCACTCCAGGCCCAGGACCTCGCTGGCGCCCCGGGGCGGCGGGTAGGAGCCGGCGCGCTGCATCAGGTCGGCCCGGTTGACGGCACTGGCCGCGACGTCGACCACGACCTCGCCCGGGCCGGCCACGGGATCGGGGACCTCACCCCAGCCGAGCACCTCGGGTCCGCCGGGTCCGCTGGTCGTCACCGCACGCATGCACCGACCCTAGGAGGCCGGACGCCCGCTCAGGTGCTCGGTGCCGGAGCCGGGGACGCCGCCGCGCCGGAGACGGTGACACACCTGCCGCCCCCGTCCGCGGCGACCAGGTCGGCCAGCACCTCGCCCACCGCGCGCCGGGAGACGTGCATCCCCGCGGTGTCCCCGGTCGGTGAGGTCGCGGCCGGCTCGTCGCCGTCGGTGAGGTAGACCGGCTGGACGATCGTCCAGTCCAGGCCGCTGTCCCGGACCAGCCGCTCCTGCCGCTCGTGGTCGTCGATCTGCGGCCGCAGCAGCAGCGCGAACACCAGCCGGGCCGACAGCGGCAGCCGGTCGCGCGTCTCCCCGACGCCGTAGGACGACTGCACGACCAGCCGCGGCACGCCCTGCTCGCGCATGGCGGCGACCACCGCGGCCGTGCCGCGCGACCGCACGTCCAGCGGCGTGCCCCGGCTGCCCCGCAGCCGCACCCGCAGCGGGTGCTCGCTGATGCCGAGGGTCACCACCACCGCGTCCTGCCCGCGGACCGCCCGCGCGACGTCGGCCGGCACCGTGGCGTCGCCGTCCACGGCCCGGACGCCGGGACGTCCGGCCCGGGCGGCCGACGCCCGCCGGGCGAAGGCCGTCACCTCGTGTCCCCGCGCGGTCAGCGCCTCGACCGCCGCCCGTCCGGACCCGCCCGTCGCTCCCACCACCAGCACGTGCATCCCGCTCACCTCTCACGGTCCTGCCGACCCTCGTGGCCGGTCGCCGTCGAGCCTGGCGGGCCGGCCGGTCCCGGCCCATGACCGCGCGTCCGGCGTCCGTGCCCGTTCGTCCGGCGGACCTGGACGCCCGGTGCGGCGCTCAGCAGGCTGGTGCCGTGCACGCGAACGAGGAGACCTCCGCGGATCCCGGCCGGCCGTGGACGCCGGTCGACCCGCTCGGCGGGGTGCTCGCCGACCTGCGGATCCGCGGCACCTTCTACTGCCGGGCGGAGGCGACCGCGCCCTGGGGCGTCGAGATGCCGGCGCTCGCCGGGTGCATGAGCTTCCACGTCGTCACCCGGGGCGCCTGCGTCCTGGAGGTCGACGGCGACCGGCACGAGCTCCGCGTCGGCGACCTGGCCCTGGTCCCGCACGGCCGCGGCCACCTGCTGCGCAGCGCCCCGGAGGCGCCGGTCTCCGGCCGGGCCGACCTGCTGCCCCAGCGGTACCTGGGGGACCACTACTCCGTCCTGCGGCTCGACGGCGGCGGTGCCGCGACGGGGATGGTCTGCGGGGTGGTCGAACCCGACCGGCCCGGGGCGGCCCACCTGCTCGGCCTCCTGCCGCCGGTGCTGGTCCTCGACGCGGGCAACGGGGCCTCCACGGGTTGGCTGCCGATGCTGCTGCGGGTCCTCGCCGACGAGGTGGCCGAGGACCGGCCCGGCGCCGAGGCCGTGGTCACCCGGCTCGCCGACGTCGTCGTCCTGCAGGCCGTCCGGGCGTGGCTGGACACCGCGGCGACGGGTCCCGGCTGGCTGCGGGCCCTGCGCGACCCGCAGGTGGGGCGGGCGGTCGCGCTGCTGCACCGCGACCCCGGCGCGGCGTGGACCCTGAGCCGGCTGGCGCGGGAGGCCCGGATGTCGCGGTCGTCGTTCGCCGCCCGCTTCACCGAGCTGGCCGGGGAGCCGGTGATGCACTACCTGGCCCGCTGGCGCATGCACCTGGCCACGGTCGCCCTCGGGCAGGGTGCCCGGGTCGGGGAGCTGGCCGGGCGTCTGGGGTACGAGTCGGAGGCCGCCTTTTCCCGCGCCTACAAGCGCGTCGTCGGCGTGCCTCCGACCGCGGCGGGGGAGCCGGTGCCGTCGGGGGCCGCGGGCTGACCGGCGGCCCGCGGGACGGCGTCCAAGCTGCTCGCAAGTGCGCTGCAGGAGCCCGGCGGCACCGTCTGCGCCATGACCACGACGACCCCCGTCCGCGTCCCGGCGCCGCGCACCCCCGACCACGACACGCTGCCGGCCACGCGCGGCCGCGCGGTGACCTCCCTGAGCGACCCCGCGCTGGTGTCCCGCGCGCTGCGCTCGGGGACCCGGCTGGCCGCCGAGGCGCTCACCGGCGTCGCCTTCGACGACCCGTGCTGCGCGGCCCGGCAGCGCGAGCTGGTCCGCTGGACCGCCGGCGTGGTGGCCGAGGTCCGCGCGCACCCGGGGCTGCGCCGCGACGGGGACGTCGCCCTCGACGCCGTCCTCGCCCGCACCGACCTGGCGCTGGCGCTGTTCGCCCGCGAGCTGAGCGCCGGTGCGCCCGCTCTCGCGCTCGCCCTGACCGATCTCGCCGACCTCGTCGAGGCCCGCCTGCGCGAGGCCGCCGCGCTCCCCGGCCCCGCGCGGCGCGGCGCCCGTCAGGCGCTGTTCGCCCTGCCCTGGCTGCTCGACGCCTGCCACCCCGCCGAGCAGGCGGCGGTGCTGCGGACCGCCTCCCGCGCCGAGCTGCTCACCCTGCGGCTGGGCGCCCGGCGCCACGCCGCGACGCGCGACGCCGTCCTCGGGGCCCGGTGACGGGCGGCCGGGGACGGCGTCGGCGCTCTGCGGGATCGGTCGTCAGACGCGTGCCTTGAGGTCCTTGCGCAGGATCTTGCCGGCCGCGGACTTGGGCACCTGCTCGATGAACTCCACCGCCCGGATCTTCTTGTGCGGCGCCACGCGGGAGGCCACGAACTCCATGACCTCGTCCTCGCTGATCTCCGAGCCCGGCGCCCGCACCACGAAGGCCTTGGGCAGCTCCTCGCCGCTCTCCTCGTCCTTGACCCCGATGACGGCGGCGTCGGCAATCTGCGGGTTGCCGACCAGCACGGCCTCGAGTTCGGCCGGGGCCACCTGGTAGCCCTTGTACTTGATCAGCTCCTTGACCCGGTCGACGACGGTGTAGCAGCCGTTGTCGTCCACGATGGCGACGTCGCCGGTGTGCAGCCAGCCGTCGGCGTCGAGGGTGTCGGCGGTGGCCTTCTCGTTGTTGAGGTAGCCCTTCATCACCTGGGGGCCGCGCACCCACAGCTCACCGCGCTCGCCGGGGGCGGCGTCCTCGCCGGTGGAGGGGTCCACCAGCCGGCACTCGGTGTTGGGGATCGCCAGGCCCACCGAGCCCTTGGGGACCTCGCCGGTGAAGCCCTCCGGCTCGCCGCCGTGGTCGGGGGTGGTGTGCGAGACCGGGGACAGCTCGGTCATGCCGTACCCCTGGCCCACGGTGACGCCGCTGTCGGCGCCGCGGCGCAGCCGCGCCTGCGCGGCCTGGGCCAGCGCCTCGTCCAGCGGGGCCGCGCCCGAGAGGATCGAGGTCAGCGACGACAGGTCGAACTGGTCAACCATCGGGTGCTTGGCCAGCGCCAGCAGGATCGGCGGGGCCACGAACGCGCGGGTGATCTTCTGGTCCTGGATGGTGCGCAGGAACTGCTCGAGGTCGAAGCGCGGCAGCGTCACGACGGCGCCGCCCCAGGCCAGCCCCTGGTTCATCAGCACGGTCAGGCCGTAGATGTGGAAGAACGGCAGGACGGCGATGATCCGCTCGTCGGCGCCCAGCTGGATCAGCGGGCGGCACTGGGCGACGTTGGCCACCAGGTTGCGGTGGGTCAGCATCACGCCCTTGGGCAGGCCGGTGGTGCCGCTGGAGTAGGGGAGCGTGACCAGGTCGTTGGCCGGGTCGATGTCGACCTGCACCGACGGCGCGTCGCTGCTGATCAGGTCGAGCAGCGAGGCGTGCCCCTCGGCGCCGTCCATGACGATCACCTCGTCGACCGGCGCCTGCTCGACGGCCTCCAGTGCCCGGTCGAGGAACGGCGAGACGGTGACGAGCACCTTCGCGCCGGAGTCCTTGAGCTGGAAGGCGACCTCGTGGGCGGTGTAGAGGGAGTTGATCGGGCTCATCACGCAGCCGGCCTTGGCGATGCCGTGGAACACCACCGGGTACCACATGGTGTTCGGGCACAGCACCGCGACGACGTCGCCCTTGCGCAGCCCGCGGGCGGCGAGCGCGGCCGCGACCCGGTCGACGTAGGTGGCCAGTTGGCCGTGGCTGATCGAGTCGCCGGTCAGGCCGTCGACCAGCGCGGGCGCGTCGGGCTTCTCCCGCCCCGCGGCGAGGACGAAGTCAGGGACCGACAGGTCCGGGATCTCGACGTCGGGGTAACGACTGGCCAGAGCCACGGTGCTCCTCCTCGGCGGGGACGTAACGGCGCCAGTCTCACACCCGGGCTGTGGCGCAGGACACGGGGGTTACTCGCCGGTCACCTCATCGGGGCCACAGCACCGACTGGGTGCACCGGAACAGCGCGAGCGTCTTCCGGGCGTCGGACGTGACGACGGCGTCCCACACCTGGGTGGAGCGGCCGGCGTGCGCGTTGGTGGCCACCGTCCGGATGCGGCCCTCGCGGACGGTGCCCAGGAAGTTGCTCTTCAGCTCGATGGTGGTGAAGCCGACCGCGCCCTCGGGCAGCAGCGCGCGCGTGGCCAGCCCGCAGGCGGTGTCGGCCAGGGCGACCACGGTCGCCGCGTGCAGGTAGCCGTTGGGCGCGAGCAGCTCGGGGCGCACGTCGAGGGCGGCCTCCAGACGCCCGGGCTCGTGCGCGGTGACCGCCAGGCCCAGCAGTCCCGGCAGCGTGCCCGGCAGGAGCTCGTTGAGCTCGTCGGCGGTGAGGAACCCGGTGGCGGCCACGGGCGGGAACCGTAGCGCCGGCGCGGGTCACCGGGCGGCGGAGTCGGCCGTCCCGTGGCGCGCGCCGTGCCGCACGATCAGGTGACCTGATCGTGCCGGGGGGGGGGGGGGGGGGGGGGGCCGGGGGGGGGGGGGGGGGGGGGGGGGGGGGGGGGGGGTGGGGGGGGGGGGGGGGGGCGGGGGGGGC
>NZ_JBJGYI010000076.1:0-7057 GCF_054049915.1 Geodermatophilus sp. SYSU D00766
CCGCCCCCGCCCCCGCGCGCGCGGGCGGCGCCCCCCCCCCCCCCCCCCCGGGGCGGGCGGGGGGCGCCGCGCCGGCCGGGGGCCCCGCGCGGCGCCCGGGGTCAGGCCCGGACGATCGCCGCGACGGGGCCGCCGCCGGAGGGGCCCTGGTGCACCGCGGCCACCGAGACGAACACCGCCGGGTCGCCGGTCACCGCCGCGGTCACGCCGCCGACGGTGGCCTTGATCTGCCGGTGCCAGTGCACGTCGGAGTCGTCGAGCATCGCGTTGCGGCGGTCGCGGACCATGCCGCTCGGGTCGGCCTCGCACTTGAGGAAGACGTTGACCAGCCGGTCGCCGAGGTCGGTGTGGTGCGGCCGCTCCGGCAGCTCCAGGCCGGCCGAGCGGATGGCCGCCCAGATGCCGTCCTGGTCGAGCGCGTCCTGCATGACCGAGTGGCCGATCCGGTAGGCCCCGCCGTGGCCACGGGCGTTGCCGACGACGACGATCTGCGCGCGGTCGAGCTCGACGCCCGACGAGCACGAGGCCACCGAGGAGAACAGCGACAGGTCGTGCATGACGTCCTCGTCGCCCGGCATCTCGATCTCACCGAGGGCGACGGCGATGCCCAGCGCCGTCGTGGCGTTGGACAGGTCCATCGACTCGTGGGTGTGCTCGGTCCACACGGTCTTCCCGCGGCTCTTGGCGTCGCGGATGGTGTCGATGGTCAGCAGCGGCGTCTTCGTCTGGACGTAGTGCACGTCGGCGGCGTCGTCGATGCCGGCCGCGGCCATGGCCTTCCGCACGCCGTCGGCGACCTTCTCGATCATGGCGACCCGGCCGATGTCCTCGGGCAGGATCTGCTCGCTCATCGCGTAACCCACGGTCAGCCGCGGCTCGTCGGTCTTCTCGACGGCGTCCTCGGGCAGCGTGGCGAAGACGGTCGCGTGCGGGCTGATGACGCCGTCGGTGCCGCCGGACCACACGATCGGGATCTGCGCGACCTCCTCCTTGCTGCGGGTGCCCTTCTCCAGCAGCACCTCGCGGAAGGCGCGGTCGGCGATGATCCGCGTGTAGTCGTTGACGCCGCCGTTGCCCTCGGTCTTGCCGATGACGGCGACGACCCGGTCGGCCTCCATGACGCCGTCGTCGATGAGCTTCGCCAGCTCGCTGGCGTCGCTGACGCTGTGCAGGGGGACCTTGCGGACCTCGATCGGTGCGGGCACGGCAGCTTCCTCTTTCCCTAGGCGGTGGTGAGCACGGTGCCGACGGCGTCCCCGGTGACGGCGCCGGCGATGTTCTCGAGCGAGGTGATGACGGCGCGCTCGCCGCCGGCCTCGACGAAGCGGAGGACGGCCTCGACCTTGGGGCCCATGGAGCCCCGGGCGAACTGGCCGTCCGCGGCGTGCGCGCGGAGCTCGGCCACCGTGACCCGGCCGAGCGGCCGCTGGGACGGCTGCCCGAAGTCCACCATCACGTTCGCGACGTCGGTGGCGATCACCAGGGTGTCGGCCCCCAGGTCGCGCGCCAGGACGGCGGCGGTGAGGTCCTTGTCGATGACGGCCTCGACACCGCGCAGCGGGGCGCCGTCCCCGCCGTCGTCGGTCACCGGGATGCCCCCGCCGCCGGCGCAGACGACGACGAAGCCGGCCGCCGCGAGGGCGTGGACGGCGGGGGAGTCGACGACCGACCTCGGCTCGGGCGAGGCGACCACCCGCCGCCAGCCGCGCGGGCCGCGGTCCTCCCAGACCTGGCCGAGGGCGAGGAACCGTTCGGCCTCCTCGCGGGGCACGAAGCGGCCCACCGGTTTCGACGGCTCGCGGAAGTGCGGGTCGCCGGCGTCGACCAGGGTGCGCGTGACCAGCCCGGCGGTGCGCTGGGGGAGCCCCCGGGCGGTCAGGGCCGCGTCCAGCTCGTCGGCGATGGTGAAGGCGATGGTGGCCTGCGTCTGCGCGACGTTCCAGTCCAGCGGCACGGGGGGCACGACGTTCGCCGCGAGCTCGTTCTTGACCAGCAGGTTGCCCACCTGCGGGCCGTTGCCGTGGGTGAGCACCACCTCGACCCCGGCGGCGACCACCTCGGCGACGTGGTCGGCCGCCTCGCGGATCGCGTCCCGCTGGGCCTCCGGGGTGGCCGAGCCGTCGGCTCCGGTCATGGCGTTGCCGCCGAGGGCGATCACCACGCGGCGGGACGTCACCCCGGCGACCCTAGCGGCGTTTCTCTTAGCGGTGAAGTACCGGGCCGCGACGTCCTGGCCTCCACGGGACCCCGGATCGCGGGACGATCCGGCAGCGGGGGACCGGGAGGAGACGGCTGTGCGCATCCACTTCGGGCTCGACACCCGCGCCACCCCGCAGCAGGTCCTCGAGGCGTTCACCGACGTCAGCGACCGGCGGCTGGAGGTGTGGTCGCAGACGCTGGACCCGGCGAAGTACGAGGTCCGCGAGCAGGGCGAGGGCTGGGCCGTGATCCGCGAGGGCAGCGCGGGCGTCCCCTTCTGGGTGCTGCTGCGCTACGAGTGGCCCACCCCGGACCGGGTCACCTGGACGCTCCTGGACAGCGACCACTGTGACCGCGGCACCGGCGACGTCCGGATCACGCCGCGCGCCGGCGGCGGCAGCCACGTCGACGTGACGGTGCACCACTCCGGTGGCCGCGGTCTGCGCGGCCGGGTGGTGCTCCTGCTCCAGCGCCTGCTCGGGCCGGTCGCCTTCCCCCGGACGTGGCGCACCGCGCTCGACCGGGTGGCCGGCTGACCTCAGCGGCGCCAGAAGTCGAACCGGTCCCGCCCCGGCCGGAAGCCGGCCGCCTCGACGACGTCGACGGCGAGGTCGAAGCGCTGACCGACCGCGTACGGCTGGTGCGCGTCGCTGCCGAAGCTCACCGCCTCGCCACCCTCCTCGCGGAACCAGCGCACCTGGTCGGCCGAGGCCAGCGGGCTGCTGGTGTTGACCTCCAGCGCCCGCCCGGTGCCGGCCACGGCGCGGAACACCGCCCGGTACTCCTCCTCGTAGTCCTTCTCCACGTAGCGGTGGGGGCCGCCGGGCCAGTAGCGCCGGGGGAAGTCGACGTGGGCGAGCACCTGGAAGACGTCGCTGCTCTCGACCATGTCGACGACCTCGGCCAGGTAGCGGCGCATCGTGCCGTCGGCGTCGGTGTAGAGCAGCTGCCCGACGCCGTAGAGCCGGTCGCCGTCGTGCAGCGAGTGCAGCGAGCCGAGGACGCGGTCCACCGGCGCGTCGGCGAGGTGCGCGGCGACGCTCGACGCGAACAGGTGCGGCTCGCCGGCCTCCACACCGGACCAGACGCGCAGCTCGGGGAACCGCTCGCGGACCTCGGCCAGCTCGGCCCAGTAGCCCTCGGTGTCGATCGGCTCGTGCCGGGAGGAGTGCCGGTCGACCAGGCCCAGCGTGGTGGCCCGGTCGTCGGGACCCCACACGGTGAAGTCGAGGTGCTCGGTGAAGGCGATCGCCGGCAGCCCCTGGGCGATGGCCTGCTCGCAGGCGCGGGCCATGGTCACCGAGCTCGGGGTGTCCCACGACCACCCGGTGTGCACGTGGTTGTCCGGTGGTCGCATCGTCCCCAGTCTGCCCGCCGTCCCCAGGTCCCGCACGGACGGTCCTGCTGTCGGGGGACGCACCTACTGTCGGGAGCCATGACCACCGCCGCGCCGTCCGCCGACCTCGCCTCCGAGGCCCTCGGGGTCCTCCGGGAGCTCACCGGCCGGCCCGACGCGGTCTTCCGCGAGGGGCAGGACGCCGCCGTCGCCGCGCTGGTCGAGCGCTCCGAGCGGGCGCTGGTCGTGCAGCGCACCGGCTGGGGCAAGTCGGCGGTGTACTTCGTCTCCACCGCGCTGCTGCGCCGCCGCGGCGCCGGCCCCACCCTGCTGGTCAGCCCGCTGCTGGCCCTCATGCGCGACCAGGTCGCCGCCGCCGCCCGCGCCGGCATCCGCGCCGTCGAGATCTCCAGCGCCAACGCCACCGAGTGGGACGACGTCGCTGCCTCCCTGGCCGCCGACGACGTCGACGTGCTGCTCGTCTCCCCGGAGCGGCTGACCAACCCGCGCTTCCGCGAGGAGCAGCTGCCCGGGCTCGTCGCCCGCTGCGGCCTGCTCGTCGTCGACGAGGCGCACTGCGTCTCCGACTGGGGGCACGACTTCCGGCCCGACTACCGCCGCATCCGCGACCTGCTCGGCACGCTGCCGGCCGGCACCCCGGTCCTGGCCACCACGGCCACGGCCAACGAGCGCGTGGTGGCCGACGTCGCCGAGCAGCTCGGTGCCGGCGGGGTGGGGGTGACCACGGTGCGCGGTCCGCTGGCGCGCGACTCCCTGCGCCTGGGCGTGCTGCGGCTGCCCACCGACCGCGCCCGGCTGGCCTGGCTCGCCGCCCACCTGGGCGACCTGCCGGGCAGCGGCATCGTCTACACCCTCACCGTCGCCGCGGCCGAGGAGACGGCGTCGCTGCTGCGCGACGCCGGGCACGACGTGCGCGCCTACACCGGTCGGCTCGACGACGCCGACCGCAAGGACGCCGAGGAGGCGCTGCGCGGCAACCGGGTCAAGGCGCTGGTGGCCACCTCGGCGCTGGGCATGGGCTTCGACAAGCCCGACCTCGGGTTCGTCGTCCACCTCGGGGCGCCGTCCTCGCCGGTCAGCTACTACCAGCAGGTGGGCCGCGCCGGCCGCGCCGTCGAGTCCGCCGACGTCCTGCTCCTGCCCGGCCCCGAGGACCTCGCGATCTGGCAGTGGTTCGCCACCTCCTCCATGCCGCGCGAGGACCACGCCGCCGCCGTCCTCTCCGCGATGGCCGACGGGAAGCCGTGGTCGGTGGCGCGGCTGGAGACGGTCGCCGACGTCCGCCGCTCCCGCCTCGAGCTGCTGCTCAAGGTGCTCGCCGTCGACGGCGCGGTGGAGCGGGTGCAGGGCGGCTGGCGGTCCACCGGCCGGCCCTGGGTCTACGACGCCGACCGCTACGCCCGCGTCGCCCGCACCCGCGAGGCCGAGCAGCGGGCGATGATCGCCTACGCCAAGCCGGTCGACGAGGCGCCGTGCCGGATGGCCTTCCTCCAGGAGGCGCTCGACGACCCGACCGCCGCGCCGTGCGGCCGGTGCGACGTCTGCGCCGGTCCCTGGTATCCCACCGACGTCCCCGAGGGGGCCGCGCAGGCCGCCTCCGCGGTCCTCGACCGGCCCGGTGTCGAGCTCGCTCCGCGGGCCCAGTGGCCCACCGGTGCCGACCGGCTCGGCGTGGGCGTCAAGGGGAAGATCGCGCCCGCCGAGCAGGTGGACCCGGGCCGGGCCGTCGCCCGGCTCACCGACCTCGGCTGGGGTCAGCGGCTGCGCACCCTGCTCGGTGACGACGGCGTGGGCGGCACCGTGACCCTCGACCTCGAGGCGCCCGGCCTCGAGGAGGACCCCGACGCCGCCTTCGACGTCCCCGTGCAGCGCTCGGTGTCCGACGTCCCCCCGGACGAGGAACTCCTGCGCGCCTGCGCCCGCGTGCTCGGTGCCTGGGACTGGGCCGAGCGGCCGGCGGCGGTGGTGGCCGTCCCCTCGCGACGCCGTCCGCAGCTGGTCGCCGGGGTGGCGCAGGGCCTGGCGCGGCTCGGGCGGCTGCCCTACCTGGGTGAGCTGTCGCTCGCGAGCGGCGGGCCCACCGGCGGTCCCGGGGGCAACAGCGCCTTCCGGCTGGCCGGCGTGTGGCAGCGGATCGTCGTCGGCCCGGAGCTGCGGTCGCGGCTCGCCGAGCTGGGGCCCGCTCCCGTGCTCCTCGTCGACGACCTCGCCGACTCCCGCTGGACGATGACCGTGGCCGGCCGGGAGCTGCGGCTGGCCGGGGCGTCGCGGGTGCTGCCGTTCGCCCTGGCCCTCACCGCGTAGAACTCGTACACACGTTCGATCGGCGCTAGCCTGCCGGGCATGGAGCTCGCGCACCAGCCGTCGATGTTCGACGTCGCCGAGGAGGCCGCGCTCACGCCGCTGCGGGGCCGGGTCCGCCGGCACGTGCTCACCCGCGGCGCGTGGGTCGACCACCTGCCGGGCTGGGTGACGGGGTCGGACGCCGTCCTCGAGGTCCTGCTCGGCGACATCGGCTGGCGCGCCGACCGGCGGCAGATGTACGACCGCGAGGTCGCCGTCCCGCGGCTGCTGCGCTGGTACGGGCGCGGCGAGGTGCTGCCGCACCCCCTGCTCACCCAGGCCCACGCCGCGCTCGACGCGCACTACGCCCCCGAGCTCGGTGAGCCCTTCGTCACGGCCGGGATGTGCCTGTACCGCGACGGGCGGGACAGCGTCGCCTGGCACGGGGACCGCCTGGGCCGCAGCCGTACGCAGGACACGATGGTGGCGATCGTCTCCTTCGGCTCCCCGAGGCCGCTGCTCCTGCGCCCGGTCGGCGGCGGCGAGTCCCTCCGCTTCCCCCTGGGGCACGGCGACCTGGTCGTGATGGGCGGCTCGTGCCAGCGCACCTGGGAGCACTGCATCCCGAAGACGACACGGCCGGTCGGTCCCCGGGTGAGCGTGCAGTTCCGCCCCGCCGGCGTCGCCTGAGACCTGCGGGAATAGCCCGGCCACGGCGGCCGTTGCACCCTCTGTCCGGCGCCGGTCCCACCGGCTCGACACGGACTCGGGGACCCCCGTGCACGACCCCTCCGAGGGTGTGTATGGTTGTCCCTGCACCGAGCGAGAACAGACCGGGCCGAGCGCCTGGGAAACCGCCGGGAGAACCCCTGAGGTTCGACTGCTGCGGAGCACGGTGTACAGTGGGGACACCGCCTCGAACGAGGGCCGAAAAGGCCGGAGTACGAGCGCGTCCGCTCCTTGAGAACTCAACAGCGTGCCGAAAGTCAGTGCTAAGTAATACCCCGTTCCGGGTCTTTCGGGGTTCGGATGGGATTCCTTTGGTTGATGGATTCCGCGAGTGTCAGCTCGCGGTTCTCAGCCTGGTTCAAATCATCTACGGAGAGTTTGATCCTGGCTCAGGACGAACGCTGGCGGCGTGCTTAACACATGCAAGTCGAACGAGGGCACTCCTTCGGGGGTGTTTCTAGTGGCGAACGGGTGAGTAACACGTGGGCA
>NZ_JBJGYI010000077.1:0-6479 GCF_054049915.1 Geodermatophilus sp. SYSU D00766
TGTTGTTTTTTTATTTGTATGGGCTTGGGTGGGGCGGGGCCGGCGTTGGGGCGGGGGCGGGGCGCGGCGCCGCGCCCCGGGCACCGCGCGCCTGGCCCTCCGCCGCGGGCCGCCGCTAGGGTCGGCCGCGCCCGGCGATCCGCTGGCAGACGGGGCGGCGATGACAGGTGCAGCACACGTCCGCTTCTCGGTCCTGGGGCCGCTCCAGGTCGAGGACGGCGAGGGGCCGCTCGCCGTCGGCGGGCACAAGCCGCGCACCCTGCTGGCCGTCCTGCTCGTCGCCCGCGGTGACGTCGTCGCCGCCGACCGGCTGGTCGCCGCGGTGTGGGGGGACACCCCACCCGACGGCGCCCTGACCGCCCTGCGGGCCTACGTCTCCCGCCTGCGCGGCGTCCTCGGGTCCGCCGCCCCGCTGCGGCACCGCCCGCCCGGGTACTGCCTGTCCCTGGAGGCCGCGACCCTGGACGCCGCCGAGTTCGAGGAGCGGGTCCGCAGCGCCCGGGCCGCCGCCGCCGCGGGGGACCACGGGCGGGCGCTGGCCGACCTCGACGCCGGGCTCGCCCTGTGGCGGGGCGAGGCCCTGGCCGAGTTCGCCGACGAGGAGTTCGCCGTGGCCGAGGCGGCCCGGCTGACCGAGCTGCGCCGGGGCGCCGTCGCCGACCGGGCCGACGCGCTCGTCGAGCTCGGCCGGGCGGCCGAGGCGGTGCCCGAGCTCGAGGCGCTGGTGCGCGCGCACCCGTCCTGGGAGCGGCCCGCCGTCGCCCTCATGCGCGCGCGGTACGCGACCGGACGCCAGGCGGACGCGCTCGCCGCCTACCACGAGCTGCGGGCCCACCTCGGCGACGAGCTGGGGGTCGAGCCGGCCGCGCCCGCGCAGGAGCTGTACCGGCGGATCCTCGTCCACGACCCCGCGCTCGCCGCGACGCCGTCGCCGGGGAACCTCCCGCGGCGGGCCAGCGGCTTCGTCGGGCGGGAGCGGGAGGTCGAGCGGGTGCTGGCCGCGCTGCGCGCGGGGCCGCTGGTCACCCTGACCGGCGTCGGCGGCGCGGGGAAGTCCCGGCTGGCGGTGGAGGTCGCGGCCCGGGACCGGTCCCGCTTCCCCGACGGGGCGTGGCTGTGCGAGCTCGCGGCCCTCCCCGACGGCAGCCCGGTGGGCGACGCGGTCTCCGCCGCGCTGGGCATCCGGCAGCGGTCGGGGCTGTCCATCGAGCAGACCGTGCTGGAGTACCTGCGCGGACGCGCGCTGCTGCTGGTCGTGGACAACTGCGAGCACGTGCTGCCGCACGCCGCGGCGCTGGTCGCCGAGATCGTGCAGCACTGTCCCGGGGTGGTGGTCCTGGCGACCAGCCGGGAGCCCCTCGCCGTCGAGGGCGAGCAGGTGTGGCCGGTGCCCCCGCTGCCGCCGGCGGACGCCACCGCGCTGTTCGTCCAGCGGGCCCGGGCGGCGACGCCGGACTTCCGGCTCGACCCGGCCACCGCCGACGCCGTCGCGACCATCTGTGCCCGGCTCGACGGGCTGCCGCTGGGCATCGAGCTGGCCGCGGCCCGGATGCGGGTCATGAGCCCGGGGGAGGTGGCCCGCCGGCTCGAGGACGCCCCGCTGCTGGGCGGCGGGCGCGGGCCCGTGCCGCGGCACCAGAGCCTGGTCGCCGCGGTCGAGTGGTCCTACCGGCTGCTCTCCGAGCCCGAGCAGCGGCTCTTCCGCGGCATGTCGGTGTTCGCGGGGGGAGCCGACCTCCGCGCGGTGCACGGCGTCGTCGACCCGGGGGCGACCGAGGACGACGTCCTCGACCGGCTGACCCGGCTCGTGGACCGCTCCATGGTGGAGGTCCGCAGCGGCGTCCACAGCCGCTACCGCCTGCTGGAGACGCTGCGTGCCTACGGCCGGGCGCGCACCGACGCCGCCGGGGAGGCCCCGGACCTCGCCCGGAGGCACGTCGGCTACCACGTGGACCTCGCCGAGCGGGCGGGGCGGGGACTGCAGGGGCCCGACGAGCGGGCCTGGGCGGCGGACGCCCTCGGCGTGTACGACGACCTGCGCGCCGCCTTCACGCGGGCCGCGGCCGACCGCGCGTGGGACGCGGCCCTGCGGCTGGTGGCGGCCGTGCCGGAACTGGTGCACCTGCGGGTCGGCTACGAGGCCTACGCGTGGGCCGAGCAGCTGCTGCCCGTGGTCGACCCGGCCCACCCCGCCTACCCGGCCGCCGTCGGCGCCGCCGCCCGGGGCGCGTGGAACCGCGGCGACTTCACCCGGGCCGTCGCGACCGCGCGCCTGGCCGGCGACCGGGTGCCCCCGCCCGGGACCGCGCGCATCGCCTACCCCGGTGACGTGCTCGCCGACGTGGCGCTCTACGAGGGCGACGTCGGGACGGCGCTCGCGCACTACACGGCCGAGGCCGGACGCGCCCGCGCCGACGGGGACCGCATCCGCCTGGTGTGGACGCTCTACTACGTCGCCGTCTGCCACGCGGTGGACCGCCGTCCGGAGCGGGGGCTGGAGGCCGCGCAGGAGAGTCTCGAGGTCGCCGAGGCGACGGCCAACCCGACGGCGCAGTCGATGGCGCGCTACGCGCTGGGACTGGTGGTCAAGAAGTCCGACCCCGACCGTGCCCTGGCCCTGTTCGACCAGGCGGAGGAGCTGGCCGCGGCCGTGCGCAACTTCTGGTGGCAGGGCATCGCGATGATGGAGGCGGCGGCCACCCGGGCGGTGCACGGCGACCCGGTGGTGGCCGCGCGGGCGCTCGGCGCCGTCCTCGCGCACTGGGACCGCGTCGGGGACGCCACCCAGCAGTGGCTCAACCTGCGCTACGTCGCCCGGCTGCTGCAGCGGGTCGACGCGACGGAGGACGCCGCCGCCCTGCACGGGTTCCTCCTCGCCGCGGGCAAGCCCTCACCGATGGGCCCGCCCGGTCCCGCGGCGCCCGTCGTCGCCGACGTGCGCGCGATCGAGGCGGCCGCCGTCGCGCACGCGCGCGCCGCCCTCGGCCGGATCGTCGCCGGGCCGGTCCCGTCCGCGCGTGCATGACCCTGCATGCGGGGTGCAGCCGGCCTGCAACGCGCCGGCACCACGGTCGGTCCACCGCGGGACGACCCGCACGACCCTCCTGACGACGAGGAGCAGACCGATGACCGACACCGTCGACGCGACCACCGCCGACCGCGCGCTCAAGACCCGGCACCGGGCGATGTGGGCGCTGGGCGACTACCCGTACGTGGCCCGGGACCTCATCCCGGAGCTGGGCCGGGTCCTGGTCGCCGCGGCCAGGGTGACCCGCGGCGACCGCGTGCTCGACGTCGCGGCCGGGACCGGCAACGCCGCCGTCCCCGCCGCGCTGACCGGTGCCGAGGTCGTGGCCTCCGACCTCACCCCGGAGTTGTTCGACGCCGGGCGGGAGGCGGCGGCGCGCGCCGGGGTGGAGCTGACGTGGGAGGAGGGCGACGCCGAGGCGCTGCCCTACGGGGACGCGAGCTTCGACGTCGTCCTGTCCTGCGTCGGTGTCATGTTCGCGCCGCACCACCAGCGGGCCGCCGACGAGCTGGTGCGCGTCTGCCGCCCGGGCGGGCGGATCGGCCTGGTCAGCTGGACGCCGGAGGGCTTCGTCGGCGAGATGTTCCGGGCGATGAGGCCCTACGCCCCCCCGCCCCCGCCCGGCGCCCAGCCGCCGCCGCTGTGGGGCGACGAGCAGCACGTGCGCGAGCTGCTGGGGGACCGGGTCACCGACGTCGTCGCCCGCCGGCAGACCGTGACGGTCGGCGGCTGGGAGTCGCCGGAGGCGTGGCGGGACTCGTGGAAGGCGGTGTACGGGCCGACGATCGCCACCTACCGCAGCATCGCCGACGACCCGGAGCGGACCGCGGCCCTCGACCGCGACCTCGCCGCCCTGGCCCAGCGGTACGACCGCGGCACCGGGTCCACCGTGCTGGAGTGGGAGTACCTCCTGCTGACCGCCCGGCGCGCCTGACCGGCCCGGCGGGCCGGCGCCGTACCCGGCGCCGGACCGCCGTCCGGCGGACCTCAGCCGGTCGACGTCAGCCGGTGGGGGTGGCCGCCTGCTCGGCGAAGCGGCGGCGGGCGTCCTCCAGGGCGGCGACGGCCTTCGCCCGCCGCTCCCAACCGCGGGTCTCGGCCGACTTGCCCGGGGTCAGCGCCTCGTAGATCTCGAAGAAGTGCCAGATCTCGGCGATCTGGTGCATCGGGACGTCCTCGAGCTCCTGCAGGTGCTTCTGCCGCGGGTCGGTCGCGGGGACGCAGAGCAGCTTGGCGTCCGGGCCCTGCTCGTCGTTCACCCAGAACACGGCGATGACCCGGGCCCGCACCAGGCAGCCGGGGAAGGTCGGCTCGCCGAGGAGGAGCAGGGCGTCGATGGGGTGGCCGTCCTCGGCGAGGGTGTCGGGGACGAACCCGTAGTCGCCGGGGTAGCCGGTCGCGGTGAACAGCATCCGGAGCAGCCGGATCCGGCCGAGACGGTGGTCGTACTCGTAGCGGTTCCGCGAGCCCTTGGGGACCTCGACGATCACGTCGGTTTCCACGGACACCTCTCCTCCGGCGGTGGGGCCCCCGACACTCGCCGAGCGCCCCGCGCGCGTCAACCGGAGCGCCCCGACAGGGCGGTGACCACGGCGGTGACCCGGCGGGCGCGGGTCTCGGGCCGCTTGGCGTCGGTCACCGACCGCACGTGCTCCTTGCGGTGGCTGGGCGCCAGCCGGTCGAAGGCCTCCCGCACCCCGGCCGCGACGAGCGCCTCGGTCAGGTCGGGCGGCACGTCGACGGTGCGCTCGGCGGTGTCGGGGGTGACCAGCACCTCGACGGTGTCCCCGGTCTCGACGCCGAGGGCGGTCCGGCGCTCCCGGCTGAGCCCGATCAGGTTCTCCCCGCCCATCCGGGCGAGCCGTGCCTCGACGGTCACCGGGCCGATCGTGATCCGGACGGGGAACGCCCGCCCGGCGCCGAGGCCGGCCACCTGGTCGTCGGTGAGCACGATCGCCGCCGCCGGACCGCGGGGCTCGAGGGTCGTCGTCAGTCGCAGCTCGGGAGGCACGCCGGACAGCCTGACCTGCCGGGTGTGCTGACGGAAGGGCCCCGGTCCGGCGTCCTCAGGCGGCCAGCCGGTGGTGGTGGCAGCGCCCGCCGGCGGTGGCGCGGGCGGCGCAGGGCGCACCGGCCCGGGTCACCCCGCCGCTGTCACCGCAGCGAGCGGGCCGCGCGGGCTGCTCGACGACCAGCGCCGGACGGGGGAAGGGCAGGACGACGGCGTCCGGCTCCGGCGCCGCTGCGGGCTCCACGCGGCGGCCCGTGGCGGGGCCGACGGTGGGAGCCGGGGCCCGGCGGCCGGCGCGGCGGTGCAGGGCCGAGGCGGCGGTGAGCCCGGCGGTGAAGGCGGCGAGGGCGGTGGCGACGTGGCTGGCGCGCATGCCGTCCTCATCGGCCGACGGCGCACGGCCGGGAACGCGGGAGCCCCGTGCGCCCCACGCGTCACGGGGACCACCACGGCCTCCCTGCAGTAACGGAACCGGACCGGAGGTTGTCCACTCCGACCAGGGGTAACGCACGTCACGTTCCTCCAGCACGTCCTGACACGACGAAGGGAGACGAGCGATGACGACGAAGGTCGAGAAGTCGATCCAGGTCGACGTGCCCGTGCGCACCGCTTACGACCAGTGGACCCAGTTCGAGGACTTCCCCCACTTCATGGGCGGGGTGAAGGAGGTCCGCCAGCTCGACGACCGGCGGCTGCACTGGGTCGCGGAGATCGCCGGCGTCCGCCGCCAGTGGGAGGCCGCGGTCCTCGAGCAGGTACCCGACCAGAAGGTGGCCTGGGCCGCCACGGGGGGTGCCACCAACGCCGGCGCGGTCCGGTTCGAGCCCGCGGGGGCCGGCTCGACGATCGTGTACCTGGAGCTGGAGTACGAGCCCGAGGGCCTCGTGGAGCAGGTCGGCGACAAGCTCGGCATCGTCGAGCGGCAGGTGCGGTCCGACCTCGAGCGGTTCAAGGAGCTGGTGGAGAGCCAGGGCTACGCCAGCGGCGCGTGGCGCGGGTCGATCAACGAGGAGCTCGACGTCGGCACGCCGACCACCGAGACCGCCTTCCAGTCCCACGGGGACAGCGGCAAGGCCGGCGTGTCGGGCAAGGTGGTCGCCGGTGCGGCGGCGGCCGTGGCCGGTGTCGCGGCCGCGGCGGCGGCCGTGGCGAGCTCGTCGGGCGGCCAGGAGGAGACCCGGCCGGTGGAGCAGCCCGTGGGGCAGCCGGAGGGGACCGTGCAGCCGCAGGAGGTCACCGTCGTCGACCAGCCGCCGCCGGACGCGGTGGTGCGCGACGACGTCCTCGTGCCGGAGTCCGACCCGGAGGGCTACACGACGCCGACGTCGACCGAGGGCGTCGAGCGGGGTGTCCGCGGCGACGGCGACGACCCGATGATCGGCGGCGGCAGCCGCTGACCGGCCCACCGGCCGGGTGCCCCCACGCGGCGGCCACCCGGCC
>NZ_JBJGYI010000078.1:0-6322 GCF_054049915.1 Geodermatophilus sp. SYSU D00766
CCCCCCCCCCCCCCCCCCCCCCCCCCCCCCCCCCCCCCCCCCCCCCCCCCCCCCCCCCCCCCCCCACCCCCCGACCACCACCGGTCAGGGGCGGGGGGTCTCCCCGTCGTCGTCGGGCGTCTCGTCGGGCAGGTCCTCGACCACGACGAGGAACGGGCGCGGCGGCAGCGGGCGCTCGTCGTCGTCGATGGGCAGCAGGTCCGTCCCGTCGCCGCCGGCCACCGGCAGCTCGTCGACGACGGCCTCCAGCTCGCCGGTGACCGCCTCGAGCACCGCGGCGGCCTCCTCCGCGGCCCGCTCGACGAGCGCCTCGGTGGCGGTGGTGTCGGCGCGGCTGGGCAGCGGCGCGGGCCGGCCGAAGGCGTAGCCCTGGGCCATGGCGCAGCCGTGCCGGCGCAGCCACTCGGCCTGCTCGAGGTCCTCGATGCCCTCGGCGATGACCTGCAGCCCCATGCCCTGGCCCAGCTGCAGCAGCCCCTGCACCAGCGCCGCCGACGACGGCTCGCGGACGACGCCCGCGACGAACGAGCGGTCGATCTTGACGGTGTGGATGGGCAGCCGGTGTAGCGCGGTGATGGCCGAGTAGCCGGTGCCGAAGTCGTCGAGCGCCAGGGTCACCCCGCGGGCGGTGACCTCCTGCACGGCCTGCAGGGTGGCCTCGGCGGCGAACAGCGCCGTCGACTCGGTGATCTCCAGCTCCAGCCGCTCGGCCGGCAGGCCGGACTCGTCGAGCGCGGCGGCGACGAGGTCGCTGAACCCCTCCTCGGCCAGGTGCCGGGCCGAGACGTTGACGTGCACCCGCAGCCCGGCGGGCCAGCCGGCGGCGTCGTCGCAGGCGCGGCGGAGCACCCACGCGCCCAGCCGGGAGGTGAGCCGGTTGTTCTCGGCGGCGTCGAGGAAGGCGCCCGGCGGGAGCAGCCCGCGGGTGGGGTGCTGCCAGCGGATGAGCGCCTCGTAGCCCAGCAGCGTCTCGTCGGTGAGGGACACGATGGGCTGGTAGAAGAGCCGCAGCTCGTCGGCGTCCAGCGCCCGGCGCAGGTCGGTCTCCAGCTGCAGCAGGTCGACCTCGTCGTCGGTCAGGCCGCCGTCGTGCACCTCGATGCGCGCCCGGCTGCCGTCGCGCTTGGCGCGGGCCAGCGCGCTGTGCGCCCGCTTGAGCAGCTCGTCGGGACCGACGTCGGAGCCGAGGGTCAGCCCCACGCTGGCCGACAGCACGATCTCGCGGCCGCCGAGCTGGAAGGGGTCGTCGAGGACGGCGAGCAGCCGGTCGGCCAGGGCGCGCAGCCCGTCGAGGTCCTCGACGTCCTCGGCCAGGATCAGGAACTCGTCGGCGCCCAGCCGCACCGCGGTGTCCTCGACCCGGGTGCTCCACCGCAGCCGGTCGGCGACCTGGCTGAGCAGCTGGTCGCCGGCCTCGGTGCCGAGGGTGTCGTTGACCGCCTGGAAGCGGTCGAGGTCGAGGTGCACCAGGCCCACCTGCAGCCCGCGGCGGCGCGAGAGCGCGAGGGCGTGGGCGAGCCGGTCGGTCAGCGCGCGCCGGTTGGGCAGCCCGGTGAGCGGGTCGGTGAACGCCCGGCGGACCAGGTCCTCCTCGGCGCGGCGGCGGTCGGTGACGTCGACCAGCGACAGGACGGCGAACTGCGGCTCGCCGGTGCTGCGGTGGACGACGTCGTGGGACTGCTGCACCCACAGCTCGCTGCCGTCGGCGCGGCGCAGCCGGCGCTCGCCGTCCCGCTGCAGCCACGGGTCGAGGTCCGCGTCGACGCCGGCCTGCCCGCCGGGCGCACCGTCGGACAGCGGGGCGTCGTCGGGGTGGGCGAGCAGGTCGACGTGCCGGCCGACCATGTCGTCCATGCCGCGCCCGGCCAGTGCGCACAGTGCGTCGTTGACCACGAGCAGGTGGCCGTCGAGGTCGACGAGGGCCTGCGGGACGGGGGAGGAGAGGAACAGGGCGCGGAACATCTGGCCGCGGTCGGCCAGCAGCGTGTCGATGGCCCGCAGCCTCGTCCCCGCCGGTGCCTGCGCGCGCCCGGCGGGCTGGCCGGCCCGGGGCCGCGGCGCGTGGGAGGCGCTGAGAGTCACCTCGACAGGGTGGCCGACACCGCCGCCGGAACCGCGGAACCGGCCCCCGGAATGTCGTGGTCGAACGCTCACTCACCGTCACATCGGGGACTGCCGTGTCCTCCCGGGACGGGTGGGGCGCGCCCGTGAGCTGCGCCTCCGTCCGACCACGCAGCGTCCCGGCGCACGCACCTGCGGACACCGGGTGTCCGCTGCCTCCTCCCGGGGGGATGCCCGCGCGCCCGACCCGGGAGCAGGGTGGCCACCCCGAGGGAGGAGCGCGTCATGGACTGGAAGCTCGAGCTGGTCGCCGTACCGGTCAGCGACGTGGACCGGGCCCTGACCTTCTACACGGAGGGCGCCGGGTTCCACCTCGACCACGACCACCGGGTCAGCGACGAGGTGAGGTTCGTGCAGCTCACCCCGCCGGGCTCGGCGTGCTCGATCGCGATCGGCACCGGCCTGCTCGACACGCCGCCCGGGTCGGTGCAGGGACTGCAGGTCGTCGTCCCCGACGTCGAGGTCGCCCACGAGGAGCTGACCGCCCGCGGCGTGGCGGTCAGCGAGGTCCAGCACCTCCCCTGGGGGTCGTTCGTGTTCTTCAGCGACCCGGACGGCAACGGCTGGGCGGTCCAGCAGCTGCCTCCGCGCTGAGCGCCGGGAACAGCGCGCCCGTCCGGCGCGCTGGTCCTGCCGTGGACAAGCGCATCGGCTTCCTCTCCTTCGGTCACTGGCAGCCCATCGCCGGGTCGCGGGTGCGCACCGCGCGCGACGCGCTGGTGCAGTCGGTGGAGCTCGCCGTCGCCGCCGAGGAGCTCGGCCTCGACGGCGCCTTCGTCCGCGTGCACCACTTCGCCCGGCAGCTGGCCTCGCCGTTCCCGCTGCTGTCGGCCATGGCCGCGCGGACCTCGCGCATCGAGGTGGGCACCGGCGTCGTCGACATGCGCTACGAGAACCCGCTGTACATGGCCGAGGAGGCCGCGGCGACCGACCTGCTCAGCGGCGGCCGGCTGCAGCTGGGCATCAGCCGCGGGTCACCGGAGACCGCGCTGCGCGGCTCGGAGGCATTCGGCTACGTGCCGCCTCCCGGGACGACCGACGCCGACCTGGCCCGGGAGAAGACGGCGCTGTTCCTCGCCGCCGTGCGCGGGGCGGCCGTCGTCGACGCCGACCCCGCGATGACCGGCGGGACGGCCGCCCGGCTCGCGGTGCAGCCGCAGTCGCCGGGGCTGGCCGACCGGATCTGGTGGGGGTCGGGGACCCGCGCCACCGCCGTCCGGACCGCGGAGCAGGGGCTGAACCTGATGAGCTCGACGCTGCTGGTCGAGGACACCGGCGTGCCCTTCGACGAGCTGCAGGCCGAGCAGATCGAGCGCTACCGCGCCGCGTGGGCCGCCGCCGGGTGGGAGCGCGAGCCGCGGGTGTCGGTCAGCCGCAGCGTGGTCCCGGTCGTGTCCGACCTCGACCGCGCCTACTTCGGGGACCGCTCCGGCGAGGACCAGGTGGGTCTGCTCGAGGGCGTGCGCGCCCGCTTCGGCAAGAGCTACGTCGGCGAGCCCGACCGGCTGGCCGAGGAGCTGGCCAAGGACGCCGCCGTGCGCGAGGCCGACACCCTGCTGCTCACCGTGCCGAACATGCTCGGCGTCGAGTACAACGCCACGCTGCTGGAGAACGTCGTCCGGTACGTGGCGCCGGCGATCGGCTGGGTGCCGGCCGGACAGCGCTGAGCGCCGGGCTCCCGGAGGAGCCCGGCGCCCAGGCCGGTCGGTGCGTGGAGATCAGACGGCCTCGAAGGAGACGTCGCCCGCCGCGTCGATGGTGGCGACGATCGCGGCGCTGTCGGTCGGGTCGTCGGCGGCGCTGACCACGCAGTCGAGCTGCAGGCCGTCGGCCGCGACGAGGACGCTGCGGTCGGACTCGCAGGAGGAGACGACCTCCAGGCCGGTGCTGGCGGTGAACTCGTCGGTCAGCGAGGCCTCGACGTCGGCCACCTGCACGAAGACGGCGTCGCTGGAGATGGTCACGTTGCCCTCGTCGTCGGTCTGCTCGACGGTGTAGGTGACCTCCTGACCCTCCACCTGGGCGGTGCAGGTGCTCACGGTGCCGGCGGCGAGCTCGACGTCCTCGGGGCAGCTGACGTCGGTGACGGTGACGCCGGCCTGCTCCTCGGTGAGGGCGACGATCTGGCGCTCGGCCTCGGCGGTGTCGAGGACCGAGCCGCTGAAGAGGAAGAAGGCGCCGACGCCGAGGCCGGCGACCACGAGGGCGGCCAGGATGCTGCCGATGATCGCGCCGGTGCGCTTCTTCGGCGGGGCGGGCGGCTGACCGAAGCCGGCGGGGGCGCCGAAGCCGTTCGGGGCGCCGTACCCGTTGGGGGCGCCGTAGCCGTTCGGGGCGCCGGGGGCGGGGAAGGCCGGCGGCGCGTAGGGGCCGGTGCCGTGGGGCTGGCCGGCGTTGTGGACCTGGGTCATGGCGGGCTCCTCGTTCGGTCCCGGGTCCGTCCCGGGTGCTCGGGAGCACCGTGCCGCCTGCCGCTTGCGGATCGCTTCGACGTCACTTGCAAGCGGCCGCCAGTGATCCTGAGACCGGGTTCAGGTGGCCGGCCGGTCACCGGCCCAGGGTCTCGTCGAGCCAGTCCAGCAGGCGCTGCTCGACCAGCGCGCGGGCCATCGGCTCGCAGTGGCGGTCGGCGCCCTCGGCTGCTGGAGAGCGGGTCCACCGCTCCGGGGCTGACAGTGCACCACGGGAGCCGCTGGCCTCGCACCGGGTGTGATGGCGGGGATGCGCGCCGTCCGGAGGAGCAGCCCCCAGCGTGTCCGGCGCCAGAGGGACCTTGCCCTCCGTCGGGGTCGGTGCCACCTTGGCCGCCTCCGCTGCACAGGAGGTGCGCCGTGTCCCGCAGTGACGTCGATGCGCTGAACAGGACCTTGGAGCAAGCGCTCGAGAAGGGCGACTCAGCGCTGGCAGCCACCATCTACGCACCAGACGCCCGGTTGCTCCCCCCGGGATCGGAGCCGGCGACGGGTCGGCAGATCCAGGCGACCTGGCAGAGCTTCATGGACATGGGCGTGAGCGGAGCCCGGCTCGAGACCGTGAGCCTCGAGGAGCGTGACGATCTGGCGGTGGAAGAGGGCCGTTACGAGATGCACGCCGGTCCGGACACCGTCGACGCGGGCAAGTACGTCGTCGTCCACCGCCGCCAGCCTGACGGCAGCTGGAAGCTCGCCATCGACATCTGGAACTCGAGTCAGAGTCCACCGTCGTCCTCGGACGGCTAGGCCGCCGGGTCAGGATGCGCGCCCGGCAGGGATCGAACCTGCGACCAAGTGCTTAGAAGGCACCTGCTCTATCCGCTGAGCTACGGGCGCTCTCGGCCGATGATGACACCTCCCGCGCCCTCGGTGCCGCCGTGGCACGGAGGGGTGACGTGCGGGCACCGGTGCGTCCACAGGGGCCGGGCCCCTCCACAGGCCGCGCGGACGGGCCTCCCCGGCGTCGCGGCGGGGTGAGGGTCGTCGCGGACCGGCACCGTGCCGGCCGCACCGACCCGAGGAGCACCGTGAGCGCCACAGAGATCACCGTGACCGGCAACGTCGTCACCGCACCCAGCCGCGTCCGCACGCAGAACGGCAGCGTCACCAACTTCCGCGTCGCCTCCACCGAGCGCCGCTACGACAGCACCGTCCAGGGCTTCGTCGACGGGGCCACGTTCTTCGTCGACGTCGAGTGCTGGAACGAGCTGGGCGGCAACGTCTCGCACAGCGTCAGCAAGGGCGACCCGGTCGTCGTCGTGGGCACCATCCGCACCCGCGAGTGGGACTCCGACACCGGCCGCCGCAGCCGGCCGGTCGTCCGCGCCGCCGCCGTCGGGCCCAACCTGGCCCGGGGGACGGCGGAGTTCCGCCGCACCCAGCGCGCCGCGACGGCCGCCCCGGACCCGGCGCCGCAGCACGAACCGGTCCCCGGCGAGACGACCCTCGGGGACCGGGACTATCCCGGGGCGGTCGGGCCGTTGTACGTCGTGGACCCCGACACCTCCGCGGCCGGCCCCGCGCTCGGCGGAGACCTCGACGGAGACCTCGACGAGGAGCTGGGCGCACTGCCGGAACCGGCGCTGCACTAGCCGCCCGCGGACTGGGAGGATCGGGACCGAGAACGCACGGGGGCGGGGGGGGGGGGGGGGGGCCCCCCCCCCCCCCCCCCCCCCCCCCCCCCCCCCCCCCCCCACCCCCCCCCCCCCCCCCCCCCCCCCCCCCCCCGG
>NZ_JBJGYI010000079.1:0-5904 GCF_054049915.1 Geodermatophilus sp. SYSU D00766
GGCCGGGTGCCACGGACGGCACCCGGCCGCAGGAGCGGGTCAGCCGCGGCGGTCGGGCTTGTGGAAGCGCCAGCCCTCCGCCTCGAGCTCCGGGATGACGCGGGCCACGGCCTCGACGGTGCCGCTGCGGTCCATGACCGGGCCGTCGTGGAGCAGGACGACCGCGCCGGGGTTGGCCCGCACCCGGGTCTCGAGCCGCTCGGTGAGGACGTCGGCGTCCTGGGTCTCCCAGTCCTCGATCGTCACGGTCCAGCCGAGCGGCTGCATGCCCAGGTCGGCGGCCATCTGCGGGCTCTGCCCCCAGGCGCCGTACGGAGCACGGAAGTACGGGATCGGCGCGCCCGGCACGATCTCGTGGATGAGCGCGGAGGTGGCCTCCAGGTCGGCGCGGACGGCCTCCGGCGACCAGTCGGTCAGGTCGTCGTGGTGCATCGTGTGGTTGCAGAGGGTGTGCCCCGCCGCCACGATCCGCCGGACCAGGTCCGGGTTCTCACGGACGACGTCACCCCACAGGCAGAACACCGCCGTCACGTCGTGCTCCGCGAGCACGTCGAGCAGCCGCGGGGTGTCGTGCGGGTTGGGCCCGTCGTCGAAGGTGAGGGCGGCGACCCGGCCCTCCAGCTTCGTGGTGGTGACGATCTCGTCGGTCGCCGGGCCGCCCTGGCCCGGGCCGGGCCCGGCGCCGCCGGCCTGCGCCGGCGCGACACCGAGGAGCAGTGCGCCGAGGGCCAGCGGTGCGGTGGCGAGGCGCAGCGCGCGCCTGCGGGACGTGGTCATGGACTCCCCCTGGAACGTGGTCGGGCCGGCCCGGGTGGCCGTCCCGCGGTGGCCGGTGACGCCGGGCGGTCGCCGTACCTCGTGGCGACCGCCCGGCGGTCAGGTCGTGCGTGGTCGGACCGTGGTCAGTCCTGCGCCGCGGCGAGGGTCTCGTGCAGAGCCCAGTAGGCCGGCTTGCGCTCGTAGTCCTCGAACATCACGGTCGCCGCGCCCTGGCCCGCCGAGAAGCTCGGCACCCAGGAGTACTTGTCGGTGAAGCCCCAGATGGTGAACGAGTTGCAGTCCTCGACCGCCAGGCAGGCCTCGAGGACTCCCTGGTACGTGTCGGCCTGCTCCTGCAGCAGCTCCGGGGTGGGCCGGCCGTCCTCCGGCAGCGTGAACCGGACGTCGAGCTCGGTGATCGCGGTCTCCAGGCCCAGGTCGTCGAAGCGCTGCATGTTGGCCTGCAGGGTGCCCGGGAAGGGGTACTGCAGGTCGAGGTGCGCCTGGAAGGCGAAGCCGTCCAGCGGGACGTCGTCGGCGAGCAGCTGCCTGGCCAGGTCGTAGTAGGCGGTGCTCTTCTCGTTCCAGTCCTCGACCGCGTAGTCGTTGAGGAAGAGCTTCGCCTCCGGGTCGGCCTCGTGGGCCCAGCGGAAGGCGTCGGCGATGATGCCCGGGCCCAGCTTCTCGATGAACGGGTTGGCCGTGGCACCCGTCGAGCCGTCCCGCAGCCGCACGCCGCCGTCGTCCCACGTGTCGGCGAAGATCTCGTTGGCGACATCCCACTGCTGGATGCGGCCGGCGTAGCGGCCGACCACGGTCTGGATGTGCTCCTTGAGGACCGCGCGGAGCTCCTCGGGGTCCTCGATCTCGTGCACCCAGGCGGGCAACTGGCTGTGCCAGAGCAGGGTGTGCCCGCGGACGACCTGCCCGTTGGCCTCGGCGAAGTCGACGATCGCGTCGGCCGGCCCCCAGTTGTAGACGCCCGGTTCGGGGTGGATGAAGTCCCACTTCATCTGGTTCTCGGGCGAGACGGAGCTGAACTCCGCCGCGAGGATGCGCCGGTACTCCTTGTCGTAGGTGAACGGATCCGGGTAGCCGGCGTCCACGTGGTGCCCGCCACCGGCGGCCGCGGTGCCGATGACCAGGTCGTCGGGCGCGACCGTGCGCAGGCCGTTCTTCTTGGCCTGGCCGTAGGACTGGTCCTCGTTGGCGTGGCTCGGCGGCGCCTCCTTCGCGGGAGCCGCGGCGGCGGGCAGCACCGCTGCCGACAGGAGGACGGGCAGCAGACCGATCCCCAGGGCGCCCCGGGTGAGGACGCGGGACGTGCGTGCACGCATGCAGACAGACCTTCCGAGAGGTGACGGAGGAGTTTCCGGGAGTTTCCGGAACGTGAGCCACGTTACGGAGACCCGTCGCTGTGCGTCAAGGCGCCGTCTCGATCCGTGCGGTGCGGCCGTTCCACGGACGGGCGGCCCTACGCTGGACCCGCCGACGAGGAGGAACGGGTGACCGACAGTCAGGGCCGCGCCGTCACGATCGCGGCGATCGCGGCGGAGGCGGGCGTCTCCCTGCCGACCGTGTCCCGGGTCCTCAACGGGCGCTCCGACGTCGCACCGCACACCCGCGAGCGCGTCGAGCAGCTGCTGCGCGAGCACGGCTACCAGCGCCGCGGTGCCCGCCCCCGCGAGCGGGCGCGGCTCGTCGACCTCGTCTTCAACGACCTCGACAGCCCCTGGGCGGTCGAGATCATCCGCGGCGTCGAGGACGCCGCCCACGCCGAGGGGGTCGGCACCGTCGTCACCGCCATCCACCGCCGCGCCAGCGCCACGCGCGTGTGGCTGGAGAACCTCGCAGCACGGGCCAGCGACGGCGCCATCCTGGTCACCAGCGAGCTCGACCCCGCCCTGCGGTCGGAGCTGCAGGAGCTGCAGGTCCCGGCCGTGGTGGTCGACCCGGCCGGGGTCCCCTCCCTCGACGTGCCGACGATCGGCGCGACGGACTGGGCCGGCGGGTTGAGCGCCACCGACCACCTCACCGGCCTGGGGCACCGGCGGATCGGGTTCGTCGGGGGCCCCGCTCCCCTGTGGTCGAGCCGGGCCCGCCTCGACGGGTACCGCGCGGGACTCGGCGCCGCCGGCGTGGCCGTCGACCCCGCGCTCGTGCTGGAGGGCGACTTCGGCTACCGGTCCGGGTCCGAGTGCGCCGACCGGCTGCTGCGCCTCGCCGAGCGGCCCACGGCGGTGTTCGCCGCCAACGACCAGATGGCCCTCGGTGTCTACGAGGCCGCCCGCAGGCGCGGCCTGCGGGTGCCCGAGGACCTCAGCGTCGTCGGGTTTGACGACCTCCCCCAGGCGCAGTGGTCCTCGCCGCCGCTGACCACCGTGCACCAGCCGCTCGCCCAGATGGGCATGCTGGCCGCCCGCACCGTGCTGCGGCTGGTGCAGGGGGAGCCGGTCGAGGGGCCACGGATCGAGCTCGCCACCCGGCTGGTGGTCCGGGACAGCACGGCGCCCCCGCCCGGCTGACGCCGGCCGTCACTCCACCAGCCACTGCGACCAGTGGGCGCGCTGCTCCTCGGTCATGGGAGCCGAGGCGTCGGCGGCGTAGTCGAAGTTGACCAGCACCATCTCCGCGCGCAGCGCCGGCTGCCCGTCCTGGGCGAGCTCCTGGCGCACGCCGATGGAGCTGCGGCCCAGCCGGGTCACCGAGCTGACGACGGTCAGGTGCTCACCGGCGCGGTAGTGCACCTGCCGCAGGTAGTCGACCTCCAGCCGGGCCAGGATGATCCCCGCCCCCGGCGTGGGGTCGGCCATCGCCAGCCGGGCGTCCTCGAGCAGGCCCAGCACCCGGGCGTGGTTGACGTGCCCGAAGAGGTCGGTGTCCGACCAGCGCAGCTGGACCGGGTGCTCGTACGGCCCGCTCAGGGCAGGTCCGCCGTCTCCGCCGACCGGCGGTGCGCGCCCTGGGCGTCGTCCGGGTCGGGGTGCACGGTGCGCTCCTCGGACTCGGCGAGGATCACCTCCGCGGCGACCTCCTCCATGCCGCTGCCCTTCATCGCCGCCTCCTCGGGCAGCAGGTCGGCACGCGTCTCGATGTTGTGCTCGGTGACGTTGGCCAGCGCCTCGGGGCTGGGCTCCTTCTGGGTGACCACCGGGTCCTCCTCAGAACCGCTGCTGCTCGGTGCCGATGCCCAGCGCCCGGGCCACGTCCTGCACGTTCTCGAACTGCTGCCCCGCCGGCAGCCGGCGCAGGTCGCCGAGCACCCGGTCGGTGGCGTTCGACTCCTGCGCCTTGGCGACCAGCGCGTCCCGGTCGGCGGGCCAGACCTCCTTGCCCAGCGCCTCGGCGATCGCCGCGCGCCGGTCGACGTCGGCCGGGCTGGTGCCGGCGGGGGTGCCCTCCTGGTGCGGGTCGGTCATGGCTGCTGCCTCCGTCACTGCGGGGTGGGGGTGGAGTCGTCGGTGTAGCGCAGGATCGCCGCGACCGGGATGTCGCCGGGCATGGCCGCGCGCGGCACGACGACGACGCCGGCCGTGCTGGCCACCGCGGCCGCGAGCAGCGCGCTCCCGGCGGGCACCGAGTGGACCTCCTGCACGCCGAGGGCGTCCATGTCGGACTGGTCGACGCCGAGCTCGAGCGGCGTGGCGCCCACGAGCAGCTTCTCGTCGTCGGCCGGGTCGGCGAGCACGAGCGTCTCCACCTGCGCCTTGCGCAGCGCCTCGACGACGTTGGCGGTGCCGGTCACGGCCAGGCCGTGGGCGCCGGCCGAGCTGATCTTCTCGACGATCTCGGCCTCGTCGCGCGCCTCGTGCTCGGCGACGAGCTCGGCGGCCTTGCGCTCGACCGGCTCGCGGTCGGCGCCGGCGGCCCGGCCGCCCTCGTCGATGGAGACGATGAGGTCCGACCACAGCCCGCTGGCGCGGTCGGTGAGGATCTGCCGGGCGCGCATGTCGCCGGCGAGCAGGACGAAGCGGGGGTGCACCCGGCGCACGACCGAGGCGATGTGCTCGGCGACGTCGTCGGCGTTGTGCACCCACTTGTTCTCGGCGTTGTGCTGGTAGCGGTGGTGCGCCCAGCCGCCGCCCTGGAACTTGCGGATCTGGAAGGTGTCGCCCTTCACCGTCTCCTCCTCCTCGGCGTGGCCGGGGAGCCTGGCGAGGGTGAGGTCGGCCCCGGTGCGGTCGGTGAGGACGACGACGTGCGGGATGCGGCCGGGCAGCGCGCGCAGCACCGGCAGCAGGTCGGGGGTCGGCGACCACTCGGCCAGCTCCTGGCGCGGCACGTCGCCGAGCTGGGAGTCGAAGACGACGGTGCCGTCGGAGGCGACGACGACCGCGCGGCCGCGGACCGTGCCGGCCTCGCCGCCGTCGTTGCCCTCCAGCAGCCGGCTGCGCACCGCCTCGACGACGGCCTCCGGCGCGCCCTGCTCGGTGAGCCGCTCGGCGATCGCGCGCACGCGCAGGTCGAGCTCGGCGTCGGCGTTCTCGGTGACGTGGGTGACGTCGGCGGTGACGGTGGCGAAGGGGCCGGGGGCCTCGAAGACCGGTGCCAGGAACGACACGTCCATGGGTGCAGACCACTTCCTCGGTGCTGGTGTCGGGTGCAGACGGCGTCCTCGGCGGGACGCGCACTGCACCGCCGCCTACCCACCGGCCCGACCGCCACACACCGTGTCGGATCCGGCGGGCAGGGGTAGGCGCCTCGCCATGACCGAGCACGACCAGCTGCCGCTGCCCGACTACGACCACCTGCCGGTGGAGGGACTGATCTCGCGCATCCGCACGCTGGACGCGACCGGCCTGCAGACGCTGCTCGACTACGAGCGGGCCCACGCGAACCGCCTGCAGGTCGTCATCGCGATGGAGAACCGGCTGACGTCCCTCCACGAGGGCGCGCAGCCCTCCGGCGGTGACCCGGCCGCTGCCGCCGCGGACGACCCGGTGCACGCCTCGGCGGGCTCCAAGGTGTCGGAGGCGACCACCGGACCTGCCATGAACCCTCCGTCGCAGGGCGACCCCACCAACCCCGCCCAGCCCCGCTCGACCGGCTGATCCACCGGTCCCGGGGGGGGGGGGGCCCCGCGCGGGCCGCTCCCCCCGCCCCCCGCCGCCCGCCCCCTCGCCCCCCCCCCCCGGCCCCGATGAC
>NZ_JBJGYI010000080.1:0-5769 GCF_054049915.1 Geodermatophilus sp. SYSU D00766
CACCGGCGCACGGCGCGGCCCCCCCCCCCCCCCCCCCCCGCCCCCCCCCCCCCCCCCCCCCCCCCCCCCCCCCCCCCCCCCCCCCCCCACGACCCGGGCGCCCGGAGGGTGCGTCAGTCGGCTCCGGTGGCCGAGCCCTGCTCGCCGCGCCAGGTCGCCAGCCGCCCCGCCCGGCTGACCGCCCGCAGCCGCCGCTCGGCCTCCGGTCGCGAGCGGCGGGCCGAGACCAGCAGCGCCTGGTCGCCGCGCATCAGCCGGGTGTGGGAGTCGGGCACGAACGAGCGGCCGTCGCGGACGATGAGCACCACCGCGGCGTCGTCGGGGAGCCGCAGCTCGGGCAGGTAGACGCCGTGCAGCCGCGACCCCTCGGGCACCCGCAGCTGCATCAGCTCGGCGTCGAGTTCCTCCAGCGGCGCCGACTCGACCTCGACCTCCCGCGGGGTGACCGGTGCGGCGATGCCCAGCCGGCGGGCCAGCCACGGCAGCGACGTGCCCTGCACCAGGGTGAACACGACGACGAGCACGAAGACGGTGTCGAAGACGAGGGTGGCGCGGGGCACCTGCGCGGTGAGCGGGACGGTGGCCAGCACGATCGGCACCGCGCCGCGCAGGCCCGCCCAGGACACGAACACCTGCTGCGGCCACGGGACCCGGAACCACGCGAGGCTCGCGACCACCGACAGCGGCCGCGCCACCAGGAGCAGCGCGGCGCCGACCAGCAGGGCGAAGCCGAGGACGCCGGGCAGCCGGGCGGGTGAGACCAGCAGGCCGAGCAGCACGAACAGCCCGATCTGGGCGAGGGTGGCCATCCCCTCGGCGAAGCCGATGCTCGCCGACCGGTGCGGCAGCGCCGCGTTGCCGAGCACCAGCCCGCACAGGTACACCGCGACGAACCCGGAGGTGTGCAGCAGGTCGGCCGAGGCGAAGGCCAGCACGCACAGCGCCAGGGTCGCCAGGGGATAGAACCCCGACAGCGGCAGCGCCGAGCGGCGCAGCAGCCAGGCGCCGCCGGCGCCCAGCGCCAGCCCGACCACCGCGCCCCCGGCCAGCTCGGCGACCACCTCGGCCGCGGTCACCCACCAGGGGTGCTCCTCGCCGCCGGTGAGCGTCTCCGACAGCGCCGCGACCAGCAGGATGACCGGGGCGTCGTTGAGTCCGCTCTCCACCTCCAGCGCCGCCACCATGCGGCGCGGCAGCGGCAGCCGGCGCAGGTTGGCGAAGACGGCGGCGGCGTCGGTGGAGCTGACGACGGCGCCGAGCAGCAGCGCGAACTGCCAGTCCAGCCCGAGCAGCCACACCCCGACCGCCGCCGTCGTCGCGACGCTGACCACCACGCCGACGGTCGACAGCGACAGCCCGGGGCCGACCGCCCGCCGGACGTCGGCCCAGCGGGTGGTCAGCCCGCCCTCGGCCAGGATGACCACCAGCGCGGCGACGCCGAGGGTCTGGGTGAGCGCGACGTCCTCGAACTCGATGCCCAGGCCGCTCTCCCCCAGCGCGACCCCGAACGCCAGGTACAGCAGCAGGCTGGGCAGGCCCAGCCGGTCGGCGATCCGCAGCGCGACGGCGGCGACCAGGACGACGAGCGCCCCGACGGCCAGCGCGACGGTGACCGTGTCGTTCACCGCCGGCTCCCGACCACGGGCGCAGTCTCCCGTACCTGCCCGCCCGGCCACCCGCCCCGGCGGCCGAACACGCTCGACGGCTCGGGGACAATGGGGACGTGAGCTCTCCCTTCCGTGCGCTGCCGCCCCAGGTCGACCTGCCCGCGCTGGAGCAGGACGTGCTGCGCCGCTGGGAGGACGCCGACGTCTTCGCCCGGTCGCTGCAGGCCACCGCCGGCCGGCCGCAGTGGGTCTTCTACGAGGGCCCGCCGACGGCCAACGGCCGCCCCGGCACCCACCACATCGAGGCGCGGGCGTTCAAGGACGTCTTCCCCCGCTTCAAGACCATGCAGGGCTGGCACGTGCCCCGCCGCGCCGGCTGGGACTGCCACGGCCTGCCCGTCGAGATCGCCGTCGAGCAGGAGCTCGGCTTCGCCGGCAAGCCCGACATCGAGCGCTACGGCATCGCGGAGTTCAACGCCCGCTGCCGGGAGTCGGTGGAGCGGCACGTCGCCGACTTCACCGAGCTCACCCGCCGGATGGGCTACTGGGTGGACATGTCCACGGCCTACTGGACGATGGACCCGAGCTACATCGAGAGCGTCTGGTGGTCGCTCAAGCAGGTCTTCGACAAGGGCCTGCTCGTGGAGGACCACCGGGTCTCCCCGTACTGCCCGCGCTGCGGCACGGGGCTCTCCGACCACGAGGTCGCCCAGGGCTACGAGTCCATCACCGACCCCTCGGTGTACGTCCGGCTGCCGGTCACCGACGGCGAGTGGGCCGGGAAGGCCGACCTGCTGGTCTGGACGACGACGCCGTGGACGCTGCCGAGCAACACCGCCGTCGCGGTCAACCCCGACGTCCCCTACCTCGTCGTGCGCACGGGCGACGCCGTCCTCGTCGTCGCCGAGCCGCTGGTCGCCGCGGCGGTGGGCGAGGACGTCGAGGTGCTGGCCCGCACGACCGGCCGCGACTGGGAGGGGGTGCACTACCGGCGCCCGTTCGAGCTGGTCGACTTCCCCGACGGGGAGGACACCCACTTCGTCGTCCTGGCCGACTACGTCACCACCGACGACGGCACCGGGCTGGTGCACCAGTCCCCCGCGTTCGGCGCCGACGACCTCGCCGTCGCCCGTGCCTACGGCCTGCCGGTGGTCAACCCGGTCGACGCCGCGGGGCACTTCCTGCCCGACGTCGGGCTGGTGGGCGGCCGGTTCTTCAAGGCCGCCGACGACGCCCTCGTCGCCGACCTGCAGCGGCGCGGCGTGCTGTGGCGCGAGCAGAGCTACGAGCACAGCTACCCGCACTGCTGGCGCTGCCACACGCCGCTGATGTACTACGCGCAGCCGTCCTGGTACATCCGCACCAGCGCCATCAAGGACCAGCTGCTCGCCGAGAACGAGAAGACCCACTGGCACCCCGAGACCATCCAGTGGGGCCGCTACGGCGACTGGCTGAACAACAACGTCGACTGGGCGCTCTCCCGCGACCGGTTCTGGGGCACCCCGCTGCCGATCTGGCGCAACGACGCCGACCCCACCCGGCTGGTCGCCGTCGGCTCGCTGGCCGAGCTGTCCGAGCTCACCGGGCGCGACCTCGCGGGCCTCGACCCGCACCGGCCCTTCATCGACGAGGTGACCTTCACCCGCCCCGGTGAGGAGGGCACCTACCGGCGGGTCCGGCAGGTGATCGACGCCTGGTACGACTCCGGCTCGATGCCCTTCGCGCAGTGGGGCGCCCCGCACCGCAACCGGGAGCAGTTCGAGGCGGCCTACCCGGCGCAGTTCATCGCCGAGGCCATCGACCAGACCCGCGGCTGGTTCTACACGCTCATGGCCGTCGGGACGCTGGTGTTCGGCCGCAGCTCCTACGAGAACGTGCTGTGCCTGGGCCACATCCTCGCCGAGGACGGCCGCAAGATGAGCAAGCACCTGGGCAACATCCTCGAGCCGATCCCGCTGATGGACCGGCACGGCGCCGACGCCGTCCGCTGGTTCATGCTGGCCGGCGGCTCGCCGTGGGCGGCCCGCCGGGTCGGCCACGAGACGCTGTCGGAGGTGGTCCGCAAGGTCCTGCTGACCTACTGGAACACCGCCAGCTTCCTCACCCTCTACGCCGAGACCAACGGCTGGGACCCGGCCGTCTCCCCCGCCCCGCCGCGCGCGGAGCGGCCGCTGCTCGACCGCTGGGCGCTGGCGCAGCTGGCCGCGGTCACCGAGGGTGTCACCGACGCGCTGGAGGGCTTCGACACCCAGGGCGCCGGCCGGCTGCTGGCGCAGTTCGTCGACGACCTGTCCAACTGGTACGTGCGCCGCTCGCGGCGCCGGTTCTGGGACGGCGACCCCTCGGCGCTGGGCACGCTGCACGAGGTCGTCGACGGGCTCACCCGGCTGATGGCGCCGTTCACGCCCTTCGTCACCGAGGAGGTGTGGTCGCGGGTGGCCCGCCCGGGGCTGGGCGAGGACGCGCCGGACTCGGTGCACCTGGCCTCCTGGCCCGCCGTCGACGAGGACGCCCGCGACCCGCAGCTGGTCGCGCAGGTCGACCTGGTCCGCCGGCTGGTGGAGCTCGGCCGGGCGGCGCGGACCTCGGCGAAGGTGCGCACCCGCCAGCCGCTGGCCCGCGCGCTGGTCGCCGCCCCCGGCTGGGCGTCGCTGGACCGCGACCTGGTGGCCGAGGTCGCCGACGAGCTCAACGTCGCCGAGCTGGCCGAGCTGTCGTCGGTCGGCGGTGACCTGGTCGATGTCAGCGTGAAGGTCGACTTCCGCGCCGTCGGCCGGCGGCTGGGCCGGCAGGTCCAGGCGGTGGCGAAGGCCGTCGCCGCCGCCGACCCGGCCGCGCTGGTGGCCGCCTACCGGGCCGGTACGGCGACCGTCGACGTCGACGGGCAGGCGGTGCCGCTGGAGGACGGCGACCTGGTGGTCACCGAGACCCCGCGCGAGGGCTGGACGGTGGCCAGCGGCGGCGGGCTCAGCGTGGCCCTCGACCTGACCATGACGCCGGAGCTGGAGCGGGCCGGGATGGTCCGCGAGGTCGTGCGGCTGGTGCAGGAGGCCCGCAAGAACGCCGGCCTGTCGGTCAGCGACCGCATCGAGCTGTGGTGGACCGCGGAGGGCCCGATCGGCGAGGCGCTCGCCGAGCACGGCGACCAGGTGGCCGGCGAGGTCCTCGCCACCCGGGTGCACGCCGGCACCGCCGGTGCGGGCGCCGGGGTGGAGGGCCCGTCCGACTCGCGCTTCTGGCTCGCCCGCGCCACCGGCTGAGCGCGCCGCCGGGCCGCCCGGCGGAGCTCAGCCCCGGCGGGCGGCCCGGCGGGCGCGCTCGCGGTGGGCGAGGTGGGCGTCGGGGCCGCACCGCGCACAGGCGGTGAACCCGTCGGCGCGCGCCTCGCGCACCGGCAGCGGCACCGTCTCCCGGCCGGCCAGCCAGGCGCAGTCGGCGAGGTGGTAGCGGGGGTGCTCGTCGACGACGCGCACCTCGTCGTCGAGGTCGACCACCAGCAGCAGGTCGGTGACCTCCTCGTCCTCCTCCGGCGGGTCGGCGTCCGGTCCGGTGGCTCCCCTGCCGCGCCTGCCGGCCGGTGCCGCGACCGGCTGCGGCCCCGTCGACGCGGAGGCGGGCCGGGGACGCGGGCGGTCCTCCGCTCCCGGCGCGGCGGCGGACTCCTCCCCGTCGGCCGCCGGGGCCGGCTCGGGCCGCCGGGCCGGCGGCCGGGCCGGCTCGGCCGCCGGGCGCTCGTCGGTCCGCGGGGCGGGGACACCGGCCTCGGCCGGGGCGCGCAGCCGGGCGACGACGAGCAGCGCGGTGGCCAGGGCGCAGGCGCCGACGCAGGCCCAGTACCAGGCGGTGGCGGCGGTCATCACGCCGAGGACGAACAGGCCGACGCCCGCGAGCACCAGCAGGGCGGCGGCGAGGACCACGGCGCGCACTGTAGCCGCGGTCCCGGCCCGGTGGGACGTGCTCGACCGGGAACTGCGGAGGGCCCCCGGACGGGTGTCCGAGGGCCCTGCTGCGTGCTCAGCGTCCGGGGGTCAGCGTTCGTCCTGGGAGACCCGCAGCCCGGTCTCCGGGGAGAACACGTGCGCCTCCCCCGGGCGGATCGCCACGTGCACCACCTCACCCTTGGCCGGCGGCTTGCGCGCATCCACCCGCAGCGTCAGCAGCT
>NZ_JBJGYI010000081.1:0-5723 GCF_054049915.1 Geodermatophilus sp. SYSU D00766
CTCGTCGCGGAGTGCGATCGGGCAGCAGCGGCTCGAGCACCGCCCACTGCTCATCAGTCAGGTCATGCCGGTCCTGCATCCGACCGCTCTACACCCACGGCGGCAAGATCCGCCAGACACTCCCTAGCGGTGAGGGCGCTCCCAAGTGGGCATCAGCCACTGACCACGGCCAGCGTCGAGCCGCGTCTGAGCCGTCGCGGCGGCCGTGAGGTCAGGGTCTGGGATGCCCGCTGGCGGGACCCGGACGGCCGACAGCGCAAGCAGGACGTTCGCGAGGAAGGGCGACGCCGACCGGTTCGCTGCGACAGTCGAGGCTGACAAGCTGCGCGGGCAGTACGTCGACCACAACGACCGCACCACGGTTGCCGAGTACGCGCAAGCTTGGGCTGGCGCCCGTCCTCACCGGCCGACAACGGCCCGACGCGTGTCCGGGCTGATTGAGGTCCACATCGCCGGCACGCCACTCGGCGACCGGCGCCTCTCAGCGGTGCGCCCGTCCGAGGTGCAGACGTGGGCCACCGACCGCGCTCAGGTGCTCGCCCCGTCGACGCTGCGCAACCTGGTATCGCTGCTGCGATCGATGTACTCGAGTGCAGTGCTCGATCGGCTCGTCGCGTCTTCGCCGGTGGTACGGGTAGCCCTCCCCGACACGAACGAGCTCGCGTCGTGCCGCTCAGCGTCGAGCAGGTTCAGGGACTTTCGAGAGCGATGCCCGCGCGCAACCGCGCGATGGTGGTTGCTCAGGCCGGCCTGGGACTGCGGATCGGCGAGCTCCTCGCCCTGCGCGTGGAGGACGTCGACTTCCTGCGGCGCAGCGTCCGGGTTGAGTGGTTGATCGCGCCCGGCGCGAAGACGCGATCCGAGCCCAGGACCCCGCGGTCGCGGCGCACGCTGCCGCTCCCCCAGGTCGTTGCCGACGCGCTCGCCTCACACATCGCCGAGTTCCCGCCCGCGATCGACGGATCGATCTTCACGACCAGGACCGGGGCGGTGTACCGGCACGACTACTACGGCACGCGGATCTTCGCGGCCGCTGTGGAGCGTGCTGGCTGCCGGCCGGCACGACGTCGCACGACCTGCGCCATCACTACGTCTCGGTGCTGCTGGCCGCCGGGGAGTCCGTCGTGGCCGTCGCTGAACGACTGGGGCATGAGAACGCGGCCCTGGTCCTCAGCACCTACGGACACCCGATGCCCGACAGCGAGGAGCGGACGCGCCGCGCCGTCGATGAGGCGTGGTGTGCCATCACCGCGCCATCGGACCAGGCCGCACAAGCCTGACCAGCGAAGACGGAGAGGAGTTACACGTTGAAGCGGAACTCCACGACGTCGCCGTCGGCCATGACGTAGTCCTTGCCCTCGATGCGCACCCAGCCGCGGGACTTCGCCTCCGCCATCGAACCGGCCTCCACCAGCTGGTCGTAGGAGACCACCTCGGCCTTGATGAAGCCGCGCTGGAAGTCGGTGTGGATGACCCCCGCGGCCTGCGGGGCGGTGGCGCCGACCGGGATCGTCCAGGCGCGCGCCTCCTTCGGCCCGGCCGTCAGGTAGGTCTGCAGGCCGAGCGTGCGGAAGCCGACCCTCGCGAGCTGGTCGAGGCCCGGCTCGCTCTGCCCGATCGACTCCAGCAGCTCCGCGGCCTCCTCGGCCGGCAGCTCGACGAGCTCGGCCTCGGTCTTGGCGTCGAGCAGGATCGCCTCGGCCGGCGCCACCAGCGCGCGCAGCTCGCCGATCAGCTCCTCGTTGGCCAGCTCGTCGGCGTCGACGTTGAAGACGTACAGGAATGGCTTGGTCGTCAGCAGCGTCAGCTCCCGCAGCGGCGCGGGGTCCACCCCGGCGGCGAACAGCGTCTGCCCCGTGTTCAGCACCTCGACGGCGGCCTGCGCGGCCGACAGCAGCGCCGCGCGCTCCTTGTCCTTGCGCGCCTCCTTCTCCAGCCGCGGGACTGCCTTCTCCAGCGTCTGCAGGTCGGCGAGGACGAGCTCGGTGTTGATCGTCTCGATGTCGTCTCGCGGGGAGACCTTGCCCTCCACGTGCACGACGTCGGGGTCGCTGAACACGCGGATCACCTGGCAGATCGCGTCGCTCTCGCGGATGTTGGCGAGGAACTTGTTGCCCAGTCCCTGTCCCTCGCTGGCGCCGCGCACGATGCCGGCGATGTCGACGAACGACACCGTCGCCGGCACGACCTTCTGCGAGGAGAACAGCTCGGCGAGCTTCCCCAGCCGCTCGTCGGGGACGCCGACGACGCCGACGTTCGGCTCGATCGTGGCGAAGGGGTAGTTCGCCGCCAGGACGTCGTTCTTGGTCAGCGCGTTGAACAGCGTCGACTTGCCGACGTTGGGCAGCCCGACGATCCCGATGGTGAGACTCACGGAAGCCCAGCCTACGGGCCGCCGCGCGCGCGGACCGGGCCCCCGCCGATCCGCCGGCGACGCGTGCGACCCTCGTCACCCCCCCCCCCGCACCGTAGGAGGCACCGTTGGTCCTGCCCACGACGACGTCGCGGCACGCCACCGCCGCCGGACCGCTCCCGGCGCACGCCCGGGTGGTCGTCGTCGGCAGCGGGTTCTCCGGCATCGGCACCGCGGTCGCGCTGGCGCGGGCGGGCATCGACGACGTCGTCGTCCTGGAGCGGGCCGACAGCCTCGGCGGCACCTGGCGGGACAACACCTACCCGGGCGCCGCCTGCGACGTGCCCAGCCACCTCTACTCGTTCTCCTTCGCACCCAAGCGCGACTGGTCGCACGTCTACTCGCGGCAGGCCGAGATCCGGGAGTACCTCGAACAGGTCGCCGCCGACCACGGCGTCCTCCCCCACCTGTACTGCGGCACCGACGTCGTCTCCGGGCAGTGGGACGACGACGCGCTGCTGTGGCGGCTGGAGACCTCACGCGGCAGCCTCACCGCCGACGTCGTCGTGAGCGGGGCGGGCGGCCTGGTCGAGCCGCACCTGCCCGACGTGCCCGGCGTCGGGACGTTCCGCGGCCCGTCGTTCCACTCCGCCCGCTGGGACCACTCGGTCGACCTCGCCGGGAAGCGGGTCGCCGTCGTCGGCACCGGCGCGTCGGCCGCCCAGTTCGTGCCCGAGCTGCAGCAGACGGCGGCGGAGGTCGTCGTCTTCCAGCGCACCCCACCGTGGGTCATCCCGCGGGCCGACCGCGCCTACAGCGACCGCGAGCACCGGCTGCACGCCGGCGTGCCGGGCTTCCTGCGGCTGGCCCGCGGTCTGCAGTACTGGTCCCGCGAGGCCCGGCTGCGCGCGTTCATCGGCGGCGGGCGGCTGCGCGGGCTGTTCGAGAAGCAGGCGCTGCGGTTCCTCGAGGAGCAGGTGCTCGACCCGCAGCTGCGTGCCGCGCTCACCCCGGACTACGCCATCGGCTGCAAGCGGGTGATCGTCAGCGACGACTACCTGCGCTCCCTGACCCGGCCGAACGTGCGGGTGGTCGCCTCGCCGGTCACCGAGGTGCGCCCGCACGCGGTGGTCGCCGCCGACGGGTCCGAGCACGAGGTCGACGTCGTCGTCCACGGCACCGGGTTCCGGGTGATGGACATCCCGCTGGCCCACCGGCTGACCGGCCGCGAGGGCCGCACGCTGCACGAGGAGTGGGCGCGCTCGGGCGTGCAGGCCCACCGCGGCACCACCGTGGCCGGCTTCCCCAACCTGTTCCTGCTGCTCGGCCCGAACACCGTGCTCGGCCACACCTCCGTCGTGATCATGATCGAGGCGCAGATCGGCTACGTCGTCGCGGCGCTGCGGGCGCTGCGGGAGGCCGGCGCCGCCGCGCTCGAGGTGCGGCGGTCGGCGCAGGAGGCCTACAACGCGCGGCTGCAGGCCGAGCTCACCGGCACCGTGTGGAACGCCGGCGGCTGCCGGTCCTGGTACCGCGACGCGCAGGGGCGCAACTTCACGCTCTGGCCCACGCACACGCTCCCCTTCGTGCGCCTGATGCGGCGGTTCGACGCCGAGTCCTACGAGCTGCGCGCCGCCCGGCGCGTCCCCGTCCCCGCCTGACCACCCGGGAGTCCGCCACCATGCGCCCGTCCACCGCCGCCGCTGCCGGCCTCGTCGCCCTCGCCGCCGGTGCGGCCCTCGCCCGCCGCCGCGCCGCCCGTCCGGCCGAGACGCCGGACCTGCCACCGCCGCCGCAGGGGCGGGTGCGCACGGTGACCACGGAGGACGGCGTCGCGCTGCACGTCGAGGAGTTCGGCGCGGAGCAGCCGGTCGCCACCGTCGTCCTGGCGCACGGGTACGTGCAGTCCTCGCGGCTGTGGGCCGGGCAGGTGCGCGACCTGCTCGAGGCCCGCCCCGACCTGCGGGTGGTCACCTACGACCACCGCGGGCACGGGCGGTCCGGGGCGACGACGCGCGACCGCGCCACCATCGAGCACCTCGGGCGGGACATGGCCCGGGTGGTCGAGGAGGTGGCCCCGGCCGGGCCGGTCGTCGTCGCGGGGCACTCGATGGGCGGCATGACGCTCATGGCGCTGGCCGAGCAGCGGCCCGACCTGTTCGGCAGCCGCGTCGTCGGGGTGGCCTTCGTCGGCACCAGCAGCGGGGGCCTGGACGCGGTGACCTACGGGCTGCCGGCGCCGGTGGCCCGGGTGGTCAAGCGCCTGCTGCCGGTGCTCAACGAGCGCGCGGTGCGGGCCGAGCAGGCGGGCAGGCCGCGCGCCGTCGGCCCGCTGGACATGAAGCTGATCTTCGGCGGGACCGCCGACCCGGCCGACGTCCGGCTGGCGATGGAGGTGCACCGCGCGTGCACGGCGGAGACGGTGGCCGCCTTCCTGCCCACCTTCTCCGACCACGACCGCGCGACGGCGCTGGAGGCGCTGGCGGAGGTGCCGGCGCTGGTGGCCGTGGGCGACGCCGACCGGCTCTGCCCGGTCGAGCACAGCCGGGCGATCGCCGAGGCGCTGCCACTGGCGGAGCTGGCCGTCTACCCCGGCGTCGGGCACATGGTCCAGCTCGAGCGCCGTCCCGAGGTCAGCCGGCGACTGCTCGACCTCGTCGACCGGGCCCTCGCGCGTGCGCCCGAGTCGGTGGAGGCGGCGCCGTGACCGGCCCGGTCGACCTCGCCGCGGTGCTGGCCACCGTCGACGAGCCGTGGTCGCCGCGGACCGTGGCGGTGCTCAACGACTACGACGTCCGTGTCGTGCACACCCGCGGCGAGTTCACCCGCCACAGCCACCCGGAGACCGACGAGGTCTTCCTCGTCCTCGCCGGCTCGCTGACCATCCGGATGGACGACGGCGACGTCACGCTCGGCCCGGGTCAGCTCCACGTGGTGCCGCGGGGCACGCCGCACCAGCCGTACTCGCCCGAGGGCGCGCAGGTGCTGCTGGTGGAGCCGAGCGCGACGGTGAACACCGGTGACACCCCGAGCGAGCTCACGGCCGAGCGCCGGGTGGTCGAGCCGTAGGACTCAGGCGGCGGGTACCAGCGGTGTCGGGGTGCTGATCTCGGTGCCATCGGGCCGGAAGGTGTGCCACCGCCCGTCGGGTTGTCGTTCGACGCGGAAGCCGTGGTGGACCTGGGTGTGGTGCCGCTCGCACAACAGTGCGCTGTTGTCCAGGCTGGTCTCGCCGCCGTCGATCCAGTGCACGAGGTGGTGCACGTCGGCCCAGTGGCTCGGCGCATCACAGCCGGCGAAGACGCAGCCGCCGTCGCGCAGCTCGACGGCGCGGCGCAGCTGCCGGCTGACCAGCCGCTGACTCCGCCCG
>NZ_JBJGYI010000082.1:0-3642 GCF_054049915.1 Geodermatophilus sp. SYSU D00766
CCGCATGGGTGGTGGTGGAAAGGGTTTCCGGCTGGGGATGGGCCCGCGGCCTATCAGCTTGTTGGTGGGGTAGTGGCCTACCAAGGCGACGACGGGTAGCCGGCCTGAGAGGGTGACCGGCCACACTGGGACTGAGACACGGCCCAGACTCCTACGGGAGGCAGCAGTGGGGAATATTGCGCAATGGGCGGAAGCCTGACGCAGCGACGCCGCGTGGGGGATGACGGCCTTCGGGTTGTAAACCTCTTTCAGCAGGGACGAAGCGCAAGTGACGGTACCTGCAGAAGAAGCACCGGCCAACTACGTGCCAGCAGCCGCGGTAATACGTAGGGTGCAAGCGTTGTCCGGAATTATTGGGCGTAAAGAGCTCGTAGGCGGTTCGTCGCGTCGGCTGTGAAAACCCGGAGCTCAACTCCGGGCCTGCAGTCGATACGGGCGGACTGGAGTTCGGCAGGGGAGACTGGAATTCCTGGTGTAGCGGTGAAATGCGCAGATATCAGGAGGAACACCGGTGGCGAAGGCGGGTCTCTGGGCCGATACTGACGCTGAGGAGCGAAAGCGTGGGGAGCGAACAGGATTAGATACCCTGGTAGTCCACGCCGTAAACGTTGGGCGCTAGGTGTGGGGGCCATTCCACGGTCTCCGTGCCGCAGCTAACGCATTAAGCGCCCCGCCTGGGGAGTACGGCCGCAAGGCTAAAACTCAAAGGAATTGACGGGGGCCCGCACAAGCGGCGGAGCATGTTGCTTAATTCGATGCAACGCGAAGAACCTTACCTAGGCTTGACATGCACGGAAATCTCGCAGAGATGCGGGGTGCCTTTGGCGTCGTGCACAGGTGGTGCATGGTTGTCGTCAGCTCGTGTCGTGAGATGTTGGGTTAAGTCCCGCAACGAGCGCAACCCTCGTTCCATGTTGCCAGCACGTGATGGTGGGGACTCATGGGAGACTGCCGGGGTCAACTCGGAGGAAGGTGGGGATGACGTCAAATCATCATGCCCCTTATGTCTAGGGCTGCAAACATGCTACAATGGCCGGTACAAAGGGCTGCGATACCGCGAGGTGGAGCGAATCCCAAAAAGCCGGTCTCAGTTCGGATTGGGGTCTGCAACTCGACCCCATGAAGTTGGAGTCGCTAGTAATCGCAGATCAGCAACGCTGCGGTGAATACGTTCCCGGGCCTTGTACACACCGCCCGTCACGTCACGAAAGTCGGTAACGCCCGAAGCCGGTGGCCCAACCCCTCGTGGGAGGGAGCCGTCGAAGGCGGGATCGGCGATTGGGACGAAGTCGTAACAAGGTAGCCGTACCGGAAGGTGCGGCTGGATCACCTCCTTTCTAAGGAGCGCTGGCCGGCAGACTGAGGTCTGTCGGTCCAGAGCTGTGCTCGGGTCGTGATGGCCGCCCAGTACCGGGTGGTCACGTCGTGGTCGAGACAGTGCTCGAGGGTGGAACGCTGACCAGTTCGGCCGCCGGCTGCTGCCGGCTTCTAGTACGGCGTCGTGTCCTCCTCGGAGGGCGGGGCGTGGGGAACGGGGCCGGGGTGGGCGGGTGGTCGTAGGCACGCTGTTGGGTCCTGAGGGAGCGGGCCCGGTCCGGTCAGTGATGGCCGGTGCCGGTGGTGCTCACCTCGCCCCGGGTTCGCCCGGGGGTCCAGGGCCTCCTGGATCTCATACCGCCTGGTGGTCGGTGCCCTGTGGGTGCGGAGCCGGGGCTGGTGGGGTCGGTGTGGGGGGTGGCTGGTTGGTCGTTGAGAACTGCACAGTGGACGCGAGCATCTTTTGATCTCTGGACCCGCACGTCCCTCGCTTGCTCCGGTGGTGCCCCTGTGGGGGTGGCCGGCCGGTGTGGTGGTGGGGTGTGGGTGTCGAGTGTGTGTAGGTAGTGGTGTGGCCAAGATGTTGAGGGCACACGGTGGATGCCTGGGCACCAGGAGCCGATGAAGGACGTGGGAGGCTGCGATAAGCCTCGGGGAGCTGCCAACCGAGCGTTGATCCGAGGGTGTCCGAATGGGGGAACCCCGCACCAGTCATGTGGTGTGACCCGCGCCTGAACACATAGGGCGTGTGGAGGGAACGTGGGGAAGTGAAACATCTCAGTACCCACAGGAAGAGAAAACAACCGTGATTCCGTGAGTAGTGGCGAGCGAAAGCGGATGAGGCTAAACCGTTTCCATGTGATACCCGGCAGGGGTTGTGGAAGCGGGGTCGTGGGACCGCCCGCGCATGTCTGCCGGCGTGCGAAGGAGTGAGAAAGACCGGATGTTAGTGGAAGGCCTCTGGAAGGGGTCGCCGTAGAGGGTGAGAGCCCCGTACACGAAAACACCGGTCCTCCTGTGGCGTGTTCCCAAGTAGCACCGAGCCCGTGAAATTCGGTGTGAATCCGGCGGGACCACCCGCTAAGCCTGAATACTCCCTGGTGACCGATAGCGGACGAGTACCGTGAGGGAAAGGTGAAAAGTACCCCGGGAGGGGAGTGAAATAGTACCTGAAACCGTGTGCCTACAAGCCGTCAGAGCTCAGAATGCGCACCTTCGGGTGTGCGGGGTGATGGCGTGCCTTTTGAAGAATGAGCCTGCGAGTTAGCGGTACGTGGCGAGGTTAACCCGTGGGGGGTAGCCGTAGCGAAAGCGAGTCCGAACAGGGCGATCTGAGTCGCGTGCTCTAGACCCGAAGCCGGGTGATCTACCCATGGCCAGGTTGAAGCGCGGGTAAGACCGCGTGGAGGACCGAACCCACCAGGGTTGAAAACCTGGGGGATGAGCTGTGGGTAGGGGTGAAAGGCCAATCAAACCCGGTGATAGCTGGTTCTCCCCGAAATGCATTTAGGTGCAGCGTCGCGTGTTTCTTGCCGGAGGTAGAGCACTGGATGGCCGATGGGCCCCACAAGGTTACTGACGTCAACCAAACTCCGAATGCCGGTAAGTGAGAGCGCGGCAGTGAGACTGCGGGCGATAAGGTTCGTAGTCGAGAGGGAAACAGCCCAGATCATCGGCTAAGGCCCCTAAGCGTGTGCTAAGTGGAAAAGGATGTGGGATCGCAGAGACAACCAGGAGGTTGGCTTAGAAGCAGCCATCCTTGAAAGAGTGCGTAATAGCTCACTGGTCAAGTGGTTCCGCGCCGACAATGTAGCGGGGCTCAAGCACACCGCCGAAGCCGTGGCACTCACGCGACAAGCCCGCCGTCGATCCTTCGGGATCGCCGGCCAGGTGCGTGGGTGGGTAGGGGAGCGTCGTGTGGCGGGTGAAGCGGCGGCGGAAGCCAGCCGTGGACGCCATGCGAGTGAGAATGCAGGCATGAGTAGCGAGAGGGGAGTGAGAACCTCCCCCGCCGGAAGACCAAGGGTTCCTGGGCCAGGCTAATCCGCCCAGGGTGAGTCGGGACCTAAGGCGAGGCCGACAGGCGTAGTCGATGGACAACGGGTTGATATTCCCGTACCCGCGAAGGAGCGCCCATGCCGAATCCAGCGATGCTGACCCACCGAAACCGCTCACGCGCCTTCGGGTGTGTGGGTGGGAGTAGCTGGGGACCCGGACTGGTAGTAGGCAAGCGATGGGGTGACGCAGGAAGGTAGTCGATGCCGGTGAGTGGTAGAACCGGTGCAAGGGTGTGGCCCGCGCCATAGGCAAATCCGTGGCGCAGTC
>NZ_JBJGYI010000083.1:0-2940 GCF_054049915.1 Geodermatophilus sp. SYSU D00766
CCGCCCCCGCCCCCGCGCGCGCGGGCGGCGCCCCCCCCCCCCCCCCCCCGGGCCCCCCCGCCCCCCCCCCCCCCCACCCCGTCAGCGGGCCGAGGCGCGGGTGACGACGTCGGTGGCCCAGCTCTCCAGCCCGCTGTGGTCGCGGATGACCTCCACCCGGTCGCAGTGCTCGGCGTAGGCGGGCAGGTCACAGCCGCCCAGCGCCCAGGAGTACCGCGGCTCGGGGGTCAGCCAGATCGTCTCGCGCACGCGGCGGGTGAGGTCGGCGAAGACGTCCAGGCGCGGGGCGTTGCCGTTGCCGCGGCCGTCGCCGAGCACGAGCAGCGTGGAGCGGCGGGTGAACGCGCCGGAGTGGTCGGCGGCGAGCCGGGCGAACACGGTGCCGTAGTCGCTGGCGGCGTCCACGTCGACCACGTCGCCGCCGAACACCAGCCCCAGGGCGTGCTCCAGCGGGTGCTCGTCGAACAGGTCGGTGATCTCGACGACGTCGTCGACGAAGGCGAACGTGCGCACCTGCGCGAACAGGTCCTGCAGCGCGTGCACCACGTGCAGGCTGAACCGCGCCGTCGCCCGCACCGACAGGCTCACGTCGGCGACGACGACCAGCCGCGGCCGGTCCTCGGCCAGCCGGGTGGTCACCGGCCGGAACGGGACGCCGTCGTAGCGCATGTTGCTCCGCATGGTCCGGGCGACGTCGACCCGTCCGCGCGGCGACTGCCGCTTGCGGTGGGTCAGGCCGCCGTGCAGGGACGTGGCCAGCCGGCGCAGCGACTCCTCGATGCGCGCCCGCTCGGCCTCGGTGACCTTCTCGACCGGCGCGCGGGCGAGCTCGCGCTCCTCGACCGCCAGGTCGGCCATCTCGGCCAGCTTCTGCAGGTGGGCGGCCAGCAGCTCGGGCAGGTCCTCGATGACGCCGGCCAGCTGCCGGCGCAGCGCCTCGGCGACCTCGGGGTCCAGGTCGCCGACCGGGTCGGCCAGCCAGTCGCGCAGCGCCTGCTGCTGGGCGACCGTCAGCTGCACGTCCAGCGGCGTGCCGCCGGCGCGCGCCAGCTCGCCGGGCAGGCCGGGGTCGTGCAGCCGCGACACCTCCAGCTGCACCTGCCGGGCGTCGTCGGCCGGACCGGCCGGGCTCTCCGACGACAGCACGATCTGCTGGGTCAGCGAGGCGAGGTCGATCTTGTTCGCCTCCTGGTGCAGGTTGTACTGCGCGGCGAGGTCCTCGGGCCGGAAGAAGTCGCGGATGTCGACCGGTTTGCCGTGGCTGTGCCCCTCCTGGACGTCGGTCGGCGGGTCGGCCGCCCACGTCATCCGGGTCAGCTCCCCGGTGTCCTCGAGGTCGTCGTGGGCGTGCCCGTGCTCCTCGGCGTCGGGCACCACCGGCCGCAGCGTGAAGAACCGGTCGAAGGTGTCGGCGAAGACCTCGGCGTCGCGGCGGTCCTTGAGCAGGGCGGCGCCCAGGGCGGCCTCCAGCGCGGCGCGGTCGCTGACGCCGACGGCGGCCGCGGCCTCGGACGCGTCGAGGACCTCCGCCGTCGACACGCGCATGCCGCGCAGCCGCAGCAGCCGCACGAACCGGTGCAGCGCCCCCTCCACGTCAGACCGGCCGGCGCCGGGCGCCGCCGCGGTTGCCGGCGGGGAAGGAGCGCGACCCCTGGCCGGCGCCCACCTGCCGCTTCGGCGCGGGCGCCGCGTCGGGCGCCTCGGCCGCGGCCTGCTGGCCGTAGTAGTTGCGGTCGTGCCGGCCGGGGGTGTCCTTGGCGGCCCGTACGCGGCGGCCGTCGTCGTCCGGGTGGTCGTGCGCGTGGTCGTCCGGGCGGTCGTCCGGGTGGTCGTGGGTGTGCCCGCCGTGGGTGTGCGACCCGTGCGAGTGGGTGTGGCCGAGGGACTCCGGCACCGTCGCGTTCGGGTCGACCAGCCGCGGCAGCGCGTCGCGGGAGCGCTGCACGTCGCGCTCGTACTTGGCGACGACGGACACGGTGTCGGCCAGCACCTCGGCCGACAGCTCGCCGACACCGAGGACGGCGAGGGTGCGCGCCCAGTCGATGGTCTCGGAGATGCTGGGGGCCTTGCGCAGGTCCAGCCCGCGCAGCCCGCGCACGATCTCCACCAGCCGGCGCGCGGCGGCGTCGTCGAGGCCGGTGCGCTTGGACCGCAGGATCTCCAGCTCCCGCTCGGCGTCGGGGTACTCGAGGAACAGGTGCAGGCAGCGGCGCTTGAGGGCGGCGGAGAGGTCGCGGGTGTTGTTGGAGGTCAGGACGACGTAGGGCGGCTGCCGCGCGACGAAGGTGCCGATCTCGGGCACCGACACCTGGTACTCGGCGAGCATCTCCAGCAGCACCGCCTCCAGCGCCTCGTCGGCGCGGTCGACCTCGTCGACCAGCAGCACCACCGGCTCCTCCGAGCGCACCGCCTCCAGCAGCGGCCGGGCGGCGAGGAAGCGCTCGGTGAAGAAGGCGCTGTCGGCGTCGGCGATCCGCTGCACGGCCGCCTCGAGGGTGTCGGCGTCGCCGAGCAGTGCGGCGGTCTTCTCCCGCAGGATCTGGGTGTAGAGCAGCTGCTTGCCGTAGTCCCACTCGTAGAGGGCCTTGGTCTCGTCCTGGCCCTCGTAGCACTGCAGGCGCAGCAGCCGGCGGCCGGTGACGGCGGCCAGCGTCTTGGCCAGGTCGGTCTTGCCCACGCCGGCCGGCCCCTCCAGCAGGAGCGGCTTGGCCAGCCGGGACATGACGAACGTCGTCGTGGCCAGCCGCCGGTCGGTGACGTAGCCCTGCGCGGCGAAGGCGCGGGCGACGTCGTCGGGGTCGTCGAAGTCGCTCGGCGCGCGGTCGGCGGGGACGGGCTGGACGCTCAACGGGGCTCCTGAGGGCGGGCTGGGCGGGTGCGGTGACGGGAGGGGGGGGGGGGGGGGGGGGGGGGGGGGGGGGGGGGGGGGGGGGGGGGGGG
>NZ_JBJGYI010000084.1:0-2136 GCF_054049915.1 Geodermatophilus sp. SYSU D00766
CCTGGATCTCTGACCCGGGGAGCCCGGTCGGGGCCAGGCGACCGACCTGGCGGTTCTGCCGGCGTGACGCCGACGGCCGGCTCCTAGCGTCCGAGCCGCACCCAGCCCGGACCGAGGAGACCCGATGACCCGCGCGACCGCCGCCCCGGACCTCGCGACCCGCCGCGCCGACGGCGTGCGCGGCGTCCTCGTCCGCCGCTGGCCGGCCGCGCTCGGTGCCGTCGCGGCCGCCAACGGCCTCGCGCTCGTCGCCCGGCTACCCGAGCCCGCGCAGGCCTGGACGAGCGCGTGGTGCGTGCTGCTGGCCGCGGTCGTCCACCTGACCTGGGGCACCGCCCGCGGCGACCTGGGTGACCGGCGGCTGCTGACCGCACAGACCGCGGCGGTGCTCGGCTTCGGCGCGGTGGCCCTCGCCGCGGTCGCCGTCGAGCCCGCTGCCGCCCGCTACGTGCTCGCCGCCGGCTGGCTCGCCCACGCCGCCTGGGACGGCGCCCACCACCGCCTGGGCCGGGTCGTGCCGCGCTGGTACGCCGAGACCTGCCTGGTCGCCGACCTCGTCGTCGCCGCCGCCCTGCTCACCGTCGGCCTCGGCTGACCGCACCCGCCCCCTCCCCACCACACGCCGACCAGGAGACGCCATGACCCTCCCCACCCGACCCGCGGACCGGCTCCTCGACGTGCTCGTCGTCGGCGCCGGCCAGGCCGGCCTCGCCCTCGGGCACCACCTCGCCGCCCGCGGCGCGGACCTCCTGCTCGTCGACGCCGGCCCGGAGATCGGCTCCGCGTGGCGGGACCGGTGGGACTCGCTGCGGCTGTTCAGCCCGGCCCGGTACGACTCGCTGCCGGGCCTGCCGTTCCCCGCCCCGGCCGACAGCCACCCGGGCAAGGACGACGTCGCCGACTACCTGGCCGCCTACGCCGCGCACTTCGCCCTGCCGGTCCGGCTGGACACCCCGGTGGTCCGGCTGCACCGCGAGGCCGACGGCACCTTCACCGCCACCACCCCGACCGGGACGTTGCGCGCCCGGCAGGTCGTGGTCGCCACCGGCCCGTTCCAGACCCCGCACGTCCCGGCCCTCGCCGGCCAGCTGGACCCGGACGTGCCGCAGCTGCACAGCTCCGCGTACCGGAACCCGGCCCAGCTGCCCGGCGGCGGCCGCGTGCTGGTCGTCGGCGCGGCCAACTCCGGCCTGCAGATCGCCGCCGAGCTCGCCGCCACCCAGCCGGTCACCGTCGCGGTCGGCACCCGGCCGACCGAGCTGCCCCAGCGCATCGCCGGCCGTGACCTGTTCGACTGGCTCGACGCGGTCGGCTTCTTCACCGTGCCCGCGCGCAGCCGCCTCGGCCGCCGGCTGCGCGCCCGCGGCGACCTGGTCATCGGCACCCGCAGCCGCGCACTGCGCCGGCGGGGCATCGAGTTCCGCCCGCGGCTGACCGACCTGACGGGCGCCACCGCCGTCTTCGCCGACGGGACCACCGTCGACGTCGACGCCGTCGTGTGGGCGACCGGCTACCGGCCCGACCACTCCTGGCTGCACGTGCCCGGCGCCCTCGACGACGCCGGCGCCGTCCGGCACACCGCCGGGGTCACCGAGGTGCCCGGGCTCTACGTCCTGGGCCAGCCCTGGCAGACCTCCCGCGGCTCGGCGCTGCTCGGCTTCGTCGGCGCCGACGCCGCCGCGCTGGCCGACCGGATGGCCGCCGACGCGGAGCAGGCGGGGACCGGCTCCCGTCCGCCGGTGGCGGGGGTGGCCCGGTGAGCGCCGTCCTCCGGGCCGGTCCCGCACCGCCGGCGCCGCGGCGTGCCGCGCTCGCCGGCTGCGTCCGCGCCCTGCTGGTGCCGCTGCCCGGCCTGGCCGCCCTGGTCGTGGGCTGGACGCTCGCCGGCGCGACCGGGTGGGGAGCCGCCGGAGCCGCTGTCGCGGTCTGGGCCGCCGGCAGCGCGCTGTGGCTGCGTCGGCAGGCGTGGCCGCCGGCGCTGGTTCCCCTGGTGACGTGGGCGGTGCCGGCGGCGCTGCTCGCCCCGCTGGCCGTCCTGGGCTGGCTGCCGGCCGACGGGCTGGTCCTGTGGAGCCCGCTGACCACGGTGCTGGTGGTCCTGGCGGTGGCCCCACCGCCGGTCGCTACAGCTCCAGC
>NZ_JBJGYI010000085.1:0-2102 GCF_054049915.1 Geodermatophilus sp. SYSU D00766
CCCCCCCCCCCCACCGCCCGGGGCACCCGCCCGGGCCCGCCGCGGGGCAGGGCCGGCCCAGGGCCCGGCCCGCCCCCGGGTCAGGCGGAGGCGACGACGACCAGGTTCTCGGTGGCGGCCTTGCCGGCGCGCTGGAAGCAGGTGATGAGCACCAGCCGTCCGGGCACCGCCTCCCAGATCTCGCCGGCGCCGGCCAGCTCGTCCTTGGCGTACCGGCCGGTCCGCTCGACGGTGTAGTCGACGGTGCCCTGCGGCGTGCTGACCTCGACGACGTCGCCGGGTGCCAGCCCCTCGTCGGCGGCCTCGGCGTCCACCAGCGCGTCGAAGCCGTACTCGCCGGTGCCGGTCGCGTGCGCGGCGATGTAGAGGGTGTTGTCGGCCTGCGCGGCGTCGCCCACCGGTTCGCCGTAGGAGTCGATCCAGTACGCCGCGGTGAGGGCCGGCGGGTTGATCACCCCGCCGGTGGGGGCCAGCGGGAGCACCGGCAGGTCCACGCCCAGCGCCGGGACGGTCACGTGCACGTCCGACGACGGCGTCGGCAGCGTCGTCCCCTCCGGCGGCAGCGTCGGCTGCGCGGGCTCGGCGACCGGCGGGGTGGCGGTGGCCGCGGCCACCGGGTCGGCCCACCCGGTGGCCGCGGCGGACTCCCCGTCGGCCAGGCCCACGACGAGCAGCGCGCTCCCGGCGACGCCCAGGGCGGCGACCGCCGCGGCTGCGGCGGTGCGCCGCCCCGGCCGCATCAGGCCTCGCCCGCCTCGGGGCCGACGGCCGGACGACGACGGCTGCGGGCCACCGCGACACCGCCGGCACCGGCGAGGAGCAGCAGCCCGGCACCGGCACCGACGGCGACGCCGCCGGAGCCGCCCTCGGCCGCCGGAGCGGTCACGCCGGTGTTCGAGCGCAGCCCCGCGTTGGTGACGACCGCCTGCGTGGTCGGAGCCGCGGCGGTCGGCGGGGCGACGACCGGCGCGACGGCGGGCGGGGCCGACACCGCCAGCTCGGCGACCACGATCGACAGGCCCGACGCGATGGGCTGGCCGAGGACGACGCCGTAGGCACCGGGGGCGAGGTCCGCGGGCAGAGCGACCGTCGCGGTGGAGCCGCTCACCTCGACGGCGAGCAGCACCGGCTCGGCGCTGGGGTCGTCGATGCTCTGCAGGGCGACCTGGACACCGGTCAGGTCGGTGAGGCCGAGGTCCCGCAGCACGGAGTCCGCGGTGAGGTCGAGGGTGAAGGTCGTGCCGGCGACCACGGCGACCGGGCACGGGTCGGTCGAGCTCAGGTCGCAGGGCACCGCCGCGAAGGCGACCAGCTCGGGGAAGAGCGTCGTGCCGGTCGGGGTGGCGGAGCTGAGGTCCAGCGTGTACTCGAGCAGCGGCGCGACGGTGAACTCCGGCCCGAGCGCGGTCTCCAGCGGCGCGATGCTCAGGGTCGCCAGCGGCCCGCTCACGCCGTCGTCGGTCGGCAGCTCGACCTCCAGGTCGTTGTCGCCGACCGGGTTCACGACCAGGGGGTCGGTCACGCTCCCCGTGACGTAGGTCCGGTCCGGGGAGCCGTCGTCGTCGGCGTCGAAGGCGAGCTCGACCAGGGCGTTGGTGGGGTCGAGCTCGTCGGGCAGGTCCACGGTCAGTGTCTCGCCGAACTGGACGAGGACGGGCTCGAACGCGCTCGCGGCCGGGTCGGCCACGGGGTCCAGGACCGCCACGTCGCCGTTCTCGGGAGCGACCGGGACGAGGACCACCTCGGTCGGCGCGAGCGGGATGACGACGCCGGGCGCCGCGGCCGCCGGGGAGGCGATCCCGACGAGGAGCACGGCGGCGCCGATGCCGGCGAGGCCGAAGCGCTGCACGTGCCGGCGGCGCTCGGGAGAGGGGGTGGGCATGGGGCACCTTCCGGCGACCGCAGCGCCCGGGTGGCGCCGACTGCGCCGCAACGTACGGTGACCGTCCGGACCGGCTCGGTGAGGAACACGCGCCGTGTGAGCCGTGGGATCCGGCGTGACCCGCCCGTGACCACGGGCCTGCGTCACCCGACCCGGGGGGGGGCCCGGCCCGGGGGGGGGCGGGGGGGGGGGCGGGCGGGGGCGCGGGGGCGGCGCGGCC
>NZ_JBJGYI010000086.1:0-1649 GCF_054049915.1 Geodermatophilus sp. SYSU D00766
AGGGTGAGGCCTGACGCATAGCCGAATGAGGCGAATTCGATGATCCTATGCTGCCGAGAAAAGCCTCTAGCGAGTTCCGAGCGGCCCGTACCCCAAACCAACTCAGGTGGTCAGGTAGAGAATACCGAGGCGATCGAGCGAACTGTGGTTAAGGAACTCGGCAAAATGCCCCCGTAACTTCGGGAGAAGGGGGACCCTCGCCCGTCAACCGCCTCGCGCGGTGCAGCGGAGGGGGGTCGCAGAGACCAGTGAGAAGCGACTGTTTACTAAAAACACAGGTCCGTGCGAAGTCGTAAGACGAGGTATACGGACTGACGCCTGCCCGGTGCTGGAACGTTAAGGGGACGGGTTAGTGCACTTCGGTGTGCGAAGCTCAGAACTCAAGCGCCAGTAAACGGCGGTGGTAACTATAACCATCCTAAGGTAGCGAAATTCCTTGTCGGGTAAGTTCCGACCTGCACGAATGGCGTAACGACTTCTCAGCTGTCTCAACCACAGGCTCGGCGAAATTGCACTACGAGTAAAGATGCTCGTTACGCGCGGCAGGACGGAAAGACCCCGGGACCTTCACTACAGCTTGATATTGGTGTTCGGTTCGGCTTGTGTAGGATAGGTGGGAGACTGGGAAGCCGGCACGCCAGTGTCGGTGGAGTCGCCGTTGAAATACCACTCTGGTCGAATTGGATGTCTAACCTGGGTCCGTGATCCGGATCAGGAACAGTGTCAGGTGGGTAGTTTAACTGGGGCGGTTGCCTCCCAAAGGGTAACGGAGGCGCCCAAAGGTTCCCTCAGCCTGGTTGGCAATCAGGTGTCGAGTGCAAGTGCACAAGGGAGCTTGACTGTGAGACCGACGGGTCGAGCAGGAGCGAAAGCTGGGACTAGTGACCCGGCACCGGCATGTGGAAGCGGTGTCGCTCAACGGATAAAAGGTACCCCGGGGATAACAGGCTGATCTTCCCCAAGAGTCCATATCGACGGGATGGTTTGGCACCTCGATGTCGGCTCGTCGCATCCTGGGGCTGGAGTAGGTCCCAAGGGTTGGGCTGTTCGCCCATTAAAGCGGTACGCGAGCTGGGTTTAGAACGTCGTGAGACAGTTCGGTCCCTATCCGCCGTGCGCGTAAGAGACTTGAGAAGAGCTGTCCCTAGTACGAGAGGACCGGGACGGACGAACCTCTGGTGTGCCAGTTGTACCGCCAGGTGCACTGCTGGTTGGCTACGTTCGGCAGGGATAACCGCTGAAAGCATCTAAGCGGGAAGCTCGCTTCGAGATGAGGTCTCTCACCCAGTGAATGGGGTAAGGCCCCCGCCCAGACCAGCGGGTTGATAGGCCGGAAGTGGAAGCACCGCGAGGTGTGGAGCTGACCGGTACTAACAGGCCGAGGGCTTGACCACACCCCTAACCCGCGCACACCCGCGCCGGGGATGAGAAGAAGCGTGTGTGTAACGACAGCGTCCACTGTGCGGTTCTGAACGCACCCGACCCGCCCCCTGGGGTGTGGCGTGGGTTCACGTTCACAGTGTTACGGCGGTCATGGCGAGAGGGAAACGCCCGGTCCCATTCCGAACCCGGAAGCTAAGCCTCTCAGCGCCGATGGTACTGCCCTGGAGACGGGGTGGGAGAGTAGGACACCGCCGGACAACCATTCA
>NZ_JBJGYI010000087.1:0-1054 GCF_054049915.1 Geodermatophilus sp. SYSU D00766
CTAGGGAGTGTCTGGCGGATCTTGCCGCCGTGGGTGTAGAGCGGTCGGATGCAGGACCGGCATGACCTGACTGATGAGCAGTGGGCGGTGCTCGAGCCGCTGCTGCCCGATCGCACTCCGCGACGAGGAGGCCGCTGGGTCGATCACCGTCCGGTGGTCAACGGGGTCATCTGGCGCACCCGCACCGGCGCTCCGTGGCGCGATCTGCCACCGGCCTACGGGCGCTGGCAGACCGTTTATGACCGGCATCGCCGCTGGTCAGCCGATGGCACCTGGGACCGGGTGCTGCAGACCCTGCGCACCGCCTGCGACGTGGACCTGACCGCCGAGCAGGGCGAATGGGCGGTGGGCCTGGACTCGACCATCGTGCGCGCGCATCAGCACGCCGCCGGCGCCCGCGGTTCTCCGCCGCGGGATGTGCCTGCCGAGCGGCTGGCGCCGCAGGTCGTCCCGGGCCCGCGCGACCGCGGGCGAGCGGGGGGTCAACACCGGTCACCTCGGCGCGGAGCAGCGACGCCGCCAGGCCAGCCGGGACCGTGAGGCCCTGGGCCGCTCCCGCGGCGGGCTGAGCACCAAGGTGCACCTGCTCGCCGACGCCCGCAGCCGCCCACTGGTGCACGTGCTCAGCCCCGGTCAACGCGGCGACACGCTGGCCTACGCGCCGCTGCTGGCGCGCCTGACGGTGCCCCGGCGCCGGCCCGGACCGGCGCGCACCCGCCCGGACCGGCTGATCGCCGACCGCGCCTACTCGGCCACCTGGCTGCGGGCCGATCTGCGCCGTCGCCGCATCCGGACCACCATCCCGGTGCCCGAAGACCAGGTCCGGCACCGGCGGCGCCGCGGCAACTGCGGCGGGCGGCCACCGGTCTTCGACCCGAGGGCCTACCAGCGCCGCAACACCGTCGAACGCGCCATCAACCGGCTCAAGGACCACCGCGCCGTGGCCATGCGCACCGACAAACGCGGCTACGTCTTCGCCGGCACCGTCACCGTCGCGGCCATCCGCATCTGGCTGTGTGACCTCACCCGCCGAGATCGCTCAGACAGGCCCTAG
>NZ_JBJGYI010000088.1:0-968 GCF_054049915.1 Geodermatophilus sp. SYSU D00766
GGGCCGGGAGGACGACGTCCTCCCGGCCCCGCTGCCGTGGGTGTGCCGCTCAGCTGCCCCCGGCGTCCGACAGGCGCTCCAGCCACTCCTGCCGCCACGCCTCGGTGCGCGCCACCTCGTCGAACGTGGAGAGGTGGAGGCCCTGCAGGTGGTGCCCGGGCTGCCCGAGCGCGGGGGCCAGGCGCTCGACGAGCCGGTCCGGCCGGTACCCGTGGGGGAGCAGGAAGCGCCAGAGGAGGCCGTGCTGCTTCGACAGGGAGCGGGCCGACTGTGCGAGCCCGAGCCCGGCCGAGATGCGGACCAGTCTCTGGCGCGTCACCGCTCCGGGGATGCCGACGCGGATCGGCGGTCCGACGCCGCGCAGCGCGACCTGCCGTGCCCGTGGCCGAGGCCCGCCAGCTCCTCGAGCAGGGAGAGCGCGTCCGGGAACGGGCCCACCGGCTCGGCGGCGTCGCCCCCGACCACGAACACGCCGTCGACGCCGGCGGCGTCGAGGCGGGCGACGACGTCGGCCAGGTGCGACCGGCCGTGGACCTGCCGCGCCGCCAGGGTGCGGCGTGACGCCGAAGCCGTGGCCGGACTGGCGCTCGGCCAGCTCCAGCGTCGGCGCCAGACCCCTGGCCTCGGTCACCGTCACCGTGAGGGGCACGGTCCGGGGACGTGCTCGACCACCCGGTCCTCGGTCCCGCGCAGCTGGGGGAGCCGGCGCGCTCACTTGTCGAGCACCACGACCGAGCGCAGGACCCCGCCCCGGCGCAGGTCGTCGAAGGCGGCCTCGACGTCGTCGAGGCCGACCGTCTCGGTGACGAAGTCGGCCAGCGGGAAGCGGCCCTGCCGGTAGAGGTCGGCCAGCATGGGGAAGTCGCGGCTGGGCAGGCAGTCGCCGTACCAGGAGGACTTCAGCGCCCCGCCGCGGCCGAACAGCTCGATCATCGGCAGGGTCAGCTGCATGTCCGGCGTCGGCACCC
>NZ_JBJGYI010000089.1:0-763 GCF_054049915.1 Geodermatophilus sp. SYSU D00766
CCGCGCCCCACCCTCGGTGAGCTCCACCTGCACGAGGTTCATCGCCGGCGAGCCGATGAACCCGGCCACGAACTCGTTGACCGGCCGGTCGTAGAGGTTGCGCGGGGTGTCGACCTGCTGCAGCAGCCCGTCCTTGAGCACCGCCACCCGATCGCCCATCGTCATCGCCTCGACCTGGTCGTGGGTGACGTAGACGGTGGTGATGCCCAGCCGCCGCTGCAGCGCGGCGATCTCGGTGCGGGTCTGCACCCGCAGCTTGGCGTCGAGGTTGCTCAACGGCTCGTCCATCAAGAACGCCTGCGGCTGGCGCACGATCGCCCGGCCCATCGCCACCCGCTGCCGCTGCCCCCCCGACAGCGCCTTGGGCTTGCGGTCCAGATACGGAGTGAGGTCGAGCACCTTGGCCGCCTCCTCCACCCGGGTGCGGATCTGGTCCTTCTTCATCCCGGCGATCTTCAGCGCGAAGCCCATGTTGTCCGCCACCGTCATGTGCGGGTACAGCGCGTAGTTCTGGAACACCATCGCGATGTCGCGTTCCTTGGGCGGCAGGTGGGTGACGTCGCGGTCACCGATCCGGATCGACCCCTCGGTCACCTCCTCCAGCCCGGCCAGCATCCGCAGCGCGGTGGACTTGCCACTGCCCGAGGGGCCGACCAGCACCAGGAACTCCCCGTCGGCGACGTCGAGGTCCAGCCCGCTGACCGACGGCGCGGACGCCCCCGGATAGGTCAAGGTGGCGTGGTCGTAGGTGATGGCGGCCATG
>NZ_JBJGYI010000090.1:0-732 GCF_054049915.1 Geodermatophilus sp. SYSU D00766
ATCTCGGCGTAGGCGGTGCGGGAGTGGTCGTCGAGGACGACGTGGATGAAGCCGTGGCCCATCAGCGGATTGCGGTAGCGGTTGCGGGCGCGGCCGCCATCGTGGTGCCGGTTGGCCTTGCCGGCCTGCTGACCCAGGAAGCGCCAGCCGCCGCCGGCGGGGATGTTGCCCAGCTTCTTCACATCGGCGTGCAGCAACTCGCCGGGTGCGGGGTGCTCGTAGCGGGTCACGGCTCGCTGGCGACGGTCGAGGCGGGCCAGCCGGTGGATCCGGCAGCGGCGCAGCACCGCGCCGGCGGTGGAGGGCGCCACGCCGGTCTCGGCGGCCAGCCGGTGCGCGCCCCAGCGCTTGCGCAGCCGCAGCGACACGATCCGCTTGGTCGTGGCCGGATCGGTCTTGGTCGGGCTGGTGTGGGGCCGGCTGGAGCGGTCGGCCATGCCGGCGGCGCCTTCTGTGCGGTAGCGGCCGGCCCAGCGCCGGGCGGTGGTCGCCGAGACACCGAAGCGCTCGGCGGCCCGCGCCGCCGGCCACTTCTCCTCGACAATGAGTCGGGCCATCTGCAGCCGCTGGCGCGGGGTCAGTGCGGCATTAGCGTGGAGCACGAGGACCTCCGGTGTCGTGGCAGTGGTCGCCTTCAGCAGCTCCACTCCACGCCCGGAGGTCCTCCCTCACAAGATCCGTCAACTAGATCCCGTGGTCACACGCTCCCGACCAACGTTTCCGGTCAGTACA